>JBAWZG010000388.1:0-2814 GCA_037143155.1 Bacteroidia bacterium
ACCACTTAATGACAGATTCAATTTGCATAGGCAACATATCGGATACGCATATTATTCCTTTATTCTATTTCTTTTCCCTGAAATTCTTCTCTCAAAATCTGTTCGATTTTTCCTCTTAGTTTTTCTCCGGCTTCAGCCGTACAGCTTGAAATGTAGCTCCTAACCACGCCTTTCTCGTTGGTAGCAGTCCGGACATAAGCTGCATACCAAACCTCTTCCAGGCTTATTTTCCCATTCACCTGATCAACTCCTTTGTAAACTACTGTTCCTTCAAGGTCGTCTCCGTTCTCCGAATGTGTCGTCAATTTAGCCTGATCTTTTTCAAATAATGAAATCACTGCATTCATCGCCTGATCCCGAATGGTGTCATCCGGAAATTCAAAGTTAAACTCACCACTGGTGTATATCTGATCCTGCAAGGTCCTGATATCAGAAATAATTGATTTATCCTGATGAACTGATTTCAGAAAAAGCAGAATGGTGTATAAGGAATTTTCGCCCGACACATCCATATTTCCCATTGGTAACCGATGATAAAAATGACCCGATTCCTCTGCTCCTGCAATCGCCCCGGTCTGTTTCATAAATGCTTTGATCTGCGAATGGCCATTCCGGAACAACACCGGTTCGGCATTCAACTCGGCCCATTTGAGCAAAGCCATCGGATTTACTTTGGGATCATAAAGTACTCGTTGCGGGCTGGGATCTTTTGCTTCTGAAAGTACTGATTTTAAAATGGGAATTGTGACAAAACCTGCACTGAAAACTCCTTGCTGATCACCAAAAACGATCCGGTCGCCATCGCCGTCAATGCCGATGATCAGATCAGCATTTTGTTGCCGGGCAAAATCAATGGCAGCATTCATCTTGCCCTGACTGGTCGGATTGGGCGAACCGGTTGGGAATTCTCCGTTTGGAGTTAAGCGTAAAGGGGTGACTTTTACCCCGGCCATCGTCAAGGCCCGGTACAATTCAGGTCCAGCAGATCCGTTAAAGGTATCCAGGATAACCGAAAGTCCCCGAAGTACTCCGGCTTTTACTCCAGCCAGTTGAAAAGTATAATCGATGTAAGCATCGACAGGATTTTTCAAAATAGTTAATGAACCACCAGCTGAATTCTTCAATACAAAATCGTTTTGGTGGTATAGCTCTTTGATTTTTTTTAAGCCACCCAACGGACCGCAATCATATCCAATTGCTTCAACGGTAGGCACCGTATATTTAATTCCCACATATTGTTTGGGGTTATGTGATGCGGTGATTGTCAGTCCCATTGTATTGGGGAAATTGACGCTGGTTTGCATCGCGACAAAGTAACTAAGCGGTGTACTGATCGGATCAAAACAGGCGAAAACCCGGAATCCGGCATCCATGGCCACCTTAATACCCATTTCCATAACCCGCGCACAACCCAAACGGGCATCACGGGCAAATACCAGCGTATCGACTCCAATGATTTGTGCATATCCCAATGTTGCTTCGATAAGTCGTTGTACTTCCTGATCATCAAATTCACTGACTTCCCAGCGGGCGTCGTATGTTTTTATCGGATCTTTTTTTTGTGTCATTTTTTCTTAACTAATTCAATAAATATCGTTCTGTCTATTGCGCCGAAAGGACAAATTGCTTCGATATAGTTTTTCCGTCGGCGCCAATTTCTTTGTTTTATCATACCCCGGCTTGAAAGCCGGGGCTACAAATATTTCGTCCCTATGGGACTTTAAAAATTCTCACCAAATCTTCCCGGCTTTAAAGCTGGGGCTATACATATCTGGATTTCATTTAGTATGTTTTGATGCGTTGTGCATTTCTTTTCAGGATTGGTATCCGAGTAAAAAAGAAAGCATAAATCGTCACCATCGCGATACAGACCATCGGAATTAAATATGAAATCTGAACGCCATGCTGATCGGCAATCATTCCCTGAATGGGTGGAAATATTGAACCACCGATGAGGGCGAAATTAAGCAATGCAGAACCTTTCCCGGTAAATGAGCCAATATCCTCGATGGCTAAACTAAAGATAGTCGGAAACATGATGGAGAGGAAAAGTCCCAATCCGGCCAGGATAAATTCGTTGTAGCCACTATTCATGGTAATGATCAGTGCAAAAAATACTAACATCCCAATTCCGAAAAATCCCAACAACTTGTGTGCTTTGACATACTTCAGCATGATTACTCCAAAAATGCCCATGACTGCCGTCAAAATATAGTAAAGGGTAAGGTATTGGGCAGCATGTTGATCGGTATAACCCAGCACTGATTTCAGATAGGGAATAAAGAATCCGCAGGTTGACGCTTCGGCACCCATGTAGAAAAACATGGCGAAAAGTCCAAAAAAGAGATGTTTATAGGAATATCCTTCGCTGATGATTCCTTTCAGTTTAAAGCTTTCCTCATTTTCAGGTTTCATTGCAGGCAAATGGGAAACACCAAATAAAAGGGCAATCATCAAAAGAATTCCGGCAAGCAGGAGGTATGGAAAATGAAACCGTATATCTCCGGACTGATTATAGATCAGCGTAGTTGCAACGGCAGGAGTAACGGCATAGCCAATTCTGGAAAAAACCTGCACAAAATTGATCCGCTGATGCGCTCCTTCCGGATCACCTAACATGGAGGCGAAAGGATTTGCAGCTACATTGATGATTGTTAATCCGGTGGAAATAATGAAAATCGCTGTCAGAACGATTGCATACGAATCGAATATTTTAGCCGGCCAAAAGAGTGCAGAGCCCAGTGAACAAGTTATCACTGCAACCAAAAGACTGACCTTGTAGCCAAAGCGGTGAATCATCCAGGCAATTGGGAT
>JBAWZG010000389.1:0-2812 GCA_037143155.1 Bacteroidia bacterium
ACGATTTCAGGTCGACGCGGGCAGCATCGATGGTTTTGCACCAGTTCCGAAGCGGCTCATCGTTGATAAAACCGGCAGTGACCAAAACGTTTTTGATGCCCGCCTGCCTGGCCAGTTTAGCCGAATCGAGGGTATATTCGTAAAACGAAATGGGTTCGGAATAGGTGTAAGCAATGGATTGACAGTTGGCAGCAATGGTTTGTTCCACCAATTTGTCCGGCATCAGATCCTGGTTGCGCGTCTCTTTTGGACTGACTTGCGAAATGGTCCAGTTTTGGCAGTTCATACAGGCCAGATTGCAACCCGCAGTGCCTATCGAAAAGGCTTTCGATCCGGGTAAAAAATGGTTGAACGGCTTTTTCTCAATCGGATCGATATTTACGGCACATGGATTTCCGTAGGCGATTGAATAAATTTTGTCCTGATAGTTTACCCGATTGTGACAAAGACCCGATTCTCCGACCTTGATAACACATTCGTTGGGACAAATTAAACATTTGGTTCCACGTGGCGTCGGCGACCAGTATAAACCTTCCTTGCTCCATTTCCAAAGCTTTTCACCGCTCTCTCCGGCCAGACTCATCAATGGCGAACAGGCAATGGCGCCGGTGGCTGCCAGTCCATGTTTCAGAAATTCACGTTTATCCATATCGTTATTTTCCATATTTTTTGATTCTGAAAGGATCAGTATGTTTTACATCCTGAACGAAAAAAAGACCCGCTTGTTTCAATCTTTAGCTTCAGTTTTTCAGTCAGTTTGTTTAAAATTCGTCAGAAACAGCCAGACTCCAAAAACCAGATTGATCATTCCAATCGTTAATACCGAAGCGACAATGCCCAGTTTGGGAACCATAAAAATGCTGACCACAAGCGCTCCCAATGCTGAGCCAGCCAAATCGTAACTGTATGTTTTTCCTGAGATCTCAGCATAGCTTCCATCGTTTTTATGGCTCACTTGTACAAACTGGAATCCTGTCAGTCCGCCAATCAGAAGGATTGCCGCGAGATAGAGAAAATAAATACTCCATGCATTCCATTCAGCCATTTTAGAAGAAAAGAGGGTTGTACCAATCAGAGTTGCAAAAACACCAATCAGCAACTGGATAAATGTCATGTAATTTTTCTTCGGAAAAGATTTTCCAAGGAACGATCCGCACGCCAGTCCAATCATAAATCCGGTAAACACGAAACTGGTGAACAGGTAAATATTTCCGAAGAAAACCTGCAAGCCAAAAAGTAAAAGCAGTTCGAGTCCGGATGCCGAAAAACCGGTCAGGAACATCGCTTTGGAGGATTTACTTCCGCTGAAAAAAAGAAAAAAAGCAAGCGTTCCGGAGAAAACTACTATCAGCCAATATTTCTCCTTGAATTGGCTTAGCCAGTAAACCAAATGCTGATAATACAAAACCGGATTCATGTTTTGGTTGATCTCCGCATCCGGATTTAATGCAGCAAGGATATGCTCTCCGCGCTGTTTCAGCAGTTCATCGTCGATGTAGTAGGAATTGACATACCGGTTTTCAATTCCTTTTTCCTGAACCGATCGGGCAATATTCCAGGTAAGCCGGGCATCGGATGCCAAAAAATACAACTTTTCACCCGGAACAATGAGTACATTTTGAAACACTTTTTTCAGGCTTGAAAAAAGGATCGAATTCAGCTCAACTGCTTCCTGATTCTGGTAATTGATGGGGGCCGACAAGCTAAATGACAGCACTGCTCCCTCCGACAGCTTTCTTTTCAGCAAAGTAAAAAACTCCAAAGAGTAAAAGCGGTTGGCCTGCAAAGTGGATGGATCGGGCAGATTCAGAATGGCAACATCATAAGTTTTTGAAGTATTCCGGATGAAATGGAGCGGATCGGTCGAAAATACCTGAATGCTTTGATCAGTCATTTTTGCAAGTGTATCTTTCATCAATTCCAGAAGCCACCGGTTGTCTTCCAGATAGTCGATGGAAGTGGGTTTGTATTTCTTTAACTCAGCGATTTGCCCCGATAGTCCTCCGGAGACAAGCAAAATATTCTTCGGATTGGGATGCTGCAACATTGCAAAATGTACGGCTTCTTCGTTCAGCATGAAATTCTCAGAATCGAATTGTAACAGATTGTTGTTGTATACACTCCATAGATTTTCGCGGTGGGTAATCACGATGTTTCCGTAAGGCGAATCCTTTGAGACTATGATTTCCTGATTTGGATACACCCAGCTTCGGATATTCCTTTCAGGATGAAAAAACAGAAGGACGAATGCCGGAATTGCCACCCAAAAAGGAATCCAAACTATTTTCCCTTTGGAATTTTTCAGGCTGATAAGGAAAAGTATCAGACCATTGACAATGGCCAAAACCAGCAGGCTTTCGATCGACGAAAAAACAAAGATGAAGAGCAATCCACTCAGCAATCCGCCAATGACACTGCCGACAGATTCGAAACCATACACCGAGCCAGTTTCGTTTTGTTGCCGGACTTCGGAATAACACCTGGAAATAAACGTAAACAGGAATCCGCTCACGAGACAAAATGGAATAAGCAGCACCAGCGAAGCCAAAATAATTTGAAAGACACTGATCATGGCGCCGATCGGAAATACGATGTTCTTCAGGAAATTGATCAGAAATGCAGTGACAAAAGGAAGTACTGAAAGCAATAACAGACCGATAAGGATAAGAGGAAAAGCTTTTTTTACTCTTAGCTGAAAGGTACCAAAAAAGGCTCCCAATCCGGTTAAAATCATCCAATTGGCAAGTACCATGCCAATGACCAGTTCGTTGCCGCTAAAAACCGTCAGAAACTCGCGCATCAAAATGACCTG
>JBAWZG010000390.1:0-2800 GCA_037143155.1 Bacteroidia bacterium
TAGTCCGGAAAATGAAATCAAACCTTCCGCCCAAAGATTAAAACTTCTGGCCGACCGCGTGATTACATTTGATGGAAAAAGGATTGATTTTGAATTGGATATGATTGAAATTAAAGAGAACCAATGGAAACTAAAACACTGATTTCATTTGACAAAGGACTTGAAATCATCAAACGATTTGTAGTACCTCTGGGTACCGAACGGATAGATTTGTTTCATGCCCTCAACCGGACACTTGCCGAAGATGTATTCGCGGATGTTTCCATGCCTCCGTTTAATAAATCGGCCATGGATGGATATGCCTGCCGGAAATCGGATATGAAGAATACTTTGCAGGTGATTGAAGAAATTCCCGCGGGAAGTGTTCCCAAGAAAACGATCGGAGCCAATCAATGTTCCCGGATTATGACTGGAGCAATGGTTCCTGAAGGTGCCGACTGGATTATCATGAAAGAGCATATTGAAGAAGTTGGTCCAAATCTGGTGCTTTGTGTCCGCGAATTGGGCAACTCAAATATCTGTTATGCAGGTGAAGATGTAAAAGCAGGTGATATGGTTATCCGTAAAGGCTACGTCATTTCTCCGGCACACATTGCCATTCTGGCGTCGGTTGGCTGCGTCAATCCGTTGGTTTACAATTTACCATCGGTGGCAGTTTTTTCAACCGGCGACGAATTGGTAGAGCCTGGCGAAATTCCCGGAATTTCGAAAATCAGGAACAGCAACAGCTACCAACTCATAGCTCAGCCTCAACAAATGGGGATTACGCCGGAATATCTGGGAATCGTTCCTGACAACGAGATTTTGTTAAAAGAAGTTCTGGAATCAGCTTTGGAAAAATACGATGTCATCCTGATTTCAGGAGGAGTATCAGTGGGCGATTTCGATTTTGTACCCAGAATACTGAAACAATTAGATGTAAATATCCACGTCCATGGCATGAATGTAAAACCCGGCAAACACCTTCTGTTTGGGGAAAAGAACAATCATTTTGTTTTTGGAATGCCAGGCAATCCGGTATCATCGTTTGTTCAGTTCGAGGTTTTGGTTAAGCCATTTCTGAATGCGCTCATGGGCAAAACTTCAAAAGAGACCGTTCTGCATTTGCCGCTTGAAGAAGATTATTTCAGGAAGAAAGCTGACCAATTATTCTTTGTTCCGGTTACGATAACCGCAAACGGAACAATAATTCCCATCGAATACCATGGATCGGCGCATATTCATGCTTACACGATGGCACATGGGATTATGGAAATACCACAAGGAGTTTTAAATCTAAAAAAAGGAGAAATATCCGGTGTACGACCGCTTTAACCGACATATCAATTACCTGAGGATTTCAGTAACCGATCGGTGCAATCTACGCTGTACTTATTGCATGCCTGCCGAAGGCATTCAACTGATGAATCACAGGGACATTCTATCGTTCGAAGAAATTACCGAAGTGGTTCGGGTGGCTGTCAGTCTGGGTATCGATAAATTCCGGATTACCGGTGGCGAACCTTTGGTGCGTAAAGATATAGTGACTTTGGTTTCACAGATGGCTTCTATCGAAGGAGTTAAAGACCTTTCGATGACTACCAACGGAATCTTTCTGGAAGAACTCGCCCAACCCTTGAAAGATGCTGGTTTGCGACGGGTGAACATCAGTCTGGATACGCTCGATCCTGTGAAATTCAGCGAAATTACCTGTGGAGGTGATCTGAACAACGTTTTGAAAGGAATAAAAGCGGCGAAGGAAGCCGGATTGGAACCCGTCAAAATCAATTGCGTGGTGTACAAATCATCCAACGAAACGGATGCACTGGAAGTCAAAGAGTTTGGCCGGATGAATGATCTTCAGGTGAGGTTTATTCAACAGATGAACCTCGAAACTGGTGAATTCTCGGTGGTCGAGGGCGGAAACGGCGGAAATTGCAGCATCTGCAACCGGTTGAGACTGACAGCCAATGGAATGGTAAAACCTTGTTTGTTTGACGAACAGGAGTTTTCAGTTCGTGAACTGGGTGCAGAAAAAGCATTGCTTGAAGCTTTAAATTGCAAACCTTTAAACGGTTGTCACAATCGAAAAGGAAGTTTTTACAATATAGGAGGATAAACGATGACGAAATTAACTCATACCGATTCAGAGGGAAATGCCCGTATGGTGGATGTTGGCGATAAGGAAATTCAATTGCGTGTGGCCAAAGCATCTGGGCACATTCAACTTTCGCCGGAAACCTTGCAACTTATCGAGCAGAACCTGATTAAAAAAGGAGATGTTCTGACGATTGCCGAGATCGCCGGAATTCAGGCAACCAAACGTACGGCAGAACTCATCCCGCTTTGCCACAACATCGTTTTGAACAAGATTCTGGTCAAGGCAATTCCGGATGAAACCGGGGTTTCTATTACCAGCGAAGTAAGGTGCACCGGAATAACTGGCGTCGAAATGGAAGCCCTGACAGCTGTCAGCGTGGGACTGCTAACCATTTACGATATGTGCAAAGCCGTTGATAAGACAATGATTATCGGAAATATCACGCTAATTGAGAAAACAAAAACCAATCTTCCGGAATAACATGCAAAAGATAAAAGTACTGTCGGTGAATATCTCTGAGAAAAAGGGAACGATTAAGATTCCGGTGGATCGGATAATCCTTTCTGGTATCGGTGTTGAAGGTGACGCCCATTCAGGTAACTGGCACCGACAGGTCAGCCTGCTTGGAAAGGAGAGTTTTGAAAAAATGGAACCTTCAGCCGGGCGCGAACTTCGATATGGCGAATTTGCCGAAAACATTACCTCCGAAGGCTTTCCGCT
>JBAWZG010000391.1:0-2783 GCA_037143155.1 Bacteroidia bacterium
TCATCATCAGTTTTCTGGTACATCACATTAATCAGTGACATAAAGATTGATCCTTTTACAAAATTGGTCTCGCCAGGATTCCAGACTCCTTTTACATCGCCGTTGAACCGAAATGCGATGGAATCCTGCCAGGCAAACAATTCAAAAAGGGGCAATTCTGCCTGTTCATCAGTTACTTCAAGATGACAGATTAATGGGTGAATGTAATATTCGAAAGTTGGGGTTTCGTATGAAAATGAGATCAACTGATCGCCCAGCTGGTAGTGGTGAATGGCATAAGGAGTAAATGAGCGGTTATTCAGATCTGCCGGAATTTCAGATACTTTGTTTTGAACAGAGGTTGGCCGATTCATTTCTTTTATTTTCAGCCGGATATCTTCAACAAACCGGAGGCTTTCTTCTGAAGTTGCTCCGTATCGGACGACGAATTCCTTCGCAATTCTGTCTGATTTGCTTCGCTGCCTGGTTCTCCGGAGAACGAACCAGGCCGGCTCTTCCAGCTGAAGGTATAAATTGCTGTTTTGAAACCAGACCAAATAAGACTGGCCTATTTTCTTTTTTAGAATTGGAATGGATGGCATTTTCTATTCGTTTGGTTCAAAAGTAAAAATTATGGTTATGTGATGGTCTAAAGATAGGACTATTTAGAAAAAATCTTCATTCATAATCTTTTAAAATCCTCCTTCAATCTTCTGTTCAGTAGTTCGGAAATTACGTATTGATGGTCTTATTTCACAATGCTAACTTTATCAAAACATTCCGGTTCTTTTGAAGGATATAATACTGAGGTGATAAGATTGAAAAGTTTCGGTTGAATTTCAGACATAAAATTGGAACATTCTTTGCCAGTATTTATGTTTTACTCTTCAGGATTAGCTGTTTAATCATCAGAAAGCATAGTTTGGTAATTGTATAAATTTTAGAACCTGTTTGATTGCAATTTTCTGAACAAATGGTTACACCTTTGGGTACAAATAGAATCAAAATCTAATTCTTTTGATTCATTGACCAGTCAATACTAAACAGGTGATGGTTCTGAAACAAAGAATTAACAACCAAATTAGTGAATATTATTAACCAAGTAAATAAGATAGATATGAATAACAAGATGGAAGAAATCGCAAGGAAGGAAATTGTAAGTTTTGGAGAGAAGAAGATTTCCCGCAAAGAAGCTATTAGAAGAACCGGTTATATTGCAGCTTCGGCAGCAACTATGATGGTTTTATTAAGTAATCCTGCTAAGGCCGGTGGACCGGAAACATCAGCTGTCCATAAAGAGCATCATGATGACAATGGCAATGGCCATGGTAACAGCAATGGTAATGGAAACGGCAATGGCAATAGTCCAATCTGGAAATAAGGTTAATAGAAATTTACCAGGAAGGTCTGAAATCGTTGATTGATTTTCAGGCCTTCTTGGTTATTGCTCATTGGTATTTTGATTCCTAAAACTCTGCATTTTTGGGAGTTCGTGGAAAAGCAATCACGTCGCGAATGTTGCCCATTCCGGTTACGAACAGAAGCAATCGTTCGAATCCAAGACCAAATCCTGCATGAGGAACCGTTCCAAAACGGCGGGTATCAAGATACCAATCCATTTCATGAACCGGAACATTCATTTCTTCCATTCTCCGGACCAGTTTGTCGTAATCTTCTTCGCGCTGTGAACCTCCGATAATTTCTCCAATCCCGGGAAACAAAACATCCATTGCAGCAACAGTTTTGCCGTCAGTATTCTGTTTCATATAGAAGGCCTTGATGTCTTTCGGGTAGTTTATCAGGATAACCGGCTTTTTGAAATGTTTTTCAACCAGGTAACGTTCGTGTTCGCTCTGTAAATCAGTGCCCCAGTCGACCGGGTATTGGAATTTTTTCTTTTTGTAGTGATTTGAGTTCAGCAGAATTTCGATTGCTTCGGTATATGGCAAACGGATAAAGTCGTTCTCCTGAACAAACCGAAGTTTTTCAATCAACTCCATCGAACGTTCGTCCATGGGTTTGTTTTTTTCTTCTTCCTGAAGTCGTTTGCTGAGGAATTCAAGATCGTCCATGCAATTATCCAGTGCATCTTTTATCAGGCTTTTCAGGAAATCTTCAGCCAGATCCATATTATCCTGAAGTTCGTAAAAAGCCATTTCAGGCTCAATCATCCAGAACTCGGCCAGGTGGCGGGCAGTGTTCGAATTCTCAGCCCGGAATGTTGGTCCGAAAGTATAAACTTCGCCCAAAGCGGTGGCTCCAAGTTCGCCTTCGAGCTGACCTGAAACAGTCAGGTTGGTTGCTTTTCCGAAGAAATCCTGTGAGTAATCGATTGTTCCGTCTTCCAACAGCGGTGGATTTTTGGCATCGAGTGTGGTTACACGGAACATTTGGCCGGCACCTTCGGCATCCGATCCGGTGACGATCGGAGTATGCAAATAAATAAATCCTTTATTGTTGAAATAGTTGTGAATCGCAAATGCCATGGCATGACGAATCCGGAAAATTGCACTGAACGTTGCAGTACGAAAACGCAGATGCGCATTCTCGCGCAAAAATTCGAGGCTGTGCTTTTTTGGCTGAATCGGGTATTTATCCGGATCCGATTTTCCGTAGATTACAATTTCAGTTGCGTTCAACTCAACAGTCTGACCGCTTCCCTGCGAAGCAACCAGCTCGCCGGTAATTCCCAGTGCAGCACTGGTATTAATATCTTTCAATAAATCTTCACCAAATCGTTCAACATCGGCAACAACCTGAAGGTTATGGATGGTCGATCCGTCATTTAAGGCGATAAAATTGAC
>JBAWZG010000392.1:0-2782 GCA_037143155.1 Bacteroidia bacterium
TTTCATTCTTCGCCAATCCGGCATATTCCTCGCACCAAACATCAACGACTTTCCGAATATCTGCAACTTCCATTTCAGGAATGGTCAGACTGTGATTTTCGCTGAAGCAAATCACTTTGCATATTCCGCTTTCACTTTTGGCCTGAAAAAGATTTCCTTCATCAACGGTTCCTTCCGGCGAATCGGTCAAAAGCGAGCTAAAGTCGTTTGTAAATACGAAAGTTCCTTTGTAGGGTGGATTATACTTCCCTCCTGCCCTTTCGTTTCCTGCGCATAAATAGCAGGTTGGATCATAGGATGGACGTTCGTCGGAAACAGCCTTTTCAACTTGTCCTTGCCAGGGCCTTTTTGCCCGGTGCGGCGACACTAAAATCCAGTCACCTGTTAATGGATTTAATCGCCTGTGCGGATGTTCTTCAATATTAAATTTACTCATATACAATTTTCATACTGGTGGGTACTGGTGGGTAAAAATAGACTTTTTACTCTTTCAGGAAGGATTTGCTGTTGTGTTTAGAAACATATCAAAGCGAGTTTCTTCTGATTAATGCTGACTGATTACGAATCTTTTCAGAACTCTTTTCCTGAATCATACGTGCAAGAGTCTGGCCCATGAGCTGAAAATCAGTAGATATGGTAGTTATTCCGCCTGCCACAATTTCTTTCAATACGGTATCATTAAAAGATACAATTCCGACGTCCTTGCCGAGTTGCAGATTTTTCTCTCCTGCCATTTTCACTAATCGGACCAGATTTCGGTCAGATGGAACAAAATATGCCTCTCCAATTTGCATTTCCTTATTGACCACATTCCGGATAATTTCTGACTGAATTCCTTTTTCGCTGCAAAAACGTTGAAATCCAATCATACGGCCTGTAGGCTCTTTTCCTCCGGGAAAAATCATGATTAGCTTGCTGTATTTTTGAAGCAGATCGTATCCATGGCTAAGCGAATCGTAAACATCCTGTTCAAAATCCTGATAAACCACCGGATAATCCACAAGGTCTTCCTTCAAACGATCCAAAATATATACCTTGTCTTTTGGCAGCCTTCCGATCACATCAGCGGTATAGTCAAAAGTAGCAGGCATGATCACGTATGAGGTATAATTTCCCACACTTTCAGAAATAAGATCTTTAAATACCTGGTAATTAAAGTGATGAAAATAGATATCGACGCTCGATTTTACATCCAGACTATTCAGAAATGAGGTATATAAATCTTCTTTAAATGCATTTAGCTCATCAAAAAGCACAAATATTTTCTGGTCAAGTTTGATTTCTACACTATTTATATAGTATCCTTTACCCGGAATTGATTTTATTATTCCTTTTGCTTTCAACTCATTGAAAGCCACCATAACCGTATCGCGCGAAAGTTCAAATTCAATGCAAATCTGGTTTAGCGATGGGATTTTAACTCCCATTTTTAGGTTGCCATTCGAAATTGCAGAGTAAATAGAATTAATAATTTGCCTGTATTTGGGAACACCTAAAGAATCATCAATCTGAATATACTTCACTCGATTTGAAATTTAGTTTGAATAGATTTCAAAAGTAAAAATAAATCAAAACAAAATACACAACCTGTACCTACCAGTATGAACGAAAAGATTAAATTTGAAAGCTGGAAAAAAAGGAAGCCTCCGCTAACCCCTCCGAAGGAGGGGAATGTAACGCGAAAAGAAATAACAACAGATAAATTAAAATACATAACCATGAAAATCACAAAATCACTGTTCGGAAAAACAAAAGAAGGCACTGAAGTTGACTTATTTACCCTGACCAACGACCATGAGGTAAGTATTCAAATCACCAATTACGGAGCGGTCATTACCTCCATTGTAACTCCGGATAAGAATGGAGAACTGACAGATATTGCTTTGGGATTTGGCAAACTTGAAAATTATCTCAGCGCAGAATATCTTGGAAGTTACCCATATTTCGGAAGCATTTGCGGCCGCGTTTGTAACCGTATTGCTGATGGGAAATTTACCCTCGATGGAAAAGACTACACGCTGGCGGTCAATAATGGTCCCAACCATCTGCACGGCGGTTTGGTGGGATTCGACAAAAAGGTTTGGACAGCTGAAATCCTTGAAGACAAAGCCAAAGCAGGTGTAAAACTCAGCTATTTGAGTGCAGACATGGAAGAAGGATATCCGGGAAATCTAACCACCACCTGTACCTATACATTGAATAATAGCAATGAATTATCGATCGAATACACTGCCGAAACCGATCGGACGACCTTGGTAAACCTGACCAACCACACTTATTTCAACCTGACTGGTGGCAAAGAAACAATCTTGAACCACGAACTCGAATTACCAGCCAAAACCTTTACTGAATCAGTGGGAAGTATTCCAACCGGTAAAATTGTCACCGTAAAAGATACGGCATTCGACTTCCTTTCCAAAAAGAAATTGGGCAAAGACATCGAACCGCTGCCAGACGGATACGATTTGAATTTTGTTCTGGACAATGATGAAGGCAAGCTGGTTTATGCAGGTTGCCTGAGCGAAGAAACTTCAGGAAGAATGATTGAAGTTCATACCACACAGCCCGGTATTCAATTGTACACCGGATACTGGATTCCAGAGTTAATCATTGATGGCCGGAAAAAATTCGGAAAGTATTCAGGCGTTGCTCTTGAAACGCAGCATTACCCTGATTCGGTTAACAAATCTCATTTTCCATCAGTACAACTGTCTCCCGGGCAGAATTTTTACGAGAAAACAGTTTACAAATTCGGAACAAAATAAAAAACGGGCTTCGGCCC
>JBAWZG010000393.1:0-2773 GCA_037143155.1 Bacteroidia bacterium
GCTGAACATGGCGGATATGGATTTGCCAACTGCATTCCAGTCGATCGGAACATTTCAACGGTACTTGCCGATTGCCGGAAAGAGTCAGGGTAAATTCTCCACACAATTTGGCCTTTCAGGATTGATGAACGAGAAAATGAATCTGGTGCCAACCAGCTTGAACGGTTCAGGCTTGTTTAATACCAAAAATCTGACCATTGTCGATTCACCGGTTTTTGACCAGATTCGGGGAATTATCAAAAAGGAAAAGCTGAAAAATGTAAAAGTAGATGATTTTACGGCTAAATTTCAATTTGAAAATGGCCAGCTGAAGTTGAGTCCTTTTCAAACAAACATTGCTGATCAGCAGGCGACAATCTACGGAAGTCTTTCGGCTACCCGCGAAATCAATCTGAATATGGATTTTGTTGTGAACCGCGAAGATCTGGGGACTGATATCAACACTGGACTTGGAATATTACCAGGTTCCCAAAATATCAAGACGGTTGAAGCATCGGTCATCCTGAAAGGGCCGTTGAACAAGCCGGAAGTTTCGCTGGATTTGAGCAAAGCCCGAAAGCAAATCGAACAGGCAGTGAAAAAAGCTTCGGTAGAAGATATCAAGGGGTCTGTTAAAAAGTTGGGTGACGAGTTGAGAAAGTTGTTTAAATAGGAATGCCCCCTGCAAACCTCCAGCCTCTCCCCAGCCCTCTCCAAAGGAGATGGAGCAAAATGCTTCGAATGTGGCTGTGCTGTTTTTTCCGTTCAAGGCAATTTTTTAAGTCCTCACCATCGGGGAGGCTTAAAACATTGCATATCAGCAAAAATACTCTTTTTAAGAATGACATTTTGTCTCGGTGGCAAATCAAGTCTATTATTGAAACTAAATTTCTTCAAGTTTTTTGATTACCCTTTTGAAGATGATGCTCTTAAAGCCTCCCCCTGCGGGGGAGGTTTGGAGGGGGCTCCATCATTGGCCAAATACTCCATATTGCAGCAACGAAATAGGCAATTCCCGCAACCATCAATGCTGTTTGCATACTGAAAGTATCAGTAAGATATCCCAAAACCGGACCTGCTGCAGCGAAAATGATCCGTATTTCAAGGTTTCTCACCGATAGGATGGTGGCCCGGACTTTGGAATCGGTGTATTGGTTGATATAGTCTTTCAGTACCGGTGTGGCAATTCCACGAACCATATAGAAGCCAAACAGAATGGCAATCCCGGCCAGTGAAATCTGGAGAGATGTCAGGATGAATCCAAGTGAAATAAACACTACAATCAACAGCAAAGTACTTTTTTTGCCCAATGATCTTTCTATCCGATAAGAATACATCGAGAAAACGCCTGCTGAAAGATTAAGCATTGTCCACAGAATTCCAAAAACCGAAACGGGTACTCCGGCTTTCTGAAAATAAGGCTGAACAAACCAGGTATAAGTCAAGGTAGCCGCTCCGGTTAATGAAGAAATCAGGATGGCACTCCGCATTTCAGGTTGCAGGTAGGTGAGCTTCACAATACCGATGATATTCTTCATCGTTAAACGTGTTCTTTCCAGAATATGCTTTGGCTCCACCAGGTAAAATGCAGCCGGAATAGCTGTTGCGGCCACAAAAACCTGAAAATAATAAGGCGTCCGTAAGCTAAATGTTGCAAGTAAACCCCCGGCAATTCCAGCAAAGGCTTCGGCAAAATTTCCGCCGGAAGTAATCCGTCCTTCGTATTTGATGTATTCATCTTCACGGTTTTCTGCTTTTAATGAATCGTACAACATGGCAGAGTCGGCACCTGAAACAAAACTAAATCCGATGCCAAGTATAATTTCAGCAACAACAAAACTCCCAAAACCGGAAGATAAGCTGTAAATCATGATTCCGATTGTTCCCATGATTGCTCCCATTAGGATTGTGCGGCGGCAACCCCAAACGTCTGCCAGGTAACCTGATGGTAATTCAGCAACAACCATGGCGATGGAATAGATCGATTTCAGCATGAAAATCTGTGACATACTCAAGCCATTCTCCTGATAAAAGAGAACAACGATGGGCATCACCAGATTAAACCATTTGGCAATTTTAATCAGGTATAACTGCAGCGCATTGGATGGCAGATTCTTCAGCATAGATTCTTGCAAAAATAGAAATGTTCTAAATGAATCAGGAATATTTTGTAAAACTAAAAATTGAAGACTAAAAGGCCTTAAAATAATTTGATTGTCACTATTTTTACTCGGAATATTACTCATTCCTAAGCAAATCAAATTTCAAACAAAACCAAAACTCGAGATGGTATGAAACTATTTATCCCCCAAAACTACCGGTCTTTACTCGATCTGATTCAGACAGAGAAGGCCATTAAACTTGTAAAAGACAGTTTTCAGCAGGATCTGGCATCTGAGCTGCGTCTTCGCCGGGTAACAGCTCCCTTATTTGTCCTGAAAGGTACTGGAATTAATGATGACCTGAATGGAATTGAACGCCCTGTTTCTTTCCCGATCAAGGAATTGGCCGATAGCAGGGCCGAAGTGGTCCAATCACTGGCCAAATGGAAACGCATGACGCTGGCCGATCTTAAAATTGATCTGGGTTATGGTTTGTATACCGATATGAACGCCATTCGCCCTGATGAAGAGTTGACGAATATTCATTCGCTGTACGTCGATCAATGGGATTGGGAGCGCGTGATTTCCAAAGAAGATCGAACATTGGATTTTCTGAAATGGATAGTCAGGAAAATATACTCTACATTTCTTCGTACCGAATTTATTGTGACGGAGAATTTTCCTCAGATTAA
>JBAWZG010000394.1:0-2766 GCA_037143155.1 Bacteroidia bacterium
TCCCGACCATTTGCACGGAATTATCAGCGCAGCAGCTATAAAACGAAATATCGGAGTTTCTGTACACAAACCTTTGTCGAACCGCTTGTTGGAAGGCCGGAAAGTGTATGAAATGGCGATGAAATCGCAGGTCACAACCCACCTTTTGCCGTGGGACTCGAATGGTGAAGACATGCCAAAAATAATGGAATGGATCAACAGCGGGGCCATTGGCACATTGAAAGAAGTACATAATTGGTCGTTCCGCCCGGTTTGGCCACAATATGCCAAAATTCCCGACGACAAACCCCAACTACCCGAAGGATTTGATTGGGATTTGTGGCTCGGTCCTGAAGCTGAACGTCCGTATCATCCGCATTATACCAACATGGTTTTCCGTGGCTGGTATGATTTTGGCGGTGGTTCGATGGCCGACATGGGTCACTACAGCTTGTGGACTGTTTTTGAAGCGTTAAAACTGGGTAAACCCACGATTATCGAGCCAAATTTCAGCAGCGTGTGCGACATTAATGACAATGGCGCTGCCTATAAAATACACAACAATTTCAGTTTTCCGTATGCCTGTAACATGCGCTTTAAATACCCGGCTGTTGAAGGTCGTCCGGCAATCGATCTGATTTGGTACGATGGCGGAATGAAGCCCCCGGTGCTCAGGGAATTTTATGAGCAGGGTGTCGAATTTCCTTCGGAAGGAATGATGTTCGTGGGTGATAAAGATATTATCCTGACCCGCGGTTTTCATGCCGAAAACCCATATTTGTTATCACAGGGAGTTAAGAAAAGCGAAGAAGTCTCAGCAGCAGCCGGTGCTGTAAAAATTCCTGGAATCAAGCGTTTTGTCGATGGTGTAAAAGCCGGAAAGCAGATTGATGGTGGATTCCGTCAGGCGTGGCCAATTACAGAGGCAGTCAACCTTTATGCTGTGGCACTTCGTTCAGGCAAAACACTGATGTATGATGCCGATGCCATGAAAATTACTAATGATGAAAAGGCTAATGATTTTTTGAAACGTGAATATCGGAAGGGTTGGAATCCGGAAACCATTTAAAAGTTGAAATCATGATAAATAGAAGAACATTTATTGAAAAGAGTGCTCTTGGAATCGGCTCAGCAATCGTGGCCTCCCAGATTCCTATGAACCTGTTTGCAGCCACAAGCTCAAAAGCTTTGAATAAACCTTTGGGCTTTCAGGTTTGGACGGTAAAAGATCAACTGATTAAAGATTTTCCCGGAACCCTTAAAATGATGGCAGGATTGGGTTATCAAAGTGTTGAAATGTGTTCTCCTCCGGGATACGAAAGCTCCGGATTCGGTCCTCTGATGAGTATGAAGGCAAAAGAAATGAAAAAGATCGTCGAAGATTCCGGACTCATATTGCAAAGTACCCACTACGGCTTTGCTGAATTGAAAGACAAGCTAAACGAACGGATGGATTTCGCTCTTGAATCGGGACAAAAACAGATGGTTTGTTCCAGTTTTGGACTTCCGAAGGAGGCTAAAATGAGCGATTGGATGAAAGCAGTGGATGAATTGAATGCGATTGGAACCAGAACGAAAAAAGCTGGCATTCAAACAGGATATCATAACCACCATATGGAATTTGAAAAGCTCGATGGAAAGTTGATTTATGATGCCCTCATGGAACATTTTGATCCGGATCTGGTAAAGATGCAGTTTCAGGTAGCTGTTATCAGTATTGGGTACAAGGCAGCCGACTACTTTAAGAAATATCCGGGACGTTTTATTTCGGCTCACCTTGCCGATTGGTCATCTGCCACAAACAAGAATGTACCTATAGGACAAGGAATTGTGGACTGGAAAGAGTTTTTTACAGCAGCTGACCAATGCGGTGTGAAAAACTATTTTGTGGAAATGGATCCTGAAACATTTAAGGACAGCGCCGGGTATATACTCAAACTGTAACTAAAAGGTGAAGGCTGTCTCATAAAGGCAGCCTTTACTATTAAGCACAAAAAATAATGGGATAAGTATGATTGAATTCGTGAACTTCGAATTAATTCTTCTTCAAGACCTGAGTAACAACCTGACCTGAATTGGAAATCCTGAGAAAGTAAACGCCTGACTTCAGGAATGAAAGATCAAGCTTCAATTTCTGATCGCCGGGCTGAAGCAGAAATGAATCCCATTTTTTGACTTCGGTTCCCAGTATATTAATCAAACTCACATGAACTGAATTTGTTTCAGGAGAATGAAGTTCAACAGTTGCAAAATCCTTTACCGGATTGGGGTAGATGCTTGATATAGAAAATGATAGAATTTCAGTATTGATTCCGGAGGATAAAACCCCGCTTTTTTGGTGGGATGAAATCGAACTCTGGGCAAAACTGCTTGATGTAAGTAAGATAAGGAAAATGAAAGTAAAAACTGTTTTCATAGTTAAATCGTTTACTATAAATCAGATTGTCAAAAATCAGACCAGAAAGTTGTACAATGAAGCAAAAAAAGAAGCTGACCTTTTAGGATCAGCTTCTTTTAGCTTTATGTCGACCGGAAATTACTCAGCAACAGAAATACAATCAACCGGACAAACTTCGGCACACGAACCACAGTCGGTGCAAAGGTCAGCATCAATTTTATAGATATCCCCATCAGAAATCGCTTCTACAGGACATTCATCGATACATGTACCACAAGCTATACATTCATCTGAAATTTTGTAAGCCATAACTCTATTTTTATTTGGTTTTAATTGCCGCAAATGTACAAAGTTTGGCAAAAAATCAAAAAATTAACAAAATAAATTTC
>JBAWZG010000395.1:0-2761 GCA_037143155.1 Bacteroidia bacterium
GTTCGGCATAAATCTGCTGATCGGTGAAATACCAGGTCAAAGCATTGGCATAAGTCTTTAGTGCATCATCTTTTGATTGGGCTGCATCGCCATTGTCGTCGTGCGAATCAATGTATTCCATGGCATTTGTGCCGGGTTTGGCCATTGCTTTTACAGCCAGGAAAGCCTTGTACCACGGTTGTTGTTTCGCCAGAATTTTTGTTTTTACAAAATCGAGTTCGGTCTGGCCAACAACACCACCCGGATGAATAAATTTCATCGGTGTTTGTGCCTGACTAACTATGAAAAGCAGGAGACCTGCCAGTGTGATTATCGTTTTTAATGTTTTCATTGACAATGGGATCTTCTTTTACTTTGGGTTTTCGATACAATTTGTGGAAATGATGAAAGAGCCAAATGCCCCAAACGGACTCAACTCTCTTGGAGAATTAAAGTAATCCTCGGTGCTGTTTTGAATTCCAATGCTGCTGCAATCAATCAAATCAATAAATCCCTGTGCATTCGTTTTGGCCTTTTTGACCATTCCTGAATAAGCCTGCATGATTACCGGGGTATATTCTTCAGCCGGAAGAAAGCCCCTTTCAATTGATTTTTTCAGCAAATAGATGTACATTCCTGTTCCTGAAGTTTCGTTCCAGTTTCTTGGGTCGGTGGGTTTATCAACCACCTGGCACCACATTCCGGTTTTTGTATCCTGATTATCTTTAATTCCTTTGCAAAGCTTCTGGTGAATGGTCAGAATCTGCTTGTACCCCGGATGTTCTTTGGGCAAATAATCAAAAACATCGGCCAGAAGAACCGCATACCATCCAAGGCCTTCGCTCCATACTTCAGGAGCCAAACCTGTGGTTTTATTCGCCCAACTCGCTTTTTTACGTTCATCCCAGCCATGCCATAACAAGCCATTCGGTTTCTGGCAAACACTCGCAACTGTGGTGATTTGTTTCACCACTTCGTTAAAAGCATATTCGCTATCACCAATGGTCTTTCCATAACGGGCGAGAAATATTTGTCCCATAAACAAACCGTCGACCCAGGTTTGGTTGGTGGCCCAGACACCATGCCAGAATAGTCCGTTTGAATTTCTGGGATATTTATCGAACCCTGCACGAATTTTCATGGCGGCCAGCTTATATTTTTCAAAATGAGTTTGTTCGTACATAAACAAGATGGCATATCCCGGAAGAAAATTGTCGAGCGCATTATCCTTAAAATCGGGGATATTTCCCTGTTCGTCGACTTGTTGATCGACATATCGCCTGATGTAATTGTAATACAAAGGGTCGTCGGTGGCTTTCCATATTTTCTCCATTGCAAACATCACATAGCCCGCCTGCCAACTGAAATGATTGGTATTTCCGCAGCAATACATCGTATCCGGATCCGGAAACCGGGCAATAAAACTGTTTGCCACTTTGACCGACCATTTTACTGCTTGATCCTGAGAAAATCCTTTCCCGGGAAACAGGAACGAACCAATTAGAAAAGTGATTGCAAATATTTTCATGTAAAAGTCTGGATTTTGTCCGTTTTAATTTAGGTCAGTGTAGCACGTTTCCTTTCACTGGATTTCCTTTTGGATCCAAAATCTGGATGTTCGACATGGTTTTCAGAATTGATTGATCGTCATAAATCCATACCAGCTTTTTATCGCGGGTGATTTCGAAAGCATGGGTCACTTTTCCCTGTGGATTATGCCCGACCCAGTTTGTGAAAACAAGATTTCCATTCGAAAGGATTTCCATACCGGTCATGAATTTAAGTTCAATACCGGGTAATTCGTTTTTTTTCAACTGCCAAACGACTTTGTCCAATGGATCAATTTCAACAATTCCTGGATCGCCGTTATGGTCACTACATGCAATCAAGGTATTTCCGTTAGGAAGACGGATCATCGAATGGGGGCCGCCTTTGACTATGATTTCGTGAACAGTTTTTCCTTCGGAATCGTATTCTGCAACTTTATCCAAACCATAATGTGCTACCAGATAATTGCCGTTTTCGAGTTTCCGGGCATTACGCATATAGGCGTGTCCACCTTCAACTCCTTCCGGAAGAAGTTTTAGCTGTTTCACAATTTTACCGTCTGGAGCAACTTCCAGCAGAAATCCCGAATTGCATTCCCCAATGAAAGTGTTTCCATTCGCTAAACGCTGACAGGCAAATATTTCACTTTTCGATTCGTAGTTAAAAACCACTTTTCTATCGCGGGTAACTTCCTTCACTCCATGACCGGTGTTGAACAGGAAATTGCCATTGGGCAGCACCCACAAATCATTGCACTGCTCTCCAGGATATTGCCAAACGGGTTTTCCATCTTCAGAAATGATGAAAACCATTCCTTGCGAATAATCGGTACATGCAAAAGAATGTCTGATTACCTTTTGTGCACTTAAATTTTGAATGAGAACTGCAAGAATTAAAATCGGAATTACTATTTTCTTCATTTATCTGTTTTTTATACCTGAACAAGCTGCCCGCTTTACGAACAGCCAGTCGCTTCCCGAAATTTATGAAACTTATTTAATAGGTTCAAATCTCACATAGTCCCACCATAATCCGCCATAAGTGATATTCCTTAGCGTTATGGTATGTTCGGCAGTGGTCTTAAAATGACCTTCAGCTATTTGTTGCAAACCGCCTGAACCTCCGCCTCTCGGTCCTGCATATGTAAACCCGGTCATTACTCCATCAAGGTAAGCTTCGCAACTGGTAACATCCTGCCAGTTAGGCTGAAATATTGAAATTTTGTAATTTCCCT
>JBAWZG010000396.1:0-2760 GCA_037143155.1 Bacteroidia bacterium
TCATCAATGACTAAGATTCTTGACATGCCGGATGTTTGTTACGAATTAAATTTGCACGAATTTAACTGAAAATAAGTTCGTATAAAATACCTTCACGCAAAGCGTAGTCAGTTTGGTAAATTTTCTGAATTTTTAATCGTTCGATCACCAGTCTGATGAAAATTACGGAGGGTACAATCATCTCAATCCGAAGAGATTCCAGACCTTTCATCATTTCACGTTCAGCGGTGGTTGAATGAATCAACAGTTGGTAAACCTTTTCAAAATCGCTCAGTTTCAATTCTTGTCTGATTCTGTTTTTCGAACCCGGATTGGTCTGGTCAATTAAATCGGCCAATGTGTCAAAGGCTCCTGAACATCCAATTAAACTGGTGATTTCAATACCTGTTGTTCTTTTCCACAGCGAATCAAGACCGCTTTCAAAATAATTCCGGATTAGGATAATTTCTTCAGGAGTTATTGGATTTGAAGGTGGTATCTGATCGATGATTCGCGCCATTCCGAGAGGAAAACTTTGCTTCCAGACAGGCTCACCTGCCTCGGTCAATATAAATTCATTACTGCCTCCACCTATGTCGAGAATGATGGAATGATCTTCAATTTCTCCTAAGGCCAGTTTTACACCTTTGAAAATCAGATCGGCTTCCTTCTCTCCGGAAATAACCAAAAGTTCGACACCGGTCTTTTCTTTTATCTCACGAAGAAACCAATTCTGGTTTATTGCTTCCCTGATGGCAGAAGTGGCAAGTGCAACAATATGAGTTGTATCGTAATTCTTTATTTTTTCCAGTTGTTTTTGAATTGCATGTATGGCGCGTTCCAACCCATCTGCAATGAGCAGATTTTTATCGATCCCGTTTTTTCCGAGTTTGACCACCTCTTTCCCCTGGTAGAGAATCTGATAAGTTTGCTTGTCATATTCTGCAATCAGCAAATTGCAGGTATTTGTTCCCAGGTCGATGATTGCAATTCGGTTGTTCATGGGTCAAAAATACAAAAAGGCAGGATAAAACCTGCCTTTTCTTGGGTGCAGACCTGTCAGGTTTTCAAAACCTGACAGGTCTTTCTACAAAAAGTATTAAAACAATCCTTCAATCGATAGATAGCGTTCGCCGGTATCATAGACAAAAGTCAGAATTTTTGAACCAACAGGCAGTTCTGAAATTTTCTTGGCAACCGCGGCAAATGAAGCTCCTGAAGAAATACCTACGAATAATCCTTCTTCTTTTGCAGCACGTCGGGCATAATCGAATGCTTCGTCTTTCGAAATCTGAATGGTGCCATCCAACAACTCTTTTTTCAGGTTGACAGGAATAAATCCCGCGCCAATTCCCTGAATCGGGTGAGGTCCGGGATTTCCACCACTGATTACCGGCGATAATTCAGGTTCAACAGCAAACGACTTCAGGTTAGGAAAGCTTTTTTTCAATACTTCAGTAACTCCTGAAATATGACCTCCGGTTCCAACGCCAGTAATGATGTAGTCAAAACCTTCAGGAAAATCAGCCAGAATTTCCTGAGCCGTATTTTGTTTATGCGCTTCAATATTCGCAGCATTATCAAACTGTGATGGAATCCATGCATCCGGAGTTTCGGCTGCCAGTTCGTTGGCTTTGGCGATTGCACCTTTCATTCCCAGCTCACGGGGAGTCAATACCAGTTCTGCACCGTATGCGGTGAGAATCCGGCGGCGTTCGACACTCATCGATTCAGGCATGACCAAAATCAGTTTGTATTTTTTTACTGCAGCAACCAGAGCCAGTCCAATTCCGGTGTTTCCGGAAGTAGGTTCAATTAAAACGCTTCCGCTTCTCAGAATGCCTTTTGCTTCGGCATCTTCAACCATTGCCAATGCAATTCGATCTTTGATACTGCCGCCCGGATTGGTTTTTTCCAATTTTGCATACACTTCGTATCCGGCTGGATACAGGTTGTTGATTCGAACCAGCGGACTATTGCCAATGGTTTCCAAAATGTTGTTTACTTTCATTTTTATTGTGTTTTAGGGTTATAAACAAAAAAAGCCTCCCGGTGTTCGGAAGGCTTCGATATATTATCTCATTTTCTTGTTTCAAATCATTGTTGAAAGCATACCTTCTCCAGTCTGTTCTGAACAGCAGCACATATACATGGTAAAAGAATTTGTTTTCATTTTTATTTTTTTGCTGATGCAAGTATAGGAAAAAAATCAAATAAAATATGAGTTTGTCTTTTATTTTAATTTTTGTAGAATAACCACTTAACAATTTCTTTAAGGTTCACTTTTTTGCCATACATCAAAATACCGGTACGGTAAATTTTCCCAGCCATCCAGATGCAACCCAGGATTGCTCCTAAAAGTAGAGTCATGGATAGAATGATTTGCCAGACGGGTACTCCAAATGGAATGCGAACCATCATGATTACCGGCGATGTGAGTGGAACCATGGAAGCCCAAAATGCGAGTGAACCTTCCGGATTTTTGGCAACAGCAAAAAGGATAATGATCGAGAAAATTAATGGCATCATAACCGGCATCATCATTTGCTGAGCATCTTCGTCGCTATCGACTGCCGAGCCAATGGCTCCCATGAGCGAGGCGTACAGAATAAATCCGCCAATGAAATAGAAAAACAGAGAGAAGATGATAAGTGGAATATTCAGGTTCCCGATTAATTGCAGGATTTCGAGCGTTGCATTTTTCTGGGCAGGTGCAGCCGCAGCCAACTGATTCATTCCTTGCGCCCCCATGATGTTTTGTGCCTGAACAACCGTTTCGGC
>JBAWZG010000397.1:0-2759 GCA_037143155.1 Bacteroidia bacterium
TTTTGCCAGACCAAGGTGGAAAAAGAGATTGCTGCAGCCGTTGAGACGTTTAAAAAAGGAATTGTCGATTCGGATAAAAATTTGCTTAACTCAATTGCCGCGGAGGAACTGGTTTACGGGCATTCGAACGGTAAAGTACAGAATAAGACAGAATTCATTGATGAGATAATCAGCGGCAAACCAGATTATATTTCTGTAGATACGGCTGACCAAACTATTAAAGTTTCAGGAAATACGGCCATTGTCCGGCATATCTATTCAGCTGAAACAATGAATAATGGGACGGCCGGTCATGTCAAAATCGGCAATATGCTGATCTTTCAGAAACAGCATGGAAAATGGAAATTGCTGGCCCGTCAGGCGTATAAATTACCGGTCTAAATTGATAACCTGAGTTCGGGATAAGTCGAAAAAGATAACAGTTGAAATACAGCAAGTTAATAAGGTTGTATGGATTTTTGCAATTAATTTCTACTAAGGTTTCAAAACTCTATCATGCTCTTTTAAACCTTAGTAGAAATTTGTTCACACCAAAGAGCAACCTTATTGCCTTATTTTCAAAGTTTTATCCTATAATTTGAATTGAACTCAGCTTAATATTGGCAATAAACGTTGTATTTTGCTTTTCATTAACATCTGAAATTAAGCCAGTTAAAATAAGATGAAGAAGTATCATTTTCCGGCGAAATGGTGGTTTTTAATTCTGGGAATAACGTCAACCGTTTGGTTTTTGATCCGGGTTATTCCCAAACCTTCGCGCGCGGCTTATCCCTGTATGCGGGCTGCAGCTCCTGTCATGTCCGGATTCGTTGTTTATTTGCTTTCGCTTGGCGGCATGACTCTGGCCTTGCAAAAAGCCCGATTGAATATTTTGCGCGCCAGATATATTTCAGGAGGCCTGTTTATTCTTGTTGCACTTGCTGGTCTGGTGATTTCCCTTTCGCACGATACTCCATTTTCTTTTGCAATTGGTCCTGAAAAAACCGGGCCTGATGACGGTCCAAACCAACCCATGGGGAAAGGAATGGGTGTTAATCCGGGACGTGTAATCTGGGTTTGGGATCCTAAAGCCACCAATGAAAACTGCATCAATGCTTTCGATCTTTACAAACCTGAAAATACCAATCAGGGAGTGGTCAATAAAATGGTTGTTGATGCGGTGAAGAAACTAAGTGGCAAAACCAGTTTAAACGAATCATGGGATGCTCTTTTTAAATCTTTCAATTACAAAAAAAGCAAGCAAAACAAAGCTTATACTCAAGGCGAAAAGATATTTATTAAAATCAATCAGGGAACTGCCAATGGAAAACTGAGCCGGAAGGACGAAAATAGCGGATTCTATATTTCGGAAAAACTTACGGATAGTCCGGCGGCTAAAAGCGGCAATGCAGGAACTTGCGAAACCTATCCGAATGTGGTACTCGAAATTCTGAGGGAATTGATTTACGTGGTTGGCGTTGATCAAAAAAACATTGCGATAGGCGATCCAATGAGCCATATCTTCGGTCACAATTATGATGTCTGGGCTACTGAGTTTCCTGATGTGGTTTATGTGGACCATACCACTTCAAATTTTGGGAGGACCATGATCAAACCGACGGCAAAAAATCTCGTTTTTTATTCCGATAAATCCGATTCCGATAAATTGTATGATATTATTGAAAAGGCTGATTACATGATTAATGTGGCCAATCTGAAGCCTCACGGACGCGCGGGGATGTCGCTTACCGCCAAGAATCATTTTGGATCTCATGCCCGAAACTCCGCCTTTCATCTTCATCATTCGCTGATATCGCCTGTATCGCTGGGCAGTCCAACAAACAACGGTTACCGCAAATATCGTGTGCTGGTTGATTTGATGGGAAGCCGTTACCTGGGACAAAATACGCTGCTTTATGTGGTTGATGGATTGTACGGCGGTGGTTCGAATGAGACAAAGGTGCCAGTCAAATATTTTATGGCACCGTTTAACAACGACTGGTGCAACTCGATTTTCATTTCTCAGGATCAGGTTGCTCTTGAATCGGTTTGTTATGATTTTCTGCGAACAGAGTGGAACGGAACCTATAAGCACAGTGATGCAAACAATGCTTACGAATCCATCCCGAACGTCAATGGAGTGGACGATTACCTGCATCAGGCCGCTGATGCCGGTAACTGGCCGGCCGGTATGATCTACGATCCGGATCATTCGGGACAGCCATTGGCCAGCCTTGGTGTTCATGAGCACTGGAACAATGCTGAAAAGAAACAATATTCGCGAAATTTGGGAAAAAAGGATGGAATTGAATTAATTTCTATTCCAGAAACACTGACTGGCAGGGAAGGGGCAGCAGTTTCCGTGAAACAAAGCGGACAAAAGGAGACTGATGATGGCAAGAATAAAAAAGATTTTCCGGTAAAAACTTCTCCGGAAAAACAGGAAACGAAGAATGTAAAAAAGACTTCTGTCGTTAACCGTTCTTTCAAGGGCGCATTTCAGGCCAGTAAATTTTATTCGGTGGCTGTCGATGATGAAAATACAAAATGGTTCGTAACCGAAGCCGGAATCGTAAGTTTCGACGGGAAAACATGGACTATTCATGATCAGAACAGAAAAATACCAAACCGGGAAATGAAGGGAATTGGGTATGATTTCTCCGATTTCGGCAGCGAATTGTGGATTGCCACACCAAAAGGCGCAACGGTGGCATCCATTCCGGTTGATGCCAGTTCAGGAGCAACAACTTATTATCAGGAGAATTCAGGTATTCTTAGTC
>JBAWZG010000398.1:0-2753 GCA_037143155.1 Bacteroidia bacterium
GATCTTTAAGATCAGTTTTATCCAGGAGTTGTTTTTTCAAACCAGCCAATTCATCGGCCCAGCGGTTTTCCTCTATCGCTTTTTGCTTGGCGATGCCATCCTTCAGGTTGTCGACTTTGGCATCAGCCAACTCTTTCTGAGCCTTTTCCAACAAGTCTTTAACAACCTTTTCAGCATCTACTTGCTTGCCTAACGATTCAGCATAAGCCTGTTCGTATTCCTTGCTGCCTTTTTTGTAAATCTTCATTTTGTCATTCAGAAATTTGATTTCCTGAATGAGCAGTTCTCCTTTATACTGGTCGTCGGAACTCAATCCTTCGAGATTACGTTTTTTGATGTCAGCCATTTCCGCATTGTGAGCAGCTTCAGCAGCAGCAATACGCTTTTTTACTGCATCACTATTTGCACCTCCTGGGCCGTCTGCACTTCCTTCTTTGGCGGTTCCAAGTTGATTAAGCCGTTCGATTTCCTTCTGGATAGACTCGATATTCTTATTTCTGGCTGTAATTTCGGCTTCAGTACTGCGGGGCATTTTGTTAGCCTGTTCCAGTAAAAGTTCCTGTTCCCGGACCAGATCACGCGTTACATCGGTTCCGTCAACAGTTCCCGGACTTTTAGCATCCTCAAACAATTGCTTTTGGGTAATTTTTAAAAGTTTTTCTTTCTGGAGGTTGAGTTCGGTTTGTTTCTCAGTCATATTGGAAACCGCTGTTGCAGCATTGCGACCAGCCATGACCGCAGTATTTCCGAAGGAAAGGATTGCGTTTCCTGCTCCTTGCCAGAACGAAACATCAGCTCCATTTCCAGCGGTCAAATCCAGTAATTCTTTTTCGATTTCGATCAGTTTTTCACCTGCAGCCTGAACTTTTGCTTTTTGCAGAAGCGTATCAATGTAATCCTTTACAGCGCTGGTAGCACCTTCTGTATTGATCGTTTCCAGGGTAAGTCCTCCAAGATATTTTGGAGAGATGGCAATCAATTGATTCAAGGCATTCAGCCGATCTTCTTTGGATAATTTTTCATTTCGGGCAATGTCAAGTAGAGAACTCAGTTTGATCTTTTCTTCGACTATATTTTTCTGAGCCTCCAGATTCACATCATTCAACACCTTCTGTGCTTTTTGTAGGGCAGTCATTTGTCCTGAATAGTAATACAAGGCAGTTCCAGCGGCAACGACCAGACCAACAAATAATCCGATTGGATTGGCAGCCATGGCAGCTGAGAAAGCACGGAACTGGATGGTTGCAACGGCCAAGTTTCCGGAGAGAAGTGCCACCCCGGCATTATAAAGGGCAACGGCAGCAAACTGAGCGTTATATGCCAAAGCCTGTAATTTTCCGATCACAATGTTGATCAGTTTTTCCTTGTTCAAGCGGGCTTCCCACATGGTTGCCAGTTTGGTGGCTATGGTATAAGTGGTGAGCGAATAAATCAGGGTTAGAATGACAGTTTTGTTCTGACTAAAAAAGTCAATCATAACGCTCATGCCTTTAACGAAATAAGACAAACCGCTTGTGCTTATTTGCAATGCAGGAGCCAGTTTTTCACCCAGTTCGATACTCATTACATTGAGTCGGTTTTTAGCCTGAGCCAGTTTTGAGTTATTGTTATCGGTATTGATAGCGGCCTGCTGGATGGCCACATTAGTGCCGGTTACTGCCTTTTCGTATTTTTTAAGTTCCTGAACGTTGGTTATCAGGGTTTGGGCTACGGCAATATTTTCCAAACCAAAGGTTTCGAGCATTTCTTTAGGCGAAAGCATTTTTTTACCCAGGTTTTCGAGTGCTGTTCCCATGCCAACGATCTTTGGATTGGTATCGTCAGCTCCAACCTGCAGACGAAGTAACATTCCGCGTAATCCACGACCAGCAATTTCAGGTTGTGAAAAACGGGGTGCAAGGGTTTCGAGCGTAGCTGTAAGGGTTTCGATGGACAATCCGGCAAGTTTAGCTGTGGTACCGGCTTTTTCAAATCCAACAGTCAGGTAAGGGATTTCACCGGCACCTTCCTTGGCTCCTGCTCCCATAACATTAATGATACGACGGGCTTCGCTGGCCGAAACATTGTACTGGTTCATAACCATACACAAACCTTCGATGGCCGGTTGAAGTTTAATTTTTGCTGCATTGGAAAGTATGATTGCTTCCTCAGTTACTGCAACCAATGCCTCTTTATTCTTGAGAAGTTCAGGGCGGGCCGATCCGGTTTTTGTGAAAGCATCCACGATTTCCTGAGCGCTTTGCGTAACCCGGATCCCACTTTCAAGAGTTGATGTGGAAAGGTCTTTCGCTTTTTCTCCCAACCATTCCAGATCATCACCGGCCAAACCGGTCAAGGCAGAAAGGTTATCCAGGCGTTCTTCAAAGTCGTTGAAAGTGCCAACGATCTGCCGGAAGGCCAATACTAATCCTGTAACTGTGGCAATGACTCCCATCGCTAATGCCTGGTAACGGTTAAAAGCATCACCCAGTTTTTGCATGGTCCAGGATTTACTAACGCCTGTAATATCCTCCCGGTGCTGATCCATGATGATTTTCAGAGATTTGATTTTCTGAGCCTGAGCCAGATATTCTTTGGATCCGATCGTCATACGCACTTGCTCATTGATCAGTTTACTCATTGCCGCACGGATTCCGGCGATGTTGTTTTCAACCTCTTTACCATTGATGTAAAGGTTTATGCGACGATTGTATGATGTTGCCATTGTTGATATTTTTTACGAATATCAGATTGGCAAACAGGAAAGGAAAGGA
>JBAWZG010000399.1:0-2750 GCA_037143155.1 Bacteroidia bacterium
TTGAGCCCGAAACTATTTAGCTGACTAATAACAAGAAAATATTGGCAGTTCGTTTACTTTCGTTGGTCGGGATTTGCAATCCCGGCCATGTGAACCGAGGATTTAAAATCCCCAACTTAAGTATCGTCATTGCGAGGCCCCATACCTACCAGTACACCAAGTTTTATGACAACATTATCCGCCTCATTATGTGTACATTAAATAATGTTGTCATTAGTAGCGACCGAAGGAAGCGTGGTAATCTTTAATTAATAAAAGATTGCTTTCTCCGCCCAAAAGCGGATTCGCAATGACGCATAAAAAAAGGCCCCATTCATCATGAAGCCCTTGTTTCGAATTTGCAGTTTAATCTGGCACTGCCGTTTCCTGTTCAACTTTTCCCCTGCCCGAATAATCGATGATACTCCGGGCATTTTTATAAGCCTTATAAAAATCGGGCTGTGTAAACTGGAAAGGCATCAGCAAAACATCGGGTTCATTTTTCAGTAAGTCATCAATGGCAATAAATGGTTCATTAATGTACACAGTCAAAATCTTTGGGAATGCTACTAAAGGGATTCCGTTCGAAGTAAATTAAATATTTTGTAGTTTTGATTAAAATTTGTTGACAGGAAATAAACTGATATTAAAATTTAAATTATTCACTATGATAACTATAGAAGTTAATGAACGGACTAAAGCAGGGAAAGCACTTTTAGAAGCTGCCCGAATCATGGCTCAAAAAAATGAAGGAATTGAGATCACCGTAGAAAATTCAGTATTGATTGCTAAGATAAAACGCAACCATCGGAAACAAATACTCTCGGAAACAGAAAAGGCCAACTTTTTAGAAGAACTGCGAAATGAACTTTGAATTTGAAAAGGCATTTGTCAAGGATTTCAGAAAACTAAAAAATAAAGAACTTGCCAGTTCAATACTGGAAGTTATAAAACAAGTATCAGAAGCTGCATCTCCGAATGAAATAATCAATCTAAAAAAACTTTCGGGATATAAATCGGCCTTTCGAATTCGAATTGGTGATTATAGAATTGGTGTAATCAATGAAAATGACACTGTTACTTTCGTTGCATTTGCGCATCGAAAAGATATCTATAAGCGTTTCCCATAAAAGTAAATCTCAAAATAACTTATTATGAGAACAAAGGAAACAAAAGAGTCTAAAAATCTACAGACTCCTGGAGAACAGATATCAGATAAAATATTGGCAAAGCTGGTTAAAGATGCAGAAAAGGGTCCATTTATGTCATTTGACGAGCATCATAAAAAAATGGATAAATGGATACAAGTAAACTCAAAGTAGTTGTATCTGAGCAATACTCTGATGATCTGAAAAACATCTTTCAATATGGTCTTGAAACCTTTGGATATGCAAGTGCGTTTTTATTTTATGATAATATTGAAAGACTTATTGCCAACAGTTCCGGTTTTCTATCTCCGTTTATCTTTGCCGAAAGTCTCTAATTTCTGAGCCTTGGGCCTGAGCCGTTGGTTTGAACTTGTCGAAAACTCAGTCGAATGCCGGTCGAAGGACATTACGAGTTTATTGATTTGGAAAAGGATGGGGTTGTATTTATGTCGGAATAATGTCGTCAAGTCAGAGTTTCACTCTTAGCCTTTCCGCCCTTTGGTGGATGAAGCCCTGATTAGATAAAAAAAAGCGTCATCACGATCTTCATCGAAACAACGCTTCTTAACATTGGACATTTGACACTTCAAATTGTCAAATTGTCAAATCTACAAATCAAGCCACCGTAGGTTTTTCTTTTTTTGCTTTACGATTTCCACCGGTATCCACAATGTTTCGGGCACTTCGGTACTCATTGTAAAAATCGGGTTGTGTAAACTGGAAGGGCATCAGCAAAACATCGGGTACATTTTTGAGTAAGTCATCAATGGCAATAAATGGTTCATTAATGGCAGGCTTCTCCCGAATGCAGGGCACAGAAGCCTTGCAAACAATTGTTGGTATTTCTGGCACAATTCTATAACTTTGTAAAAACAAAATAAAATGCGACTCTCAATATCTGAAATAAATATCATTAAAAATGTTGCCTGCGAAGTATGGGGCGATCGGACGATGATCTATTTATTTGGCTCCAGAACTGATGACACAAAAAAAGGTGGCGACATTGATTTGTTTGTTGATCTGGAGGAAGAGCAGGAACCAAAAAGAATTATGCTGCAGAAAGCTGAATTCCTGGGTAAACTGGACATTCTATTGGGTGAACAAAAAATTGACCTGTTGGTAAGAACTCATTACAATAATCATTTGCCGATTATACAAACAGCACGAATAACGGGAGTCGCACTATGATTGAATCAGAACTTAATGATAGCATAAAGCAGACCTTTGATACTTGTGCACTTCATCTCAAACGAATGGAGTTTGCCAAATCAAGGGTAGGAACTTTTATCCCCTTAAGCCGAGACAATTACTACAATATGGACGATGAAACGATTGGTTTTCTGGATCAATACATTTTTCGTTTCTCAAAACTACAGCATACCATTGGTGCCCGATTGTTTCCCTTAACACTTGAAGCTTTAGCAGAACCGGTTAGCGACAAAGCATTTATAGATATTTTAAACAGACTTGAAAAATTAGAAATACTGGATTCTGCTTTTAGTTGGGTGCAATTGAGAAAAATCAGAAACGACATTGCCCATGAATATCCAGCTTCGCTCATCGAACGTATTGAGGGGATTAATTTTCTATTCAATAATCTGGAAAGTCTAAAGCAAATAGTTG
>JBAWZG010000400.1:0-2736 GCA_037143155.1 Bacteroidia bacterium
GAAACCTATCAGCAGGTTTCGGGTGGTGTTTTGTTTGGGGTTGTCAGCCTCGGTTTTTTGTGGGGATGCGGTTTTTGCCTCTGGGGCATCGGTCTGTCGCGAATTGGACTGTCGCTGGGCTACGCCATCACCATGGGAACCATGGCGCTGGTTGGTTCCATGTTCCCGTTCTTTCTGGGGAATGCCGGTAAGATTCAAACTCCCGGTGGGAAACTGATCATCCTTGGAATCCTGATTTGTATTGTTGGCGTGGTGATTAACGGCATTGCCGGAATCAAACGCGAGAAACACGAAAATAAAGACAAGCTGCAAAGTCTCGGCAAAAAAGAGATGTTCACCGGAGTCATTATTTGTCTGTTGGCTGGATTGTTTTCTTCAGGCTGTAACATTGCCTTTCACATTGGAGGCAACATCGGTCATATCGACACCATTTCGGTAGAGCAATATGGGAATCCAGCCTGGCTGAGCGGCATTTCGGTATGGGTGCTCATTTTTATCGGTGGAGGGCTTTCAAGCATTAGCTATTCCGCCTGGCTGTTATTCAAAAATAAAACCTGGAAAGGCTTTACTGTAAAGGAAACCAAACGAAACCTGACGCTTGCCTTATTAATGGCGCTTGGGCATTTTGCCTGTCTGTTTTTCTACGGACTCGGCGGCTGGAAAGTCGGAGCCCTCGGGACTTCGGTAGGTTTTGCCATATTCCAGACCGGTTCTATTTTGTTGGGAAACGTACTGGGTTTTATGACCGGAGAATGGAAAGATGCCGGTGCCGAAGCAAAAAAATGGGTATATGGCGGCCTTTCGGTCCTGATTCTTGGAATTATTGTCGTATCGGTTGGAAACCTGATTTAACTGTACAGAAATGAAAAACTATCTTCTGGCACACGATTTAGGTACCTCGGGAAACAAAGCAACGCTTTATTCCATCGATGGCGAATTAATCGACAGTTGCACAGTTCCTTATCCGACCCATTATTTTAACGGTAACTGGTCGGAACAGAATCCTGAAGACTGGTGGAAAGCGATTTGCGAATCATCTCAAAAACTAACCGCCAAAATCGATGCTTCAGAAATTGGTGTGATCGCTTTAAGTGGTCAAATGATGGGTTGTACTCCGGTCGATAAAAATGGCAATGCATTGCGTCCTTCCATATTGTATTCTGACCAGCGGGCAACCAAACAAGCTGAATTTTTACTTGAAAAAATCGGTCAAAAAACTTTCTATGACATCATTGGTCACCGCATCAGTCCATCGTACACGCTTGAAAAGCTGATGTGGATTCGCGACAACGAACCCGAACTATTCAAAAACACACGATACACGCTTTGCGCCAAGGATTACATCAATTTCAGGTTGACCGGTGAATTTGCCACCGATTTTTCCGATGCATCAGGAACCAACGCCTTCGACCTTAATGCCTTCAATTGGAGCAGTAGGATCATCGAAACGGCTCAAATCGACGAAAGCTTGTTTCCACATGCGGCCAACTCCACCGAAATTTTGGGTACTATAACGAAAGAGGCAGCCAAAGCAACTGGGTTAAAAGAAGGAACACCGGTTGCCATTGGTGGCGGAGACGGCAGTTGTGCCGGTGTGGGCGTGGGCTGCATCAAACCGGGCACAGCCTACAACTATCTTGGTTCTTCGAGCTGGATTGCGCTGACCGTTGAGAAACCCATTGTTGACGAGCAGATGCGCACCATGAACTGGGCGCATTGCGTTCCGGGTTACCTGCATCCTTCGGGAACCATGCAAACTGCAGGTTCAAGCCATAACTGGCTGAAAGATACCTTGTGCGAACCCGAGAAAATGATTGCCGAAAAGTCTGGTCAGAGTCCGTTCGTATTGATTGAAGATCTCATCAAACAATCGCCCGTGGGTTCGAATGGAGTTTTGTTTTTGCCCTATATGCTGGGCGAACGAACACCCTGGTGGAACCCAGATGCCCGCGGGGCTTTTGTCGGTTTGAACCTGGCCAGTTCGCGTGCCGATATGGCCAGGTCGGTATTGGAAGGCATCACCATGAATTTGGGATACATTGTCAATATATTCCGTCAGCATGTACCGATAGAAACGATTACCGTGATCGGTGGTGGTGCACAAAGTGCTTTCTGGAGGCAAATGATGGCCGATATCTACGATTGCAAAATTGAAACACTCAATTTTCAGGAAGAAGCCACTTCGATGGGAGCTGCGGTCATTGGCGGTGTGGGTGCCGGATTGCTGCCCGGATTCGAGGTAATTAACCGGTTTGTCAAAGTGATTGATTCTGCTGAGCCAAATCCGGAAAATCAAAAACGGTACAGGCAACTTCAACCCATCTTCGAACAGACCTATTTGTCGCTGAAAGAGGTGTATGGCAAACTTGCCGCAATCAATTAAAATTAGAAACCGATGATGGTAGTAACGATAAAAGAACCCGGGAAACTGGAAATTGTGGAAGCTAAAAAACCCGAGATTGGTCCTTATCAGGCTTTGGTAAAAACCGAGAAAGTAGCCATTTGTAATGCAACCGATGGAAAACTCCTTTCGGGACATTTCCCCGGAGTAGATAAATATCCGCTGGTTCTGGGTCATGAAGGGTGCGGAATTGTGGAAGCCATTGGCGAAAAGGTACAGAATTTCAGCATTGGTGATCGGGTGATTGGCGGACTGAATTTCGATTTTTCGGACATCGGCCACGAAAGTGGCTGGGGCGGATTTAGCGAGTATACGCTGGCAAACGACCACGATGC
>JBAWZG010000401.1:0-2734 GCA_037143155.1 Bacteroidia bacterium
GCTTCAGGAATTGAGTTGGAATCCAAATGCGGATCGGCCTCTATGGCGAAAGTGTAATTACTTCCGGCAGGTCTTGGTGTTTGAAAGCTATGTTCGGGGCCGGATTGAAAATCTGATGCTGAACCGATTGCCCGGTAACGGATTCGGTAAAAATAACGGGTATTGCCAACCAGACCATTCATATCTACTTCAGCAGGAACATCTTTGTTTGCATTCAAAGTTGGAGTAGTTTGGGAATAGATTCCAGAACCAGTTCCATACTCAAAATAGACTTCCATATTCTGATCGAACAGAATGCTCATGGTTACTGATGCAGGTGTCGGCCTGCCGAGAATTTCAGTAAAAGATCGTGCAGACGCAATTTGGGTACTCCAAAAGATGATTAATGCGATATATCTGATTTTAATTTTCATATTTCTACAGTCGAACGTGATTGATAATAATCCTTTCGTTGAACTCATTTTTTTCAGTCCGGATATTGGCCAGATAGATCCCATTCGGAATCTTACTGACATCAATCTGCTTTTCAGTGGTTTGCAAAAGTTGTTGCCCTTGCATGCTTATAAGCCGAAACTGAAAATTTTCGATATCGTTTGTAAGCTTGATTGTCAGGTTGTCATTTGCCGGATTGGGATAGATTTGGAAGTGTTGATCACTTTCGGGCTTGACATGTGTTGTGGCTATTTTACTGGTTACAGTATAGGAGAATGCAACTTCCTGATTCTGATGAATTCCGTTTGAAGTATCTGCAGGCAGCCATGCCTGAACAAAGTCAACTTTCACATTTTCAGGAGAAACCGTGACCCGTAGATGACCGGTTCCTTCAATTTGATTGGAAACATAGGAATCGGCATTGGCCAGCATCCCGATTTCATACGTAGAGTCGCTGGGCATGGGAACTTCCTGATAGACGATTCCATCCAAATCCTCCTTTGCGAAAAGATGATCGTGTCCTTGAAAGAAAATGTTTACACCGGTATCGGTAAACAGTTGATGGATTGGCTTTTCCCATCCAGGACGATTTTTGGCAAACGTATATTCATTGCTTTTTTCTTCGTAACCGCCCCATTCATAAAATTTTGCAGTAGCTGCGCCTCCTCTTCCTTCACCACGGGTATGATGAGCCAAAACAAATTTGTATTTTGACTGACTGGTTTCCAGGGTATTCTTCAGCCAGTCATATTGGGTCTTTCCCAGGGTCCAGTCCCATTTTTGGGGTTTTGCCGAATTCACATTCTGATACCGGTAAACATCCAAAACAACAAAAAGCACGTCACCCCAGGTAAAAGCATAATAATTTTCAGGCTTCCCCATTCCAAAAGGCTCTTCTTCATTGTTTCCGGAGTAAAAACTGTTAGGAACAGGATTTGGATAATAGAATTTTCGCCAGATGGTGCCGTAAACGGCGATATTATTGGGTGGAGTCTGAGCCAGATAATAATCGAATTCTCCTTCGTGATTGCCCAAACAGAAATAGAAAGGGATTGAATGGCAAATACTTCCGAGTAAAGGCCGGTAATCCCGATGCAATTCCTTCATCTTTTCACTGGTAATCGTAAATGGTTCGTGGTCATTCCCAAACGTATCGCCTAACGAAAACATAAAATCAGGATGATCGTCGGCCTGATTATTCAGACAAATCTGATAGATGCTATTGACCCCTTTTTTATCGTACAAATGCTCATCGGCTTCGATCGTGAAGGTATAAGTACTGCCTAAAATTCTTTGGGTATGGAAGCTGTGCTCAGCTCCGGTTTTAAAGTCAACATTACTTCCGGATAACTTGTACCTTGTCCGGTAATAATAATACCTGTCCGGTAAAAGTTTAGTGAAATCCATCTCGAGCGGTATTTCAGCTTCTGCCAGATAATTGGCTGTTTTCGAAGTGTAATTTCCAGATTCAGTGCCATATTCCCAGTACACCTCTGCTTTTTGATCAAACAGAATGCTCATGGTTATGGTCGAATCAGTAGGTCGGCCCAATATTTCGCTGATTGTCTGTGCACTTAAAGCTCCGGAAACTAAAATAGTCGGGATAATCAAACTCAATCTCACCAATCTTTCTACATGATAACCCATCATCTACTTTCGTTTTGGTTGATTTTCAGGTTTAAAGAAATCACGGATTTCCAAAATCAGGCTTTCAAGCTTTTCTAATTGTTCGGGAGTACAAACCGTTTTTAATTCCTGTGCCTGCTCAAAACGAAGAATCTCCATTTTATACTCGTTGTCTGAAATCCTTTTGGCAAGGTTTGTTACTAAAGCTTCATCAGTTATCTTATTGAACATGGCTGAATTCATTGAATCGCGCTCATTTCGAATACTTTCTGAAATCTTCTTTTCCTGTTCAAAAAATGTAGCGCGGATACGTTTGATATGATCCACCTGATCGCCATTTAAATCAAGCTTTTCTTCCAGAATAGCTGTAACATTCTTATTTTGTTTGGGTTGATCGGGGCGGGGAGGCCTGTTGAAAAATTCTTTCCGGATGATCGCGCCAATCAAACACAGATTCAATACAATAAGCAGCAGAATGATGCGTACCAATATTTTTTTCTGAGTAAAAATATCCATGACTTAGTTGTTAATTGAAACTGGATTTACTAAAAGTTCATTCAAAACGACCTGATATTCAGCTTTCTTTGAAATTTCAGTTCGTGACTTGATATCGATGGAAGACCAGAGGATCCCAGCATTGATTAGGATTGCGATCAGAACCAAAACTTTATATTTG
>JBAWZG010000402.1:0-2732 GCA_037143155.1 Bacteroidia bacterium
GGTTTTGAGTGTGGAAAAGTAATTCAGGATTAACCTGACATTGCTGTTGGAATTGGGATTTGCAGGTCCAATAGCAAAAGCCACTGAGCTGAAGGCTGTACAAAAAATAAAAACTATTATTTTCAAGTTCAATAATCCGAACCGGTAATATTTGTTCAATGGGCTTAGTTTTAAAATTGTTCCTTTTTATAGTACATCGAACCGTATTTTAGCTGATTTATTCTTCGATTCAACGTTTAAAAAGTAAATCCCCTGGTGAAGGATTCTGGCATTATTTATCTGATACGTTCCATTATAGGTGCCTGAAAACTCTTGCTGGGTGATTGTTTTTCCGGCAGCATCAAATATTTTGAATTTAATTTTTTCTCCAATAGAAAAATCACTTAGCTTGATGTTTAGACTGTTCCCCTTCATTAAAGGGTTTGGAAATGCTTTAACATCCTTGAAAGTTGAATTATTTCCGATTTTAATAATACCAGTTGGCGAAGCCCAATTCATATCTTCACGATTGGCCACGTAGATGTCGGTTAGTGCTTCCTTTACATATTTGTTTGAGGTCATACCCCAATTTGCATCCCAACATAAAAAAAAGCAGGCATCAGGAAAATTGGTTTTCAGGCCATTAACAAATAGCCTGTAATCAAAATTTCCTGAGGGGGTGGCTGCATTTTCCGGACCGAATTCGGTAAATCCAAACGGCTTGCCTAATTTGACCATAGAAGAATATCCGCTGATTCCTGCAGTTGTGATATTACTTGTGTATGCATCAAGGCCTGTGATATCTGCATACGCATCGCCCGGATAATAATTTGCAGCAGTGGAACCCATATTTGGTCCAAACACCCAAATGAGGTTATTTAGCTTTTTTGTAGTTGTGAAGTAATCGAACATTTGTTTCCATACTTTTATGAACAATGTTGTAGTTTTGCCGCCCCACCAGAACCATGAACCGTTCATTTCGTGAAAAGGGCGGAACATCACAACTACACCACTATCCTGAAGTTGACTGAGTCCGGCAGCTATGATATCCATTTCGGCAATCCAGCGGGAATATGTCGCTGTTCCCGGAACCAGCAATTGATTGAGATCAACTCCGGTATCATTGAGCCCTGCTCCATTCGCGTTGGCCGGATTCGTCATATGAACCTGAAGAGCGACCAGAGAACCTGCTTTCCATGCCTTAATCAGTTCGGGATTGGTTAAGTTGTATTTAATCTGTTGGCCGCTCGTCCAATCCACGTAATCAGAGCCTGCAATACCCACCCACTTACCGGTTTTATTATAAATTGTGGAAAGCATCACAGCGTTACTTCCCCCACCACTGTATCCGATGAATTGACCGGAGAGAAGTCGGTGATCAGTGCGGCTTTTGAGCGATGCAAAGTAATTCAGGATTAATCTGACATTGCTGTTGGCATTGGGATTTGCAGGTTCTAAAGCAAAAGCATGCGCACTGAGAACTATGCAAAAACTGAAAACCAAGGTTTTTAAAGATAGATTTTTCATTATTCATAAATTTTAAACAACGACATTTCCTTCAATTCTTTCCAGCTCTTTGGCAGTTTGTCATCGGTGGCCGGAAGACTGATTTTTGGATCAGTTAAAATTGCTTTTGGATCTTCAGGAAAAGCAAGTGGTGTTTTTCGGTCGGTTGACCATGCCCGGTTATTTTCAAATGTAGCTCCGGAATATATTCCATTTACAAATGAAACAGAATGAGCGGTGATCAGAAAAATGTTGTTCCGGAACTTGAAACGTGGATAATTGCCGGGTAAGAAGCTTACTGCATGACCATATTTATTCACAACCAGATTATTTTCGATCATGCAATCTGAAATAGATTCTGGAGATCCGTCTGAAATCCACATCAGGAAACCGGCCTGACCGTTTTTTATGCCATCGTTGTAACTGATGTTGTTATGAACGGAATTGTTCTTCCAGATGGAAGCACCGTAATACTGGAACAATCCATAACCGGCTCCTTCGTTATTGGCCGAGAAGTTAAACTGCATGACCGAATTGGTAATTCCGCCGTCGAAGTCGAATCCGCCTCCATCTTTGCCTTTGGCCGAGGTTTTGTTGTCGTGTGAATAACAAAATTGAATGGTGATGCTGTCGCTTTGATAGGCCCAGATTCCGACCGGCCCGTTTCCTTCGCGCGGCATGTCCCAGCCGTTGTTCATCGCCTCACAATATTCAATGGTTCCGTTGGTTATTCCACCAATCAGGATGCCATTTCCGGAGTGATTTTCTTTTACCTCCGGACAACCGGGATTGTTTTCGGCCACACAATTGGCGATGTATAAATTATGGAAAGTCTTTCCTCCGGAACCTTCCAGACCACCGGCGTCCTGTCCGTCGGATTCGACATTGATGCCCGAAAAACCATTATCGTGCGCAAATACATTGGTAATTCGTAGATTTTTGCCACCAACAACTTTCACACCCGACCATAGAAATCCGGAAGCTTCGACATTATCAATCGTACAATTCTGAACACTCCGAAATTCAATTCCACTTCCCGTATTGCCCGTGAGGCGGCCATTTCCGGTCAAGGTGAGGTTTTTTACCCGGAGCCAGGAACAATTATCCGCTAAAATCGAATGGCTTTTTGCTCCGTTAATAATCGCCCGTCCATTTCCATAAGAACTAACAACAATCGGTTTTTCCTTTGTACCTGAAATGTGGTGAAGTTTGAGCGTTCCCGAAAAGGTTTGTCCTCCGGAGAAAAG
>JBAWZG010000403.1:0-2721 GCA_037143155.1 Bacteroidia bacterium
TTCAAATGCTCCATCATCAGCGGAATACCGTTCAGCTTGGCTAATTCGGTCAGGAAGGCTGAATAATCCAGGTTTCCTTTGCCTGCAAGGATTTCATCTAACTGCGGAACGGCATTGTCTTCCCGGAGCGTAATGTCTTTGGCATGGCAGCTTCGGATTTGTGGCCCAAGCTTTTGGAAACAATCGCGGATCATTTCGCCGTTCCGGTAATAAATCTGGGGACTGGTAATCAAATTCATCGGGTCGAGGTGAACGCCAAATTGTTTCCGGTCGATGGCTTTAATCAGTTTCAGGTAAGAATCAGCGGAGTCGGGATATGCCCAGGGCATGGCTTCCAACGTGAAAAATGTTCGGGTTGGTTTCACCGCATCGATGATCTTTCGGGTGGTTTCCACAATCAGATCGAAAGTCGCATCCGTAAGGTTATCCTTGTGTGGCCCGGCCCAATGTTTCGGATTTCTCGATCCACTGACATTCACGCAGCAGTTGGCACCAATCGCATCAGCCAGTACCAGCGAATCGATGCACTTTTTCTTTGCTGTTTCAGCTTTTTCAGAATCCGGGTCGATCGGATTGCTCCAGGCTCCCACTTCTGCAATCACGACATCGTTTTTTGCTGCTGCCGCCTGATACGCCTTGATTGTTGCAGAATCAGCGCCAACCGAAACCGGACAATAGGCCGCCCTGTATCCCAATTTTTTCAGTAACCCGATCCATTCTTCCGGAGAATTGTATTTTTCAAATAACGGTCCGCCCATGCGAACTCTGGTCAGACCAAGGTTACCTGCATTTAATCCTGATGGCATAATTGTAATGGCTGCTATTCCTGCTGTAGTTAATGATAAAAAGTTTCGTCGTTTCATGATTTCTCAATTTTAACTCGTTCTATCTAAAAACCAGGACCAGGCCCGGTTCGGAAACATCGTTTTTTGAAGCGGATGATATTCCAATAAAATTCAGCAATTCACCTGAAAATGTAAGAGATGATCCTTCTTTTTGGATCAGATCGGTTATTTCAACGGCTTTGTCTCCAGCCAAATCCTGTGCAAATACCTTCTGGATTTTGACACCATCAGGGAAACGGACTGTCAGAGATTTAAATCGGCCAAAAACCCCCAAGGGTGCTGGCTTGTCACAACGAATAGTTATGTCGGCAGTCGGGTAGAAGAATCCATTAAGTGTATCGGTTCGCAACATTGTTGCTACTGCGTAATTGCCATTGGGAAATTTGCTGCATAAAACATAAGGGTTAGGACCTTCGCATTTTACTTCAGGCATTCCAAGACCGCGGGCAACACGTGCAGGAGCTTCCTGCATCACGATTTTCCCAGTCATCCATTTCGCCCATGATTGGCCAGTTTGAAACTTCCAGTAATCCTTGTTAAATGTTGAATCTAACGTTACAGTATTGTATCCTACCGAAAACGCTGCCGACATTCTTTGCCAGCGAACTGCCCGGATTACTGCATCCATCTGGTCTTTGGATCTCAAAGGATCGTAGTCCTGATTCGGAGGAATTATAAAAGCAGGATTACGCATCACACCAATTGCACAACCCAATGCTGCTGCGATGTAAGGTTCATCCTCACAATTTATAATGCCTTTTCCGGTGGGTTTCGAATTAAAGCTATTTAATATTTGTGCAACACGGTCTATTGTTGTTGGCACGGAAAGCTGGGCTGAAACATCATAAGTTCGAAGAACATCGCTGAACCCGAGCAAATTGTGAGCAGTTGCCAATGCTTTTCCACCATCCCAATATTTATAGCTACCGGTCTTGCCAATATTTGGCGAATCCCAGGGACATTCGTCATCGTTGAAAGGACCGCTACCTCGACCATTTTCAACCCAAAGTCCAGGAGCTTCTTCGTGCGCCAAACGAGTTAGCATTTGCCTGAAGTTGATGTCTCCACCTCTTGCCCCGTAATCGACTTTCCAGTAATATATGCCAGCATTTTTGCTCCACCTGAACCGCTCACGAAAGAAAGCTTCCAACTCCTTTTCCGTCGGTTTCAATCCCCTGCTATCCAGTGCTGATTGGGCAGCAATCCATAAACCGGCACCTTTCCAACCTGCCTTCTTTGAAAGTTCATTGAGTTTGGCGAGCTTCTCTTCCGGAGTGCCGATACATGAAGGGAATTTATCGTTAGCAACTTCTTGTGTTCCCAAAATCCATTTCTTTTCCTTTTCAGTGTGAGACCCACCTTCAATATCCCAGCCTACATCAAAAACCAGAAAAAGATCTTTTTTTATGCCTTGTGGAAGTCTCTTTTCCCATCCTGGATTGTGAAAAACAGCTTCTTCCGTCAGATTGTCGGAAGGTACCGTGTGGTCGCCAAGCCCTATGGCATAACCTATTGAAAATGTATCGGTCGCAAAATTCTGGCACGACCAGGTGCAGCAGTAACTGGGAGTGATCCCAGCAGAATCGGGAATCAGGTTGATGTCTGAATCTGCGATACGCTGCCTGATTACATCTTTCAAATCAGTTTTATGAGAACTACACCCCCAAACCAAAAGGATCAGGAGTGCAACTGTAATTTTTCTCATAGGATCTAATTTTCTTCGATGATCAGCACATCCCAAGGCCCGATTTCGAGTGACGATCCGGAAGCCACAGTTTTCCCGGAAGTCAGCTCATTTCCGGCTTTGTGCGGATATACTAATTTCGATTTCTGTGAAGTATAGTTGTAGTAATAATGCACGTTTTTTCCGTCATCG
>JBAWZG010000404.1:0-2715 GCA_037143155.1 Bacteroidia bacterium
AGTCCAAATTATAATCCGGACCAGCACTGCTATTGTGCATTTCCAATTGTGAATCACGGGTTTTTTACCGACAAAGGGTTAATTGTCAAGAGGACTGTTTGGGAAAGTGGACCGGAAGGGGCAAAGCCGACCAATGAAACTTACGATGTTGAAGTGATGAGCTACCTGTTTAATAAAAAATCAGGCTGCAGGATCAATCAATTATTTATGGGAACATATGTGGAAATGGAAGAATCTCAAATTGACTTACAGGTTCTTACAGAAAAACACAACACCTATGACTCGGGTAAAGTAACTGTTGTTTCTCCTTTCTTTTTTCTGAACTACGTGATTAAGGAGGCATTGAAAGACAATAACTTTCACATTAACACTAATTTTCTAGGTGAAGATGCCCAACTTCGGAACCTTTGTATTTACAACAACTACGATATCACGGTAACCCAGTACCTACAAACAGGTGAAATATTCTATCAGGATCAGGTTGTCGGACGCGATGAGTCAGGAAATATTATACTGGTTAATATGCCTCATTCGGTCGGTGTAAAATTGTACAGCTACACCCGATTCTATTTTTATAAATTGACTCCTAAAAATCACCTTCCAAAAATGAAAGTGGGTGACTTGATCTTGTCCACCCAAAACCTTACCAATGTTTGTTTTCACTTCTTGCCTGATAATACGGTAAATATCCTGTCCAGAGAAAAGATATTGACCGATCCGGCTATAAACCTGGATGAGTACTTTTTAGGAGTCTGGGAAATTGGAGAGCAAAAGAATGTTGCCTTAAAATTTACCAGGGAACATGACTCCAATGATCTGGTTTTTTCTGAACGTTTTAATGATCTGAGTGATCGAAGAGCAGATATCAAGCAGCCGGTTGCAGACTGGACGGGTATATGGGCCATAGCCAGTCCAGTAGAAGGCGAGATAAGACTAATGACTTCAAACAATACTTTCTATCAGTATAAATGGATTACCCAGGAGAAAGTCAATGGAGCAACCATGGCCTCTGACACCACCGATGTTTTGGGCTGGGAGGAAATCTCAATTGGCCTGCAAAATGGCTGGCATGAGTTTGGCCGGGAAGAGGTGGAAGAGATAAAAACATCATGGTCCAGTTGTTATGGGAACGAGCAGTTGACTTTGGTGAACCAACAAGGAAATATGAACACCTGGAAGGCGAAAACACAGGCATTTTCACCGCGGCTTTTAATCAACAAGGCCAACAATGCAGGTGGAACTCAAAATGCAACCTTCTCATTCGAATATGAAAAAGCGGATACCGGGATTCTGCCTCTTTATTGGAAGAACTGGAATCGGTTCTGGTCGAACCGGCTGGCAGTTTCCGCAGATTTTGATCTGCCTGTTAATGTGCTCAGGCATGTGATTTACAACATTTGCAGCAAGTACCGAACCCGTGAAGGAGAATTCCTGATTGAAGAAATGAGCTGCGAACTGTTTGTTGATCGAATTGGAACTACTCAAATTAAAGGGTACAAGGTGTAGCCAAAGGTGTCCTTTGGCTGATAACCCGATTCCATTAGGTTTGAAATCAAAAACCGAAAATGGAATCTGAAATCTACAAACTCTTACTTGCTATTTCCGGCACACTGATCGTGTTCCTGCTTGGTATTATTGGCTTCTTTCTGCAAAAACACATCAAGGTTATTGAATTACTGGTAACAGCTGTAAATAGCCTCAATGTTACAGTCAAACTGCTGAAAAACGACCAGGATAATGCTTCGACAAACTGTTCTTTAACGCATAAGGTGATCACTACCAGATTAAACGCCCACTCCGCAAAACTTCAGGAACATGGGATTGCTATCACTGAACTAAAAACCAGGGCAGAACATGAATAACAATTTTTTAACTGATAACTATGGCTGATTTTAATAAAGCTTTTCTGTTGATCTTAGCCAATGAGGGTGGCTATGGCAATGACCCGGATGATCCGGGCGGCGAAACCTACAAAGGGATTGCCCGAAAGAAGCAACCCGAATGGGTTGGCTGGATTATCATCGATGCGATGAAGAAACAACCGAATTTTCCGGCATCTCTGGATGCAAACCAAAATCTACAAGCAGAAATACAACGGTTTTATAAAGCAATTTTCTGGGATAAGGTTGGTGGTGATCAGATTAATGATCAGGAAGTTGCTCATTCAATCTTTGATTTTGGTGTAAATTCAGGTGTATCAACCAGTGTTGGTCTGGCCCAGCAGGTAATTGGTGCCAGCTGTGACGGAGTGATTGGACCCAAAACGATTCAGGCCATCAACTGCTTTCAGCCTGATCATTTCATTGCCGCATTTACAGTTGAAAAATGTCGCAAATACATAGCCATTTGCAAGAAAAGGCCAGATAGTCGAAAGTATTTCTTTGGCTGGATAAACAGGGCTATTAACTCTTAAACTTAATTACTATGAAAATCTTTTTCTCAAGTATCTGGAAATTCCTTGCTTTCCTATTTGCAGGTATAGCTGCAGGAATGGTTGCAGCCATTAAACTGATCGAAAAACCAACAGTTCTAAATGTTGCTGCCGATACTTTTGTTGCCGAGCAAACCCAAAGGATCGGAAAAATAAAGCAACGTGGTGAATGTAATTCGCTGGACACTTCACTGCTTCCTGAAATCCCAACTCGAAGAGAAAAAAGACTAGCCCGTCGGGCAGCAAGGCGTGAATTGCGCCTGGAGAAAGAAACTAAACCTGAA
>JBAWZG010000405.1:0-2699 GCA_037143155.1 Bacteroidia bacterium
CCGGGGCGCATGGTTCCGTGACCGCCGATCAGTTTGACATCGTCGATCATCGATTTTTCGCCGGCCATCCATTTGCAGGCTACCACGCGGTAATTGCTCTCAGCAGTGTACAAGCCAATTCCGGTGATGATGTTGGTTCCTCCCTGAGGCGCTTCGATTAACGGTTGCGGTGAACCGAAACTTCCAAATGCTGGAGCATCTTCAGCAACCGCAAAGTTGGTTCCCATCGGGTGAAGACCGATTAATACGGTGTTGGGTTTTAGTTTTAAGGGTTCTGAAATCCGGTATGATCCCTGCGGAACATAAATGGTCGGATATTTATCGATGGCTTCCTGAGTGGCTTTGGTATCATCGGTCAAGCCGTCGCCTTTTGCTCCTAACGATTTCAGGTTTACCCAGCTTGTCATCTCCGGAAGTTTTGGCACATCAGATGCAAATTCTGCAGGCAGAGCTTTCAGAACTTCAGGTTCGAAAGTGGTCTGAATCTCAGCCGGAGCATCCAGATCGTTCATCTGAAGTCCGTAAATAAAGCGTTTGACCTGGTAAATATCGGAAGGCGCGGCAGTTTGCGTATTTGTTTTAGGATAGTGAACCAGAACCGACACATTTTTGCAAACAATATTCCGGATGTTAACCTGCATATTGGCATTTCCTTCGTTACTTACTTCGATAGCCGGACCTGAAATATTCTCGAAACGGCAATCTTCCATGTACAGCTTTTCCCAGTAATTCTGATCAACCAAAATAGCCGACGGCACATTTTTAACACTCATGCGAACAATGGTAAATCCTGCTTCCCGGGTTTGGATGGCCGCTTTTCGCTGTCCTTCAAAATAAGTATCGAGTGTCATGATCTGCCAGCCCGGAGAGGCTTTCGTGGTATAAATTCCGTAATCGCCGCCATAGAATTTCACATCTTCCATGAAATTTCCGACATCAAACAGGCCGGCTTTTCCTTTGCCAATCTGGATGTCGCAATGTGCCACGTAACTGTGCTGGGCAAAATGTGTCCGCAAAGCCACTGCCTGCGGATTTCCATCTTCAATTTTCAGGTCGATGTTCGACAGACAACTATAAAACGTACCAGCTCCTGCATCGTTAATATCTTTTCCAGGTTCAGCAATGCTGCTGGTAAACCAGAACATATATGATGCTTTTCCCTTGTCTTTCAGATTTGGTTCCTGATATCCGGGAGAATTTTTCTTCAGGACTATCAACGGACGGTTTTTGCCGTAACCTATCACACGAATGGCTGCCGGAATGTAAATAGTTTTCGAAATTGCGTAGGTTCCTTCCGGAATAAACAGGATTCCGAAATTCTGATCGGTTTTAACCTGATTAATTGCCTTTTGTAACTGGTCGGAAACATCGGTTTTTCCATCAGCCGTTATGCCGAAATTTGCAGGAGTGAAATACACCGCCTGAGCATCTTCAGGCTTTTGGGTATAAAATGAATTGGAAGGTTTTGATGAAGCATAAAGACTGAACGATAATCCGGTCAGAAGAACAATCATTCTAAATTTCATGATGATTTTGGTTAAGTTAGTCCATACAAAACTAACAATAATTGTAGTTCAGCCGATATTGAACTTACTTTTCCAATGAAGTATTACCTATTCATAAATGTAACAAAACGTATCTTGCATTTTCCGGAATGAACCCATTGCTTCAAAAAAAAATCCAGATTCCTCCGGACTTTCTCACTTTTGTTATGAAGAAATAAATTCATCCAGTCCAATGGGTGAAGGTCTGTATTTGTCAAATTAATTATGCAATCCTTTTGACCGTAAATAGTCCAGAACCTTCTCCGGTTCATCGGTCTGTAACACATTCGCGTGATTAATCAGTAATTTGGACATGGCTTCATCAATCGCACCTTTACGGATCAGTTTATCGGCACCATCCAACGCATTGATCCAGATCCGGGCCTTTTTGTTGCTGATGAGCTGAGATAATTCAGGTGTGTAAAAGGTCTCATCAATATGTACGATTTCAGGATTGAAAATTTTCAGCGCCGAATCGGCCATTTGATAGGAATAGGCCCGCGGCATAAACATGGCGGAGTGGTCAAGTGACCTCACTTTTTTCAGGGCATCGTAGTCATTATCGAAATAAAAAACCTGCGACTGAGTCTCTGTCTTTTGCACCACATCGACAAGCGGTTTCAGGTAGTTAGTTTTAATGTCAACATCAACCATAATGCGGCCTTTGGCAAACTTCAAAAAATCTTCGAAGGTCGGAATGGTTTCGTCTGTAAGCGTTCCGTCGGGCATTTTAAGCCTGAATTTTTTGAGTTGAGCCAGCGTGTAATTTTCAGGATTGCCCGTACCGTTTGTTGTTCGGTCGATCTTTCCGTCGTGCATCAGAACAACCACGCTGTCTTTGGTCACTTTCACATCGGTTTCGGCAATATCGGCACCAATTTCAATGGCATGTTTTAAGGCAGAAAGCGAGTTTTCCGGATACCCGTTATGGCCTGAACGGTGCGCTGCCACCAGGATGTATTTGGAGTTTGAACGGTGAAATTCCATCAGTATCTTATCAAACTTGTTTTCTGAGCTAAAAGCCAGCAGAGCAATCAGAAGGAATGCTGAAAGTATGGGATAAAAACGTTTCATGGAGGTAATATTACATAAATTCAGGCATTATTTTTTCGTAATTCAGTTTATTGTTTGAGATATTTATTCTGAAGCAAGGCC
>JBAWZG010000406.1:0-2694 GCA_037143155.1 Bacteroidia bacterium
GCCTGATTTCCGTAAGGTGCCGGTTCACCCAGGTAATCAAAACCGGTCCAGACATACATTCCCGCCATCCAGGGCCGGTTTTTAACCGCCAGCCAGGCTTCTTCTGCGGTTGTTCCGCCACCTGCATCGTCGAATGCCGAAGCCTGGCAATCGGGAAATGTTTTGACAATGGTGTCGAGCGTAAAATGGTAAATTCCCCTGCTGTCGAACTGCGAAGTGGTTTCGCTGGCCAGGTAAAACCAATCCGGGTGTTTTTGCCTGATTTCGTCATAAGCATCAATGGTGTAATTGAATCCGACCACATCAACCGCAGCGGTCATGCCTTTCTTTTCAGCATCGCGCACAAAGTTGAAGGCCGAAGTCGTAAAGCGGGTGGTGTCGTATTTTTTGATCGTTGCAACCAACTCGCGGGCAATTTCGCCGCCATTGGTGCTTCCGGGAAACCACTGTTCCTTAATTTCGTTGCCAATGCTCCAGAAAATGACGGAAGGGTGATTGCGGTCGCGCAGAACCATATCGGTGATTTCGCGTTCGTGCCAGTCTTTAAAGTAATTCTGGAAGCCAAACGGAGCGGCATCTTTGCCAATGTACCAACAGTCGAAAGTTTCGTCCATCATTAAAAATCCCATTCGATCACACATTTCCAACAGTTCGGGAGCCATGAGGTAGTGGCTGCAGCGAATGGCGTTACAGCCCATGGATTTCAAGAGTTCCAGTTGCCGTTGCAAAGCCCGGTCGTTTAATGCAGAACCCAGGCTTCCCAGATCGTGGTGATTGCAAACGCCCAGAATCTTGACGTTTTTCCCATTCAGGTAAAAACCTCTATCGGCTTTAAAAGAGATGGTCCGGATTCCAAAAGTGGTTGTGTAGGTGTCTTTCAAATCCTTGCCCTGATATACTTTGGTGATCAAGCGGTAAAGATTTGGATTTTCAAGTTCCCAAAGTTTTGGGGAATTTACCTTGATAGAAGCATTCAAAACTGCCTTCCCGCCCGGAGCAGCCTTGCAAGTCTGCGTTTGAGTCGCGATTTCCTTTCCTGAATCATCCACAATAGATGAGCTGATTTTAAGGCTGGCTTTCTCCTTGGTGTCGTTGGCAATGGTGGTCACCACATTCACCGTTGCTTCCTGAGCAGAAACCTGGGGAGTAGTCACAAAGGTACCCCATTGGTCGACATATACAGGCGATGAAGTTATCATCCAAACATGCCGGTAAATACCGGCACCGGTGTACCAGCGCGAATCGGGTTGCTTCGAGTTATCAACCTTCACAGCCATTATATTTTCACCTTCCTGAATGTATGGAGTCATATCATATTGAAAAGTCGCATAACCATAGGGTCGTGTACCCAGCTCATTTCCATTGATGTAAACCGTACTGTTTTTATATACCCCATCAAAAACAATGAAAAATTTCTTATCAGCAATTTCGGTCAGATTAAACTTTTTGCGATACCAGCCGATACCTCCGGGAAGCAAACCGCCCTGATGTCCCGAAGGATTATCCGGACGAAAACTTCCTTCGATACTCCAGTCGTGTGGAAGATCCAGTTCGCGCCATTTCTGGTCCGGGAATGAGGCTTTTTCAGCTCCTGAAATATCGCCTAAATGGAATTTCCAGTTGGCATCAAAATTCTCGCGACCAGATGGCTGAGCAAAAAGCTGATAGCTCAACATGGAAATCAAGGCAATAAAAAATAAGCTTATCTTTTTCATATTACTAATTTGATGATCAATGCCATTCCGTCCGAAACAAGGAAGAAGCTTTGTTATACTTTCTCTCGCGGACGGCAATTATCTATTATTTACCTTTTCTACAAATATTTCGCTCCTCCGGAGCTGGAATGACTCATGGCAATTAACTATTTCTGAGCTTCAAAAAACAAGTTGGCGATTTGCTTTTGTTGTTCATCGCCTTTTTCTGCATAAACTGTCATGCGTTTGGCAAAGCCAGAGTACATCGAGAGTGCAGTTTGTTCGTAGAATTTATTGATTCCATCCTTGCGTTCCGGAGTTATTGGACGATAATAGCCCGGACCGGGATCCATGCCAAGCCGAATCCCGCAATCTTCATACGATTTCAAAACTTCTCTCAGGAATGCATGATCGTATTCTGCATCCGCTTGGTTAGCCAGACTTTTATTCAGGGCCAGAATTGTAGCGTATGATTTTTTTAGCGATTCCGGTAAATTTATGAAAGCTGTATTCCCAAATTCAGCAGTGAGAGCTGGAATTTTGGGATATTCAGCAGTCGAAATTTCTTTTGGCCAGCCTCCATCAGTGGTAATTTCAATTTTCGCTTCCTGAGGTAACTCATTGTAGAACAGGCTGACTTCGGAAGCAGAACTGATATTCATTGACTGTCCATTGATTGTGACTGATTTCACATCAGGTCCTCCATTGTTGCACGAAAGGAAGATTGTCTTTTCTCCAAAATGAATAGGTTCAACTTGAGTATATTGCGTAATTGATCCGGGAATTCGTGGGCGAATAATTAACCGGTCGCAGCGGTATTCGTAGTCGAATAATCCGCGAATTGTAGCTGCCGGAATGGCAAAATTATCGACCATCACTGCAACACCGCCAACCCGGAATTTACCTTTATCAGACCACGGATTGCTACTGTTTTCGCCTTGTTGCGACCAGGGTGCATCCATCCTGAAATCTTTGGCCCACTTCATGGCACGGGTTGCCG
>JBAWZG010000407.1:0-2685 GCA_037143155.1 Bacteroidia bacterium
GCTTTTTTGACCGTAGCCGGCATTTTTTCTTCTTTTCCCATCAGGTAAAATACGCTGGCAAAAACGAGGATTCCGGCAGCAAGCCCACCCAGAAAAAGGTAAATCGGAATCTGCCAGTGCCAGATATTCAGGTAAGGATCGATATTCGGGATGTTACGTCCGCTTGCAAACAATTCTTCTCTCATAGTATGTAGTTTTCGCGGGTTTAGACTAAGTAAAATATTTGTGGTTTGGTTCCTGCTTCCGGTGCCAGTGACTTGAATTTCCGGTTCTTAAGCATATTCACAACTTTCGAATTCGGATCATCGAGATCACCAAAATACATGCAACTTGTAGGGCAAACGCTCACGCAAGCCGGATCTTTTCCTTCACGAACCCGGTGAATACAGAAGGTACATTTGTCAACATATCCTTCCGGATGCGAATATCGTGCATCATACGGACATGCCTGAATGCAGGCTCCGCAGCCAATACATTTGTTGTGCTCCACCAAAACAATTCCGCCATCTTCAAAATGACTGGCACCGGTTGGGCAACAGCGCACACAGGGAGAATTAGCGCAATGATTGCAGCGTTCCGAACGAAGTTCGATGCTGACATTCGGGTAAGTTCCGTCAACCACCTCAACGACCCAGTCGCGGCAGAAACCCAGCGGCACATTGTTTTCGGTCTGGCAGGCTACAACACAGTCGCTGCAGCCCACACATTTACGGGTATCAATAGCCATTGCATATCTCATGATTTAACCTCCTTTTTTGGGTTTTCTTTAATGAAGGTGACAAAGTTTCCGCGCATCCCGGTTCCTCCCATGATTGGATCGACCGAAATTTTGCTGATCAGTTCGGTATCGTTTACTCCCCGGCCATAAGCGTAAGTCAAAGGTTTGTGATGATGACCGAATCCGTGAACAATATAAACCGAGTCCCAGCGAATACGTTCTGTAACCCGCACCTTGACTGAGAAATTGGAAACAATTCCATCCTGATTTTTCAACCAGACATACTGGTCTTTTTTCAGTCCCCATAATTCGGCAACCTGCGGATTCACCCATACCGAATTCTCAGGCATCAAGGCTACTAAATTTCTGTTATTGGCAGTACGGCTGAAGGTATGCATCGGCGCACGTCCGTAAATCAGCCGGTAAAAACCGTCTTCCGGCTGATCGTGAGCGGTATATTTGGGCATCGGATCAAATCCTGCTTCTTCCAGTTCTTTTGAATAAAAGTGAATTTTTCCTGAATCGGTTTTAAATTGGTGATCCGAACCAAGTTCAATATAGACCGGAGTTTTACGGTCAAATTTCTTGGCTCCCACACGCTCCATTTCGCTGAGCGATAAACCGACCTGTTTCAGTTGCCAGTCGATGACTTCTTTGAAATCTGTATAGTTGTAAAAAGCACCAAGACCCAGTCGCTCACCAATTTGTTTGGCAATCCACCAGGCTGGTTTTGTTTCGTACAAAGGTTCAACTGCCGGCATTCTCAGGCAAATGGTTGGTTCGCGGTGGGCTGTTGCGCGCAAATCATCGTACCGTTCCAGATAAGTACATTCAGGCAAAACAACATCGGCATAGCCGGTAATTTCCATCGGCATGGTATCAACAACAACCAGCAATTCGAGCGACTGCATGGCTTTCATCAGTTGCTCCTTCAATGGTATTGAAACAATCAGGTTGGTTCCTGACACAATCCAGCCTTTAATCTGATGCTCTTTTCCTTCGTCCGGAATAGAGGCTTCTATGATGGTATTGGTGATTGATTCTTTGGCAAGCGGATATCTGCCATTCAGCGTATCCTGCCACGACCAGGCTGGTTTTGGATAGGCTGGCCGCGGAAACTCCGGAATTTTAAAACCTTCTTTCAGGAAAATTCCTCCGCGGTTTCCCCACGAACCCAGCAAGGCATTCAAAATGGCAATCGCCCGTGAGCGTTGAACGTCGTCGCCGTACCAGGTGGTGTGCCGTCCCGGATGAATAATGACAGCCGGCGCAGCGTTAGCCATTTCCCGTGCAGTATGGCGGATTTGTTCCGGTTTAATGGTCGTAATTCCATACGCCCACTCCGGAGTAAAATCTTTGACATGATCTTTTAGTTCTTTGAAACCTTCAGCATATTTGGCAACATATTCCTTGTTGTAAATATCGTCGTAAATCAGAACGTGGATCCATGAAAGCAGGAGCGCCATATCAGTTGATGGCTTGATCGGCAACCAGTACTTCGATTTGCTTGCCGCTGTTGAAAGTCGTGGATCAACGGTGATAATTATTGCTCCTTTATCGATAGCCTCCGACATTTCCTGAACCTGACCGTTGTGCATATTCTCGCCGATATGAGAACCAATGAGAACCATGCAACGCGTATCGCGGATATCAGTGACTTCTGGACTGGAAACCGATTCGCCAAAAGTGAGCTCGAAGCCGGTATCGCGCGGACCACGGCATTGTGCAAACGAAGGTGCGGTTACATTATTCGAACCAAAAGCATTCAGAAGCTGGGTGAAATGCTTGCCTGAAGAACCGTGGTTAAACAAAGCCATACTTTCCGGACCATGCTTTTCTGCAATTTCCTTCATCTTTTTGGCAATGAAATCAAGTGCTTCATCCCAGCTGGCTTCACGATAAGTTTGTTCGCCATTCTTTGTAACACGAATCAATGGAGTTTTCAGGCGATCGGGATCCGAAAACAT
>JBAWZG010000408.1:0-2670 GCA_037143155.1 Bacteroidia bacterium
TGAAGATACCCTGAACAACCACGATGCCATTACTTTCTTCTCGTTTTTCTATCCGCTGTACCTTTTTTCCAAACACGAAAAGCCTGAACTAAATTCATAACTCATAACTTCCTTCAGCTTATCGTCCTGAATCCCAATCCCTCTCCCGAAAGTTGCGTCATCACTTTTTTCAGGTTTTGGTACTGGTTGAGGTGTTCCATCATCTTCTCGGTTTCGTTGTTTTTGCTGGTTTCGCTGATCTGTTGTTCGAGTTTCTTCAGCAACAGCTTTACATTTTTCAGTTTGTATTCCTGAACCAGTTTCGGGACCAGCAGGTATAACAATTCGCTTTCACTTTCAACAAAAGCGCCACCCCGGCTCCAGCGTTTGCTTTGAATATGTTTTTCAGACAACAGGTTACTGGCATACTGGCTGATTTCAGAATCGGGATGCTGGGTAAAATATTTAATCGGGTCAAAATCCTTGTTATCCAGGTTTTCTTCCATGGTCTGCAAAATTTCCCTGACCCAATGATTAACCGAAACCAGTCCGTCGTTTTGCAAGTCATTCAGAACATAGGATCCAACGGAATATTTATTCACCTGATGTGTTTCTTCATCTTCAAATTCAAAGGCTTCATTATGGAAATGTTTCAGAAGAATCCGGATGATTTCCCGTTCTTCAGTTTCAAACGGATTGGCCGTTTTCCTTTCTGCAACCGGAGGTGCCGGTTTTAAGGCCTGAACCTGGATTTCCTGCAGTTCTTTTCTCGTGTGATCTTCCGATTGTTTGTTCTGAATTTTCCGGATTTCGGAGTACAACACTGCTTCCTGAACGTCCATCAAGCGGCTGCATTCCTTGATGTATATGGTTCTGGTAATGGTATCGGGAATTACCGAAATCGACCGGACAATTTCGTTAATCAGCCGGGCTTTCGAAACCGGATCGTTCTCAACGCTTCCCATCAGGAGTTGTGTTTTGAACTTGATAAAGTCGGTTTCGTTCTTTTTGATGTATTCGGTCAACTCGCCGGCGCTCATCGAACGGGCAAACGAATCGGGATCTTCGCCGCGTGGCAATGGCAGAACTTTTACGTTGATGCCTTCTTCCAGGACCATGTCGATTCCACGGAGCGAAGCTTTTATTCCGGCATCGTCGCCATCATAAACGATGGTAATATTTGGTGTAAAACGCCTGATCAGCCTGATCTGGTCGATGGTGAGCGATGTTCCTGACGATGCCACCACATTTTCGATTCCTGCCTGATGAAACGACAGCACATCGGTATATCCTTCAACCAGGAAACATTTGTCGAGTCTTGTAATGTCGCGTTTGGCCTGATAAATTCCGTATAGTGTGCGGCCTTTGTGATATATTTCAGACTCGGGAGAGTTGAGGTATTTGGCTACTTTTTTATCGTTGGTCAGCGTTCGTCCACCGAATGCGATGACCCGTCCGGCCACATTGTGAACCGGAAACATCACGCGTCCGCCAAAACGGTCACGAATCCAGTCTTCACGTTTGATGGTGAGTCCGGTTTTTTCCAGAAAATCCATTTTGTAGCCTTCGCGCTGGGCAGCCTGAGTAAAAATATCTTTTCCGTCGGGACAAAAACCCAGTTCAAATTTGGCGATGATGTCGTCGCGGATGCCGCGTTCGCGCAGATAACTCAGTCCGATGGTGCGGCCTTCGTTTTCCTTCAGCAAATACCGGCTGAAATATTTTTGTGCAAATCCTGAAACGATCATCATGCTTTCGCGCTCGTCTTTCAGTTGCTTTTCTTCCAGCGATTCTTCCTTTTCCTCAATTTCGATGTGAAATTTTTTGGCTAACCAACGCAAAGCATCCGGATAGCTGAGTTGTTCGAGTTCCATCACAAAATTGACCGAGTTGCCACCCTTTCCGCAACCAAAACATTTGAATATTCCTTTGGCGGGCGAAACAGTAAACGAAGGTGTCTTTTCGTTGTGAAAAGGGCACAATCCCAGCTGGTTAACGCCCCGTTTTTTGAGGGTAACAAACTCTGAAACAACATCCGAAATGTTTGCTGCATCCAGTATCCGCTCGATGGTAGAAGGATCGATCATAGCTGCAAATGTAAAAATTTAAACCGTGAAACGAATATTTGGATTGGTGGGTTGTGCAGTCTTGATTTTAAGGAACCGGGTGTTCAAATCTAATGTTTGGTTCAGATATTGGTTTTAACATAGGACTTCATTACATTTCGTCCTATGCTTTCACATGTCGGAGCTTCGCTCCTTAAGAGTCCTGAAAGGACGGTAGGTAAGAGCACAGGGTGAATCCCTGTTAAAAGAATTTCCTACATCGAATTACAAATCCGGATATCGGAACTGATGACTTCTTCCAGCAGATTCAGATGAACAGTTCCTTCGAAAAAGCTTTCGCCATCGAGTAGGGTGGGCATCAGCTCATGAACCAGTCCTTCCATTTCGAGGTTAAAAATATTCAGGATATCTACCCATTTATTGCGCCCCGGCAGTTTGTTTTCCAGCTCACCATAGAATTTGTCTGTTTCAAACACAAAATAGATGATGGCGGTCTGTGTTTCTTCCTGAACGGTTTTGATTACTCCGCGAAGAACAGCATCCAGTACATCAAGGCCGGTAGCTTCAACCATGCTGCGGATAGCCGCGTTGTTTAGATCTTCCAAAAAGCCAATGCTGCCTTTTA
>JBAWZG010000409.1:0-2660 GCA_037143155.1 Bacteroidia bacterium
GTGACCCAGCTGGTACTCGGAAGTATGTATTAAACCTATGTAATTTAGGGGGTGTTTTCTGTATTAATACAGCAAAATAAGGGGGTTCAGTGTATCAATACCAATACAAAATATATCAATATATTTGACCCAATTTGGGATTTTTTGTATATTTGACCCAATATTGACCCACAAATCCCAGATACAAAATGTCCATTAGTTTCTACCTTAAAACGACCTCCGTTTACCTCCGTTATCGCCAGATGAAAGACGGTAAAAGAGCCGATCTAAAATACTTTCCAGGCATCACCGTTGATCGAGACAACTGGCTTCAAAAAAAACAACGAGTTCGGGAGAACAGCAATGAAGATATTGAGACAAACAAAAAATTAGTCAAGATTAAAAAAGTCGTTGAGTCAATAGTTGACAACTTCGACATTTTCGCTTTGGATAATAAGAAATTCGAAAAGATTATTGAGGATTCATTAAAGAACAGGAAGAAGCCAGTCAGAACTTCTTTTTTTGCCTACTGTGAACAATTCTTTCAAGAGAAAAAAGATGAATCTGGATACGATAGAACAAAAAACATTCAGACAACAATAAGAAAGCTTCGTGAATTCAGTCCTAAGCTGGCATTTGAAGAAGTAACCGATCAGTTCTACCGGGAATTTGTCAAGCATCTTCGGGATAAACAGTATGCCGAGAACTACGTTTCCAAACAAATCACTAACCTGAGGCGCATCATGACTCAGGCCACAAAAGACAAAATCAATACCTGTTTAGATTTCCGCGAATTTAAACGCAAAAATGAAGAGGTCTATAACGTATATCTTTCCGAACAGGAAGTTGAAAACATATATAACCTACAGCTGGTATTAACCGGCGATTTTAAGGAAGATTACAAGCGATACATTAACGACGAAGTTCCTGACTGGTCTGACAAACAGTTTAGTCAGGCCCTAAGGCTAAGGGTTAAGGCTCTGGATAGAGCCAGAAAAATATTTGTCATTGGATGTTGGACCGGACTTCGATGTGAAAACTACCTGAATATCGATCCTGCAATACAGGTTGACCCCTCCGGTAAATTTCTACAGGCAATCGCCAATAAAAACGGTCCCAGGTTATTAATTCCCTTGCACCGAATCGTCAGCGAAATCATTGCCGATGGATGGCCGGAAACCATATCCGGAAATAAATTAAATGATCATGTTAAAACCTTGGGCCGGTTGGCCGGGATCAAAGAAAAAGTAATGTTTGCACGTACCGAAGGCGGAACAAGAATAACTCATGTCAAAATGAAGTATGAAATGATTACTTCCCATACTGCCAGAAGATCTTTCGCCACCAATCTTTTCATGCGGGACGTGCCAGCCCATGTAATCCGTGCGGTTACCGGCCATAAATCTGAACGGGAATTTCTGAAGTACATCAAAGCAGCACCTGAACAAATTAGCAGAAAACTTGCCGATTACGATGTGTGGGGTCAAACTAAACCGATACCTATTGAATAGTTTAGGTTATCCGTTCAATACAACCTTTTATTAAATACAACTTTATAATATCCTGCTTGTGAATCTCGAAAGGTTCATGGTATTTGTTTTCACTTTTACAGATCAAGGTTTCTTCCGAACTACCAGGATGAATATATTTGACCGTTCGGTGGTTTTCTGAAGATAAAATCAAATAGATTGAGCCAAACTCAATGTAATTCTGTTTCCATTCCTTGCACATGATTATTGAGCCATTACTTATTAATGGACTCATACTATCTCCCCAAACGTTAATAGCAAAATCACAATCCCCATACCCAGGCACCATCATTTCTCTGTACGGCAAATTATTTCCGGGATCAAACATGGAAGTATTTCCGGCAGATGCTTCTATGTCGTAGTAACGAATAGCATTTTCAAGGACCTTATTGACCGAAATACCATGCTTATATTTTAATACAATATCTCCATAACGCTTATGTAGCGTATTGAATTTATCGTCATTCAGAGGGCGGTTTCCGTTTTCTATCTGAGATACATAGGATTGGGCTACCCCAAGCACATTAGCAATCTCTGATTGGTAAATTCTGTTCTCTTCTCTAAACCTTTTCAAATCAATCATATAATAAATAATTTAAAATATTTAAGCAATATATTTGCTGATATAATTCAATGTGCTTATTTTTGAATCACACAAATATACAATAAATATCTAATATGCTATACTTGTATTATACAAATCTATGTAAAAGTATTGAAAAAAATAAATTCATTACTGAAGTTATGGAAAAGTGCAGGGTAACTTACCCCACTGTACGTAGTTGGGTTTCACCCCCAACAAGTAAAATCCACCGCAATCCAAAGCCAATTTACAGGGGAATTATCGCTGAAATTGCAGGTATTGAAGAAAACCAACTTTTTGAAGAGTAACCAGAACCAATTAATCAAAACCATGGAAAAAAAGATCATCCTTGAAGGATTCACCCTTAATGAATTTTTGGGAGAGGTAACCGAATCAGTTCGAAAGGCCCTTAACCCGACAACAGAGCAGGAAGTAAGCCGAAACAAAGCAGCCCAGCAGCTGGGAGTTGATTCCAGAACACTTAAACGGGCAATGGATTTATGTGGGGTTTCAGTCCTTACCCCCAAGTCAATTGAACTTATCCGGGAAAACTACCGGAAGAACAAACG
>JBAWZG010000410.1:0-2640 GCA_037143155.1 Bacteroidia bacterium
GCTTTGAAAGTTTTCTCACTGAATAGTTCAACTGCCCTTTCAATGAGCATTTCGGAGAATTTATCGTCTTCGACAATGAGTATTTTCAGCTTTTTAATTGAAGTTGTATCTGCATCAGGCGGAAGGACCTGTTTCAAGGTAATATCCTCCTGAGATAATGGCTCGTATGGAATCGTAAAATAAAATGTGGAACCTTTTTCTGCTATGCTTTCGACCCGGATTTTCCCGCCTATCATTTCGACATATGCTTTCGAAATGGACAAACCCAAACCGGCACCTTCGTAGCTTTTATTCAGGGTTTCGTAACCCTGCCTGAACCGGTCAAAGATATACATCTGCTGATCGGGCCGGATACCGATACCGGTATCGCGCACATAAAATTCCAACATAGACGCAGAATCGTGTAGAGACGCACGGCCGTGCGTCTCTACGACACCACAGCCAATTTCTATGGAACCGTTTTTCGTGAATTTGATGGCATTTTTCATCAGGTTAACCAAAATGGCAGAAAGTTTTTCCTTATCGGTTTTCAGGATGATTTGTTGCCTGGCCAGGGTATTCTGAACCAAAATCTGAATTCCTTTTTGTTCAGCCTCAGTTCTGAAAAAATTGGAAACAAAATCAATCTGATCGTTGACATTTGTTTCCGAAAGCTTCACTTTCATCTGGCCCGAATCGACTTTTGAAATGTCAACAATGTCGTTGATAATATTGAGCATTCGGGCCCCGCTCTTCTCGATAATGGAGAGGTAATCCTCCTGCTGTTGGCCCGATAGGCCAGGCTCTCTGAGCAGGTCGGCGAACCCCAGAATTCCGTTCATGGGTGTACGGATTTCGTGGCTCATATTGGCCAGGAAAGATGATTTCAGGCGGTCGCTTTCTTCGGCTTTTTCTTTGGCTTCGACTAATTCAACGATTATTTTCTTCCGTTCGGTAATTTCTTCTTTCACCGCTATGAAATGGGTAATATTTCCGGAATCGTTCACAATGGACGAAATGGTTGAATATTCCCAAAAGAATTCACCATTCTTCTTTTTGTTTTGAAACTCGCCCTTCCATTCATTTCCTGTCAGTATGGTATTCCAGAATTCTTCATAAAATTGCTGGCTTTGCTTGCCTGATTGAAGTATCCGGGCATTTTCACTGATTACTTCATCGAAGGAATATCCGGTTGCTTCCGTAAATTTTGGATTGACATATTCAATGTTGGCGTTTTTATCGGTAATTACGATCGAAACCGGGCATTGCTCAATAGCCCTGATCAGGAGTTTGAAATGATTTTCGTCTTGTTTACGCTGGGTAATGTCCTGAAGAAATGCCACCATAAATCCGCCTCCAAGATGTTGATACTGCATATTGATCGTGACATGAAAACTGCTCCCGTCCTTTCGGCGTTGATTGTATTCAAATCGATCTTCACCCTGGGCCATTACTTTTTGGATATGCAAAGCCATATCTTCGGACGAGGTATTAAATACCAGATCGGCTATATTCATGCTCAAAAGTTCTTCTGTGCTGTATCCGCTCATCCGGCAATAGGTTTCATTCACCTCGAGCAGGTTTCCCTGCATATCGGTTAACCAGAAGCCGTCCATGGCGGTCTGAATGATAGTCTGCTGCATTAACAAGTTGTCCCTGAGTTTTTTTTCTGCAAGTTTGAGTTCCTCATTCTGCAGTTCTAGTTCAATTTGCCGGACTTCCAGTTCGTGGATGAGTTTCAGTGTTTCGGCTTCAGATAGTTTAGAATCCATTTTCAAAGGTTTCTTTTTGACCAATTCTTCTGCTTTTTTGCGCAGAGCAGTTATCATGGATAAGTTATTCCCTTTTTTTATATTCATGGCTCTTGATTTTTTAAGGTAAACCTGAACGAACTGCCTTTTCCTACTTCACTTTCCACCACTAACTTACCTCCGTGTTTTTCAATGAAATCTTTACAGATGATCAATCCAAGACCAGTACTCGGCTCACCTTCAGTTCCTTTTCGGTTTGCCTGCGGGTCAAGTTTGAACAGATTGCCGATGAGGATTTGATCCATTCCGATACCTGTATCCGATACCGATATTTCGATTAGTTTATCGGGAATGGAAATTGCCGTAACGGTAACCTGCCCTCCGTTTGGAGTAAATTTTACCGCGTTGAAAATTAAATTACGCATCAGGCTTTCGAACATTTGCCTGTCGGCCAAAACAATGAATTCTTCAGGAATAAACTGACTGATTACGATCATTTTTTTATCGGCTATGGTCCGGGTTAGATCAATAATTTCTGAAATGGTCCTCGCTAATTTCAGGGATTTGGGTTTAAACCCGATAATTCCCCGCTGCATCTGCGACCAATCCAGCAGATTTTCGAGCAGATAGAACAAGGTGTTTGCCGATTTGCGCATATTAATGGCAATTTTCTGAATCTTCTCTAATGGAAGACTTAGCAAATCTTCTCCCATTGCTGACGAGAAGCCCAGCAACGATTGAAAAGAATTCAGCAGGTCGTGGGCTATAACTGAAAAGAACTTGTCTTTTTCCGAGTTCACTTTTTGTAACTCTTCATTTTTGAGCTTGATTTCCAAAGCCGCCTGCTTTTGTTCTGTAATATTGCGTACAATAGCCACCACCTCGTCAGGACCACCTGGCGTCATTCTTG
>JBAWZG010000411.1:0-2617 GCA_037143155.1 Bacteroidia bacterium
GCGAACTCTTTATTGATAGGATTGGAGTTACACAGGTAAAGGGTTTTAAAGTTTAAAACAACAGCCCCACCCAAACCCTCCCCACAGGGGGAGGGCTTAAAAAACGGATACGATCGTAATCGATTCAAATATCAGAAACTTTCATTCAACGCTATTTTTAAGTCCCCTCTTGTGGAGGGGATTTAGGGGAGGCTTCCTTGTTGTCCTTTGGTTGGTATTCTGTTTCCCTTAGGTTTGAAATCAAAAACTCTATGGAATCTGAAATCTACAAACTTTTATTGGCTGTTTCCGGCACACTGATCGTGTTTCTGCTTGGCATTATTGGCTTCTTTCTGCAAAAACACATCAAGGTTATCGAACTGCTGGTAACGGCAGTGAATAGCCTGAATGTAACAGTCAAGCTGCTGAAAAATGATCAGGATAATGCTTCAACAAACTGCTCAGTAACCCATTCTGTGGTCACTTCCAGATTAAATGCCCATTCCGCAAAACTTCAGGAACATGGGATTGCTATCACCGAATTGAAAACTAAAATTCAATAGCCATGGCAGATTTTAATAAAGCATACCGATTGATTTTAGCCAATGAAGGTGGCTACGTGAATGACCCACAGGATCCGGGAGGTGAAACCTACAAAGGGATAGCCCGAAAGAAACAACCGGACTGGATTGGCTGGATTATCGTTGATGCGATGAAGAAACAGCCGAATTTTCCTATTTCACTGGATAGTAACCAAAATCTCCAGACTGAAATTCAACGATTTTATAAGGTTGTTTTTTGGGATAAGATTGGTGGTGATCAGATTAATGATCAGGAAGTTGCTCATTCGATTTTTGATTTTGCAGTTAATTCAGGTGTATCAACCAGTATTGGTCTGGCCCAGCAGGTAGTTGGTGCCAATTGTGACGGAGTGATTGGACCCAAAACGATTCAGGCGATTAACAGCTTTCAGCCAGATCATTTCATCGCTGCATTTACAGTTGAAAAATGCCGTAAATACATTGCCATTTGCAAGAAAAGGCCCGATAGCCGAAAGTATTTCTTTGGCTGGATAGACCGGGCTGTTAACTCTTAACCTTTTTTACTATGAAAATCTTTTTCTCAAATATCTGGAAATTCCTGGCTTTCCTTTTTGCAGGTATAGCTGCAGGAATGGTTGCTGCCATTAAACTGATCGAAAAACCAACCGTTTTAAATGTTGCTGCTGACACTTTTGTAGCTGAGCAAACCCAGAAGATCGGAAAAATAAAACAACGGGGTGAATGTAATTCGCTGGACACTTCATTGCTTCCGGAAATCCCAACGAGAAAAGAGAAACGACTTGCCCGTCGTGCAGCAAGGCGTGAATTGCGCCTGGAGAAAGAAACTAAACCTGAAGAACAAGATCTGAAAGATCCTTGAAATAGTTCTTATTGATTGATTTTGAACCCGAAACCTATAAATGGCTTTCGGGTTTTTTGTATCCTTTTTTTCATAATTCTCAGGTTTAACAGACCACTTAGAGAGCTTTTCTTCTATCAATTAGAACCAAAGTTATTTGCGCATTCCGGAAAAGTCAAGGGTATACAAGCTCTCTTCGATCGGTCACTGAGCAGCGTAGCGTGTCGAAGTGGCCCTTGACAAGAATCCGGACTGCTCAATCTGGTTAGGGTTCAAATTAACAGGCGAGCCAGACCAGTCCTGAGCGTTCCCTGAGTTTATCGAAGGGGAAATCGAAGGATGCCAATAAAAATCCGAAAGGCATCGGTGAAACAAAATGAGTGATTTTTCAGATTGGGATGTAATCGACACTTACAGCACCAGACAGGCTGTTGAAGATGGATTTTTAGTCCGTGTCGATGAGAAGATTTCAAAGGAGGCAGGTATTAAGTATCCGGTTTATCTGACCCGTGCAGTTTGGGATAAATACGTGGAACTGCCCGATGGTTTTGAGGGAGTTCAGGATCTGGACGGAAGGCTTTGGGACGTACTTTTCATGTTCATGTTTGCCGCCAGAGCATGTACCAAGGCAACTTTAATGTATAAACTGAACGTGGTACTTGCCGACAAAGGCGATTGGGAACCCAATGAAAAACTGGATCCTGACCTGGATGGTGACCGGAATATGCGTCTGGTCACACTCAAATCGGTCATTCAGGCACAGGATTTTGACGATCCCTCACCGGCCATTTTCATCATGAAACCTTCGGAGGATTAATCATGGAAACAGTTGAACTGACATTGAATGAATATCAAAGGCTGATGGATTCCCTGCTATGGGTCTTAGGTCCTTATTTGGAATCTGATGATCCGTTGAGTGAGCATCCGCACCTTTTCGAACTTGGCGAATGTTACAACGAGTTGTACCATAAATTGCCCAAAACGCAGGAGCACAATTATCCTGAACTAATCTTTTACTAATAAACCGGGTGAGCTTGATACCCTAAAAAGACTCAAAGGCATGAGCATTTTATCATGGAAATTACACTTAACGAAAGTTGGATCAGTGGAAAATATAGCTGTGGAGTGATAAATACCTCACTTGGAACAGTAGAAATATTTGACGAGGAAGAAGGATTCTTCGCACAGAATGAGCATGCCTGGGAAATCATTCTCGAAATCCATCGGATATGGGTAA
>JBAWZG010000412.1:0-2613 GCA_037143155.1 Bacteroidia bacterium
CTTGCTGAGAAATTGGTAAGGTTTTTTTATTCCCAACCATTTATAGATAATATGATCATGCATTAAATTTGACATCTTTCGAACGATTTGTATTTACAACTTTTTGAGCAAACCAGATAACTATCGTTATATTTACAACTCAGTAAACCAAACTCACAGACAGATGAAACCCGAAAAATATATTTCTGCATTTACTGCTTCGATTTTCTTTTTCCTTTTTCTTTTTTCTTCATCCTCAGTCTATTCACAGAAGGAATCCGTCATTTACATTGGCAAAAACGGTAAGCTAACTGATGTGAAAAATGCCGATATGATGCAGAAAATCAAAGTCAGTTCTGCAAAGAAAACTACCGTGGAATCATTTCAGCTCAATGATTCCAAGTGGAAAAAAATCTATACCGAACAGTTTAAGAGCATTAATGATTCAACCTTCCGAATTAAGGGAAGCAGTAAAAGTGAAATAAAAAAAAGCTACCGCATTTTCAAATCTTTAGCCAACGGAACTTTTCATTTTAAAGACTTCCATAAAAAGCACCTCGTCCGTGAAGGTTATACCACTGCGAAGATCCCACTGTCTATCGATGGTCAGCTTACTGAATACTATAAAAACGGACGGAAAGAATCCATTTCAGAATACCGGAACAACGAACTGATTTCTAACCAGAACTGGAATGAAACCGGGGAAAAATACATCGATAACATCTACTATTCAGTTGACGAAGAACCAATGTATAAACCGGGTAATGAAGCTTTGCACCAGTATTTACGAAAAGGATTTATAGATGCCGGAATTGACCTGGCTTCAGTCTCCGGAAGTATTGTCGTAAGCTTTGTGGTTATGGAAGACGGAAAAATTGATGGAATCAGAATTCTTAAGGGAATAGTTCCAACAATCAATACGGTTGCATTTCAATCGTTCGCTAACTTAAAAGGAGAATGGAAGCCCGCCAGGTTAAATAACCAGAATGTCCGCTATTATGAGATCTTTCCGATTAACTTCATCTACAAAGAGCAACATTTGGAATTTGCCGAAATGCGAGGTGCCACACTGCATTGGGCTTTTTAATTCAATATTCCCAAAAATCTGCTGAAGGCTTCTTCCCAATCCAGTTCGGCGGAAGGAACAAACCTCACTAATTCAAAGGAATCTGCTACTATTTTCCGGATTTCTGATAATGAACCTGCATATCCAAGTGCTTTTGCCTGAACCATGATATTTCCTATGGCTGTAGCCTCCGTCGGACCTGCAATAACCCAAAGTCCGGTTGCATCGGCGGTAAGTTGATTTAAAAAATGATTACTGGCACCTCCGCCAATAATATGAATAACATCAATGGGCTGATCCGATACTTCACGGATTTGATCCAGAGTATAACGGTATTTTAAAGCCAGGCTGTCGTAAATGCAACGAATTGTTTCGCCATGTGTTTGCGGAGTTCCCTGTGCCGTTTGGTAACAAAAATCCCTCACGGCCTGAGTCATATCTCTTGGGTTCAGAAACATCAAATCATCCGGGTTAATCAGGAATTTGAACGGTTGAGAATTACGGGCCAGCTGAACCATTTCAGGCCAGGTGTATTTCGTGCCTTGTTCTTCCCAAATGCGCTGTGTTTCCTGTATCAACCACATTCCCATGATGTTTTTCAGGAAACGGGTTGTACCTTCCACACCTCCTTCGTTGGTAAAATTTAATTGAAGCGTTTGATCTGAAATAATGGGTTTCGGGCTTTCAATTCCCATTAACGACCAGGTTCCGGAGCTGATGTATGCAAAGTTGTTCAGAACGCTGGGAACCGAAACTATCGCCGATCCGGTATCGTGACCAGCCACCGCAATTACCGGAATTGGAATACTTCCCGTTTCAGTTGCAACTTCTTTTTGAATCGGTCCAAGAATGGTACCTGGCAAAATAATCTCCCGGAGGATTCCGGAAGGGATTCCCGCCTTTTCAATCAGTTCCATATTCCAGTTGCAGGTTCCCGGAAGAATCATCTGGCTGGTGCTCGCAATCGAGAATTCACTCTTTTTTATTCCTGAAAACAGGTAATTCAGCGCATCCGGCATAAAAAGAATGGAATCGGTAATTTCGAGCAACGAAGATTCATCTTTGACCATCGAAAACAACTGGAATATGCTGTTGAACTGCATAAACTGAATGCCCGTTTGCGAATAAACTTCTTCACGGGGAACAACCTGAAAAAGATCTTCCATGGATGAATCTGTGCGCGAGTCGCGGTAAGCAAAAGGAAGAGAAAGAATTAATCCTTCTTTATTCAGGTGCACAAAATCGACGCCCCAGGTATCGATACCTATCGATTCGGGCTGAATTCCGAATTCTTTGATGCACTTTTTCAATCCGGTTTTTAATTCATTAAACAAACTGAAAATATTCCAAAAAAAATGCCCGTTAATCTGCTGCATTTGATTTGCAAAACGATGTATTTCGGTCAGTTCAAGACTGTCGTTTACTAAAGTTCCAAGCATAGCCCGGCCACTTGAGGCGCCAAGATCAAAGGCTAAAAAATATCGTTTGTTCATTCTATCAGTTTAATAAAGGTTGATTACCAAAGAAAGTCAGTAGAATTGAAATTCGTATCCTGTGCAATCCTGAAA
>JBAWZG010000413.1:0-2609 GCA_037143155.1 Bacteroidia bacterium
GTAACCATTCGCTGAAGTGCGTATTCTAATTTTGCATGTGAGTCTTTAAGTTTGCTTTTTACTTCAAAGACAAACGACATGTATAACGAGAAAAAATTCCGGGCCATCTATGACGAGTTTATGGCATCGGGCTTGACCATTCGTGATTTTTGTGCCAACCGGCAGATGAATGAGGCCAAGTTCTATTATTGGCAAAACAAGTTGAAAGACCAGTTGCCACCGAAGCGCGGATTTGTTCCGGTGGTTTTTGAAAATATTGGGCAAGCCCGGTCATCGCGGGTTGCAATCCCGGTGCAACAACAGCCGGCAAGCTATTCAACTCCTGAAGCCACTACCCAAACCATATCCTGTGAGATAAGCTATCCTAACGGAGTTCATGTAAAACTGAACGGTTTGCCAGACGCCCAGATCTTACGGTCATTGTTGGTTTTAACGCGCCGGTAGGATGTTCAGCCTCACATCATCAATGCGGTATTATCTGTATTCGTATCCAACGGATATGCGCCGGAGTTTTTACACCCTGAGCGGGATGGTGACCAACCAAATGGGTCGCAACGTACAGGATGGTGACGTTTACATCTTTATCAACCGCTCGTGCACCAGCATAAAAATCCTGCATTTGGAATGCGGTGGTTTGGTGATCTATCATATGAAACTGGAACGGGGGTGTTTCAAACTGCCTGTTTTTGATGAAAATACCAACACGTTTCAAACCAGTTGGCAGGATCTGATGATGATGGTACAAGGTATCTCGCCGGATGGAAAAAAGCATAAAAAAAGATGGGAAAAACCTTCAAAATAGTAGGTTTTATTTGACTTTTCATTTGGTTATTCGATTGATATTTAGTATCTTCGAGTCATCAAAAACGAAGAGAAATGGCAATTGAACAAGAGGCTTTTTTACAACAAATTCTGGAGGATCGCGATGAACTTTTTCGGGAAACCTCCCGATTAAAAAGCCAACTTTCCAGCTTTGAAAACTTCGAAAGAGAAAGAGTTTCTTACCAACAACTGATTGGCCAAAAAGACAGCACCATCACCAAGCTAGAGCAACAGATTGAGTACCTCCAGCGAAAGATATGGGGCAAATCCAGCGAACGGTACATTAATGAAGATCCCCTGCAACGGAAGCTCGATTTTGATGGTCTTGATTTGCTTCCGGAGGAAAAAGAACTTGCCACCAGTGCCAAAGAGGAGATCGAACAGTACAAGAAGGTTCGTGTTATAGAGGTGAAAGACAAAAAACACCCTGTACGCAAACCGCTTCCTGAAAGCCTTCCAAGAGAAGAAACCCACATTTATCCTGAACACATTAATCTGGAAAACTGGACCGAACTCGCTCCCGAAATTACCGAAGTACTGGAACGCGAATCGGCCAAATGGTACGTGCGCCGGATCATCCGCCATAAATACGCGTTGAAGGACAAAACTCAGGATGTGCAAACGCAAGTCGTTACCGCTCCCATGCCCGCACTTCCGATAGCTAAAAGCTATGCAGGTGCAACTGTTTTGGCCGATATTATCATCGACAAATACGTGAATCACCTTCCTTTCTACCGCCAGATCGAAATGTTTAAACAACAGGGTATATCCATTGCCCCTGCCACCATTAACGGCTGGTTCCAGGATGTGGCTGATCTGTTAAGACCAACTTACTATAGGTTAAAGGAACTGATCCTGGCTTCAGACTATATCCAGAGTGATGAAACGACCATCCCGATAATAAACAATGAAAAACACACCACAATAAAAGGGTACATCTGGATGATAAGGGCGGTTATGGGGAATCTGGTTTTGTTTCATTACGATCAAGGTTCCCGGGCACAAAAAGTCGCACTGCAATTGTTTAAAGATTATCAGGGAGTGATCCAATCCGATGGCTATGCTGTTTACGATATTTACGAACACAAAAAGGGCGTTTTGCCCATTGGGTGCTGGGCTCACGCGCGCCGGTACTTTGAAGAAGCTTTAAAGGAAGACAAAGTGCGGGCTTCGTATGCCCTGGAGCAAATCGGCCTGCTTTATGATGTGGAAAGGCGCGCCGACCAGGAGCAACTATCTTATGACCAGCGGGCTGATCTGCGTTCTAGGTTGTCTTATCCCATCATGGCAGCCTTCGAAAAATGGTTAGTGAATGAGCATCCTCAGGTTTTGCCTAAAGGACGCATAGGCAAAGCCATCATGTACACTTACAAAATCTTCCCCAAGCTGACCCGCTACCACCTGGATGGCCGATATAAAATTGACAACAATCTTGGCGAAAATGCAATCCGTCCAATAGCATTGGGTCGGAAGAACTGGTTGTTCTGTGGAAATCATGACGCGGCAGAAAATGCAGCAATCATGTATTCCATGCTGGGATGCTGCAAGGCGCAAGAAGTAAACTTCCGCGACTGGCTTGTATACTTCCTGAACAATATCCACAGGTACGATACCGATTACAGCAAGGATTTAGCCGAACTGCTTCCTCACAATTTTAAACTTCAAAACCAAAGTTGAAACAACTCCGTCTCCTGTGCCTATCAAAGTTCTCCGAACATTTTAGAGAACCTCTGAAAGCTGGATGCTGATTTTCTATGAAAACAAGACGGGGTTTACCGATTGCTTAC
>JBAWZG010000414.1:0-2609 GCA_037143155.1 Bacteroidia bacterium
TTGAAAGATCTTCAGAATTGATATCCTGATCCGACATGCCGGTATCAATTCCTCCGGATGCATAAATTACTGCAATTTTGTTCCGTACCATGCCACCTTTTTGTACCCGTTGTTCAGGAACTTTAATGTATTTGAAAATATCAATTGCTTTTACATCATCCTTTTCGCGCGTACCGGTCAGCTTTTTCAGGTCGTCAATCACCTGATCCTTGTATTTTAGCCTGTCAACCAGGTTTTTCTGCTTTGCAAAATCGGCTTTCCGGAAGGTTGCAACCATATCTGCAATGTCGTTAAGTTCATCAAAACCCATCTTGCGTGAAGCCGAAATTTCAGTCAGCATTTCATGCCAGATGCTTTTCAGATAAGTTTCGGTCTGAAGCCGGTTTTCAGGGCTCATTTTATCCAAAAGATATGGTTCAACGGCCGATTTGAATTTTCCATGTCGGATAATTTGTACTTCAACACCCAGTTTTTCCAGACCTTTTTTGTAGAAAGTACGTTCGCCACCCAAACCTCTGAAATCAATCAATCCCTGAGGATTCAGCATCAGCGAATCGGCTACGGTAACTAAGTAGTAAGCTTTTTGGGTAAGTATGACATCGCCGTATGCGTAGATGAATTTTCCCGAGGTTTTGAAATCCTTCAGTGCCGACCGGATCTCCTCAACCGTTGCCATTCCGGCTTCAATATCGGTTGGATTGAGGTAAATGCCTCTGATGTTGTCGTCCGTTTTGGCTTTTTTGATGCAGCTGAGAATATCATTTAACCCCACTTTTTTATTTCCCTGAAATATTCCAAAATCCAGTCCTTCCAGCGGATTTTTCGTGGCACGGTCGACAATCTGGTGATTGAACTTCAGGAATAATACACTATTTCCTGAGATTTGTTCAGGCTCATCAGAAACTGAAACCATGGCAGAAATGACTCCGATGGTAATAAAAATCAGTAACAAACCGGCTATTATCACACCAAGGATGGATGCCAGGGTAAATTTGAAAAATTGTTTCATCTGTATTTTAATTGAATTTGTTTGTTTCGATTGAAATGTACGATAGATTTGTACGAAATTAGTGTTTTTGTTACATATTTCCTGTTGTTATGATCAGACTTTATATCCTGTTAGGTGGAAATCTTGGAGATAAATCCAGAATATTTTCTGAAGCACGTGACAAATTGAATAAACGATTGGGAAAAATCACCGCACAATCGTCCGTTTATGAAACCGAACCCTGGGGTTTTGAATCGTCTGATTTGTTTTGGAATCAGGTACTCGAAATCACAACCAAGCTTTCTCCGGAAGAAGTTCTTTTGAATACACAGCAAACCGAAATAGAAATGGGTCGGATAAGAAAATCCAGTCCATACAATTCGAGGATAATTGATATTGATATTCTCTTCTATGGAAATGAGGTGATCAATCAGCATAATCTGATCATTCCGCATCCACGGCTTCAGGACCGAAAATTTGCCCTGATACCGCTGTGCGAAATGGCACCTGATTTGGTTCATCCGGTCTTCCGGAAAAGCATCAGGAAATTGATAGAGGAATGCACCGATCAACTTAAAGTTGAAGTTGTTCCAGATGCAATGGGTTAATTCACTCATAATTAGTAATTAATAATTTATAATTCATTGAAGGCTTCTTTCAAAAAATATACACTCAATTTCCGACAAGCTTCCGGAACCTCACGTGGAATTTACACCACACGCGATTCGTGGTTCATTTTTTTAAACGACGGAATAAATACCGGAATTGGCGAATGTGCGCCGTTGCCAGATTTGAGCATAGAAAGCCCGAAAAAAATGAGCGCAAAGCTTCTTCAGGTTTCTGAGGAAATTGGCTTTTTTACTCAGTTCCCTGAAGAATTGCGGGAATGGCCTTCGATCCGGTTCGGACTCGAAACCGCTCTGATCGATTTAAAGAACGAGGGCAATCGGATTCTTTTTCCTTCAGCTTTCACTCTTGGAGAAAAGGGAATTCCGATCAACGGACTGATTTGGATGGGAACACCTGAATTTATGAAGCAGCAGATTCGAACCAAACTCGATTCTGGGTTCAAATGCATCAAAATGAAAATCGGGGCGTTGGATTTTGAAACCGAATTTGAGCTCCTGAAAGCCATTCGCAGTGAGTTTTCACCGAAAGAGATCACGCTCCGGGTTGATGCCAACGGCGCATATACATTTAAGTCGGCATTGGAAAACCTGAAACGACTGTCTGATTTGCAAATTCATTCGATTGAACAACCGATCGAAGCCGGACGATGGAACGAAATGGCTGAATTGTGCCGGAAATCGCCGGTTCCAATCGGACTCGACGAAGAACTGATTGGTATTTCAAGCCGTAGCGAAATGCAGAAATTGCTGGAAACCATTCGTCCGGCATTCCTGATTTTAAAACCCAGTTTGCATGGGGGATTCTCCGGATGCGAAAAATGGATTGAGCAGGCTGATAAAGCTGGAACAGGCTGGTGGATTACCTCTGCTCTCGAATCGAACATCGGGCTGAATGCCATTGCACAATGGGCTTTTCATAAGAAAGCCAAAGCAGAGCAGGGACTGGGAACCGGTCAGCTCTTTACCAATAATTTCGATTCGCCACTCGAAAT
>JBAWZG010000415.1:0-2608 GCA_037143155.1 Bacteroidia bacterium
TTTAGACCTAAAAATTAAGGAGCCGCAATTGCTTGTAGCTCCTGATTAGTTTCTTTTTTCAACGGATTTGCTATTCGCAAAGGCACACTTTGACTTTTTAATTCCGGTCGAAATACTTGGTATGGAGTAATTCGTGTGACAAATGGCTGAGTGGCTGTTTCAGAAACTCTTCATAGATTTGGATAATCTCAGGATTTTCATGCGACTTCCGCAATTGTTTTCCTTCATCTTCAGCGTAAATAGCTCCAATTCGTTTGTTTCGGATTTCATTGGTGGTAAATCGAGGTTGTCCGCCACCGCCGATACATCCTCCCGGACAAGTCATGACTTCGATAAAATGAAACTCCTCGCCGGCTCGCATGGCTTCAATAATTTTCTTCGCATTTCCCAATCCATGAGCCACCCCAACTTTTAGCTCCACACCTTCAAGGAAACTCCAGGCAGGCAGACATCCTTCGATCTTCAGCGATGCTTTTTTCACTCCTTCCAAACCTGCAACTGGTTGAAGATGTAAGTTGGCAACAGGTAATTCGCGTCCTGTTACAATCTGGTATGCCGTGCGTAAAGCAGCTTCCATCACACCGCCCGTATTGGCAAAAATATCAGCTGCTCCTGAACCGTTTCCCATTGGTGAATCCATTTCGCCATCTTCCAGCAATTTGAATTCGATGCCCGATTGCTTGATCATGCGTGCCAATTCCCGGGTTGTCAATACATAATCAACATCCTGAAATCCGCTGTCGTTCATTTCCGGACGTTGGCATTCAAATTTTTTGGCGGTACATGGCATCACTGAAACTACCACAATATCTTTTGGATCAACCCCTGCTTTTTTTGCATAGTAGGTTTTGGCTACTGCGCCAAACATTTGCTGCGGCGATTTGCAGGAAGAAATGTTGTCGAGAATTTCAGGATAGAAATATTCTGCATATTTAATCCAACCTGGAGAGCAGGAAGTAAATTGCGGAAGGGCAACCTGTTGTTTGTCGATCAGAGCTTTTTTAAGCCGGGTGAGCAGTTCGGTTCCTTCTTCCATAATGGTGAGGTCGGCCGTGAAATTGGTGTCGAACACCCGGTCGAAGCCAAGCAGCCGAAGTGCAGAAACCATTTTGCCGGTTACCCTTGTTCCGGGTTCGTATCCGAAACACTCGCCCAAAGCTGCCCGGATGGCAGGAGCTGTCTGTACGACTACAAATTTTTTCGGATCTTCGATTGCTTCCCAAACGAAGTCGATATGTTCTTTTTCGGTTATTGCACCAACAGGACAAATGGCAGCACATTGCCCGCACTGCACACATACAACACCATCGAGATGCTGATCGAAAGCAGGACCAATTTTCGATTCAAATCCACGTCCCTGGGCAAAAAGTGATCCTACTCCTTGTATTTCGTTGCAAACGGTCATACAGCGGCGGCATTTGATGCATTTACCCGAATCGCGCACCAGGGCAGGAGTGCTGTCGTCGATAAATGTTTTTAGTGTTTCGCCCGGGAAAGCAATTTCCATGATACCCATTTCGGTAGCCAACTGTTGCAATTCACAATCCTCATTCCGCACACAGGTTTTGCACTCTCCGCAATGTTCTGAAATGAGCAGTTCAACCACGAATTTTCGTGCTTCACGAACATTTTTTGAGTTGGTCGTGATTTTCATTCCTTCAAGAGCAGGTGTGGTGCAGGAAGCTACCATATTCCGGGCACCTTCAACATCGACCATACAAACCCTGCATGCCCCTTTTGGAAATTGATTTTCGACATGGCAAAGTGTTGGAATCCTGATCCCAGCCTTTACCGCCGCATCAAAAATGGTGCTGCCTTCACTGATTTCTACCGCTTGTTTGTTGATATATACTGTTGTCATTTTTGAAATTTTAAAGCCCCCTAAATCCCCCGAAGGGGGACTTTTTGATTCTGGAGCCATGATTTGTTAACCTGAAATTCGATTGTTTTTTTTCTCCTCCCCTTCGGGGAGGTTGGGAGGGGCTTTCTATTTACTTCCATAGTCGCATCTGAGGCATCTTCTTGCCTGCCGGATGGCTTCGCCTTCGGGCCAGACTAATTCCACTTCGTCGAAGTTGTGCATGCGCCGGTTGGCACTCAGCATCACCATGTGAGTTCGCGGGTATTTGGCAGGATCAGCTTCAGGATCGAAAAAGCTGTCGTTATGTTTTTCCTTGCGCCAGAAATCATGTTTATCTCCGGAAAGAAAAAGGTCAATTCCTACTGCGGCCCTTTCGCCACCTGCCACTGCTTCGATAACCGACGATGGACCAGTCGCTGCATCACCTCCTGTGAAAATCCAAGGCTCAGAGGTTTGACCGGTTTGTTTGTCACATTTAATCTGGGACTTTCCAGCTAAATCAAGTTGGACGCCATTGGTTATTCTTTCAACATCGAGCGTTTGTCCGGTAGCGACAATGATTTGGTCGGCTTCCATGATGAACGATTCATCGCTTTCAACAGGTTTCCGGCGGCCGCTTGAATCGAATGTTCCTAATTTCATGCGTACACAGTGTACTCCCGTAACTTTTCCATTCTCAGTCAATATTTCTTTCGGATTGGTAAGTGTAAACAGTTCAATTTTTTCCTGAACTGCTGCATCAATCTC
>JBAWZG010000416.1:0-2607 GCA_037143155.1 Bacteroidia bacterium
CGCCAACCATCGGGTGATTTCCGCGGAAATCGGCCATTGAGAATAACTTTCCATCGTACGAAATGCTGTAATATGCGGCGTATTGATGGGTGTAGCAAATGACGTCAGTCGTTCCGGAAAGGTAAACGATGTTGTTTTTTACTTCGACGATACCTTTCAGCAGCGAAACATTTAGAAATGCAAGGTATTGCTGGTTAGTGGTTTCTGTTTTCGAACAATAGTATGAACTGACTTTCACCTGATGTATCGGAAGTTCATCGCTCGGGTGACTGGGGTCCACAAAACCGAAATGATCGCCCATTTCGAATTCCCCGCCGGGAATCAAAGCTTCATTTAGATTCAGATTACTATTGTCCAATCCCCCCCTGACCAGAATTACATTTTCCTGAAGTGTTTTATCGCTCTGCGAAACAATGCCGTAATCCACATTTAAATCCCAGGCTTTTGCGGGAGTCATGTACAGGGAAGTAGACGACCAGTAATTTCCTGAAATCATATTCGGGAAATAGGTTTTATTAAAGGATGGTTTTGAAAGTGTGGGATCATTCAACGATTGAAGTTCTTTGATATTGGGCAAACGCCAGTCTGATTTGTTTGCCAATGTTACTGTTTTGCAATAGGTGAGTGCTTCCTCCCATGTCATCAGGTTGGCAGACTGGATTTTCTGCCAGGTTAATCCGGTGTAATTATCGGTAATCGTTCCATTCCCATTGTCGGTAAAATGGGAAACTGAAAATGTTGAGGTTTGTGCATTTCGAACTGCCCTCACATGAAAATGTTTGATTCCTCCTGCACTCACGGTCTCGGTTTTGGGATGTGCGCCAATTCCACCTCCGGCATTCACCACCCATATTTTTGTTGCATCATCGGCACAGACTTCGCTGGTCCACCAGTATTCGGCGGCAGTTTCCGGGAAGTAGATCGTATTCAGAGCCGGATTAATCCGATCAAAATCGTTCAGGCTGAACAATTCGATTCCGGTCGGAAGCCGCCAATCGGTGAATCCACCCAAAGTCAGGTTTTTACAATAGTTCGAAGTTGCTTCAAAAGTCATTTCACCGCCATCGGTTTTTTGCCACATCAGGCCGGTATTGTTGTCGGTAATGGTTCCGTCGCCGTTATCGGTAAACGACATTGGATTAATGACAAGGTCTGCATCTTCACCCTGAGTTGCGGTATAACTGGTGGTTTGTCCGGTATCAGTCAGCCGAAACGGAAGCAGTTTCTGTGCCGGAACCTGAAAAACAAGGAAAAAGAAAATGACGAAGATTTTTTGTTTCATTGGATGAAAGATTTAGTTTGAACCGGAACAAAGAATCTTGATTCCTTTTGAATAGTTTCCAACGGTAAGCCGGCAATAATACAAGCCTTCCGGAATAGCATGCTCAGTTGCATCAAGCTTTACAGAATAATTACCTGCTGGTTGGGATTGGTTGATAAGCCGGGTGATTTCTCTTCCCATCAGATCATATACTTTCAGATCAACATGTCCAGCTTTTGGAATCCGGTAACTGATGGTTGTTTCCTGTCGAAACGGATTGGGGTAATTCTGTTCCAGATCAGGTTTTTCAGGAATGGTTTTTAATTGCTCAGCCGAAGTCACCATCGATTTGAGCGTATAGGAATATGCGATTTCACCGTTTTTGCGGGTGGCATTTTCTTCGGAAGGAAGATACGAGCGGATATAGTCAATTTTTACGTCATCGGGTGAAACACTGACCTTGAGGTAACCCCTTCCGGGAAGAAAATCTCCGTTCACATAGCCATATTCCGAAGCCTGAACGTTGGTGATATTTCGGTTGGATGGTTGCGGAACAACCTGGTAAACCACACCATCTTTTTCCTGTTTTCCGAAGAAATGGTCGTGCCCGTGCAGGAAAATATTGACTTTGTATTTGACCATCAACTCATGAATGGACATTTCCCAGGTCGGACGATTGGTGTTCCAACCCCAGGAACCGTCAGCATTTTTACCTCCCATTTCAAATAAATCAGCAAATTCGGTACCACCGCGGGCATCTTTGGTGTTTCCACCCACCAGATTGTGACAAAACACGAATTTAAATCTGGCTTTGCTTTCAGCCAGCGTTTTGCTGAACCAGTTGTATTGTTCTGTGCCCAAAGTCCAGCCCCAGTCGGGTTTATTAACGGTGTACCAGAATGGATCGAGGACAACGAACAGTACATCGCCCCACTCGAATGCATAGTAATTTTCGCGTAATCCAACAAAAGGCTCTTCCTTCGTATTTCCAGAGTAGAAAGAATTGGGCAGAGGATTTGGATAGTACAGTTTGCGGGTATTTGCAATCATTACTGGATGACTGGTTGGAGTGTCATCCAATTCCCATCCAACTTCGCCTTCGTGGTTGCCCAAAATCAGGTAAAGCGGAGCAGAATGACAAACCGAACCAAAATAGGAACGGTAAAGCAAATGCCTTGCAGTAAATGTTGCTTGATTTTTTACCGGTTCTTTCTCCGACATAAAGGTGTCGCCCAGATCGAACAGAAAATCGGGTTTTCCTTCAAATATATTTTGAAGTGTCAGCATATAAGCTTCAGGAATTGAGTTGGAATCCAAATGCGGATCGGCCTCTATGGCGAAAGTGT
>JBAWZG010000417.1:0-2601 GCA_037143155.1 Bacteroidia bacterium
CATATTTGCCGAAATTGTTGCCGATTTATAGCGATTGTAATGGTACAGAATCGGTGGATTACTGTTTTCCTTCACCGAGACAATATTATCAAGCTGAATCATGTCACCTTTTGCCGACCTGACATAAAGCGACGAAATATCTTCCGGAGCATTGCGGTCTTCGCGTGCCACCTGTCCAATAACATAATATTGTTTATCGTTTTTCAGGAAATATCCGTAACGACCACCGGCATAAGCGAGATTCAGCGCATTTGAAACATCTTTTTCGCTGACACCCAAACTATTGGCTTTCAAACGGTCAACTGAGATATTCAACTCCGGTTTGTTGAATTTCAAATCCACATCCACATTGCTAAACAAGGGACTGTTTTGTGCTTCATCTAAAAATTTTGGCAACACCTCACGTAACTTTTCAAAATCAATGTTTTGAATTACAAACTGAACCGGCAAACTTCTTGAATTTCCTGTCGAAATAGTAGGTTCCTGAACTGCAATGATGCGGGCATCAGCATTTTTAGCATACAATTTTGATAACTTTTCATAAATTTTTTGCTGTGAAACTTTGCGTTCAGAAGCATCAGTCAGGAAATTAAGCACAAAACCGGTATTCACCGCCGAACTTCCATTTCCACCCCCATACCGTGCCAACACGTAGCCCGATTGCGGAATGGAATCCATATTTAACTGAGCAAGTTTATCTATTAAAGCCGATGTGGTGCTGTATTCCGTTCCTTCGGGTGCTGTAATGGTTGTCCGCACATAACTGTGATCTTCCAACGGAGCTAATTCGGAATTTAATGCTTTGGAAAGCGTAAAAATCATCAAAACGCACATTCCAACAATGGCAAACGAAATCCATTTATTCTGAATAAAAAAAGCCAGAAAGCGACGGTATTTCTTTTCCATTCCTACGAAAAACGGTTCACTGGCTACATAAAACTTAGAATGGTGAGTCCCTGAACCGCCTAAAAGTACATTCAGAACCGGTGTCAGAGTCAGTGAAACCACAGCGGAAATCAAGACCGCACAAGCTACCACAATTCCAAATTCGCGGAACAATCGACCCGTAAAGCCTTGTAAAAAGATTACCGGAACAAACACGATAGCCAGCGTCAGCGAAGTGGAAACAACCGCAAAGAAAATTTCACGTGTTCCTTCAAAAGCAGCTTTCCATTTATCCATGCCGGCTTCAATGCGTTTAAAAATATTTTCAGTCACAACGATACCGTCATCCACCACAAGTCCGGTGGCAAGTACAATTCCGAGCAAAGTCAATACATTGACCGAAAAACCGAAAATATACATGACAAAGAATGTTCCGATAAGCGACACCGGAATATCCAGCAACGGTCTGAGGGCAATAATCCAGTTTCGGAAAAACAGGAAAATAATAATTACCACCAGAAAAATGGCAATAAGCAGTGTTTCAAGCACATCAGTCACCGACTGGCGCACAAAAATCGATTTATCGCGGGCAATGTTCAGTTCCAGTCCTTTGGGCAGGTTCTTTTTAATCTGCGCCAGACGTTTGTAAAATTCATCTGCAATCTGAATATCGTTTGCTCCGGGAAGTGGCACTAATGCAAGCATTACCCCGTTTTTTCCATTAATCCTAGCTCCCGATTCTTCATTCTGAGGTCCGAGTGTTGCTTCTCCAATATCTCTCAACCTCACCACCTGGTTCTCGTTTTGCTTGATAATCATATTGTTGAAATCTTCTTCGGTAGTCAGTCTGCCGCGGGTTTTTATGGTCAACTCGGTATAATTTCCTCTGATTTTTCCACCCGGCATTTCTACATTTTCTTTGGTCAGAGCTGCATCAATGTCTGAAGCGGTTAGATTATATGCCACCATTTTAGCCGGATTAAGCCATAAACGCATGGAAGGTTTTTGTTGTCCGAAAATCATAATGGAACTGATGCCGGGAATGGTCTGAAGTTTTTCCTGCAACACATTTTCGGCGTAATCGCTCATATCCAGTGGATTCATTGTGTTACTCTGAACGGCAACCATAATCATCGGGTCGCTGTTGGCATCAGCTTTTGTAACTGTAGGAGGTGCATCCAAGTCCTGAGGCAGACTTCGGGTAGCTTGCGAAGCTTTGTCGCGCACATCGTTGGCAGCTTTTTCCAAATCCGAACCCAGTTCAAACTCAACGGTAATGCTGCTTATTCCCAACGCCGACTGCGAAGTAATTGATTTCACGCCTTCAATACCATTAATCGTAGTTTCGAGCGGTTCGGTAATCTGCGACTCCACTACTTCGGCATTTGCCCCAGTATAATTGGTTTGAACAGTAATCACCGGCGGATCGATAGCCGGATAAAGTCGCACAGCCAGGAAATTATAGCCCACCACACCCAGCAAAATAATCAAAAGGCTGAGCACAATAGAACCTACAGGCCGTTTAAGTGCTATATCTGATATAGTCATGTTATTTTACTGAAGAATAGTTTAATTTGGCACCTTCTTTCAGGAAAAGCAAACCGGAAGTAACAACCGTGTCGCCAACTTCGATTCCTTTTATAATTTCGACGGTCGAAGATTTTCTGACACCGGTTTTTACTTTAATGAATTTGGCTTTTCCATCCCGTGCCACAA
>JBAWZG010000418.1:0-2587 GCA_037143155.1 Bacteroidia bacterium
TTTAATGTGGTATTACTTCCCACATAAATAGTTCCGGCCATTTTATAGGTTCCCGCCTGACTAACAGTGATAGTTCCGGTTAAATCAACAGCTTTTTGCAAAGCCTTTACATTTTCAATTCCGGTTGCATTGGGTGAAAAGCCAAAGTTGGCAGCATTGCTACAATTTGAATTGGTAACCGAAACATTTTGTGCAAAAAGTAAACTTGTTGTAAATGTTGCTAATAAAAATATGATTGAAAATCGTTTTGTATTCATTTGTGCAAATATTGTTGTTTGTAATTTAACGGTTTTGATTTTTTTGTGATTGATTTACTAAATCCGTTAATGTGAGTGAATTTATTGATTGTTCATCTTTCCTATTCTTTTGAGTTGCTTCAAATAAATGCTGCTGATTAATCCGTCTTTATCAGGTTGCACATTCAACAAATAATTGCTTTTGCGCTTATTGCAGACTTTTAGTCTTTGAACTATACTATCAGCACTTTGTAACTTTACGGGACTTTCATCATTATAAAACCAATTAGTACCATCTACAATACAGTCGCATACTTCTGCCGGACTGTTGTTATTTTCCGAAGGAATGGCATTTTCAGGTTTTTGTTTACTCATCCAATATGGGTATTCGTAACTGTGGATATCTGTATTGGTAAAATCATGCGAATTATTGGCAACAACTATACAATTTGGTTGTAGCTTATGGACAGTATTTTTTAATTTTAGCCATGAGGGTGAAGTATATTTATTTTCAAACTGGTCAAACCACATTTCATCAATCTGTCCATAATTCGAAAGTAGTTCTTCTATTTGCTTTTGAATAAATTCCTCATAATTTCCCTGAGCTTCAGGTGGCAACCCATGTAAATCTTTCTGGTCTTTTGTAATTTTATACCCATGTGCTTTGTCTTCCTTATTACCCCAACGTTCAGAATAATCACCCGGCAAACAGTAATAAAACCCGACCTTTAAACCATGTTTTCGGAAAGCATTAACAAATTCTCGAACAATATCACCATTTCCGTTTTTATAGTTTTTAAATGACTGAACGCCATGTTGGGTAAATTGACTTTTCCATAAACACCATCCACCCGTATGTTTAACAGTAAGTATCGCATAGTTCATGCCAGCTGATTTAGCTGCTTTTGCCCATTGTTCACAATTCAATTTTGTTGGAGCAAACAATAAGGGGTCTTCATAACCGGTAGCCCACTCTCTGTTCACAAAAGTTGCCATATTGAAATGTATAAACATTCCAAACTTCCACTTTAGAAAATCCGCCTGCTTTGATTCTAATATGACTTGATTTTGCTGTTGGGCATTTGAATTTACCAATGCAATTAAACTCAACATGAACACTGTCATAATTTTGAGGGTGCAATGAATATTCATATTTTTCGTTATTATTTTCATTTAATCTAAACTGCCAAAATCACTGTTTTGCTAATTCCCCTTTTTCAATGGTATTACCATATTCCACGACTTGGTGGCATTGTTGAAACCGCCCGGACCATCCATAGTGGCAAAAAACAAATAAGCCGGTTGTCCATTATCAAATACGATGAACGGTCGCTCCAACTGTCCCTGTGTGCTGATAGTTCCATCTGCCCATTCTATGGTTCGTGAATAGGCTTTGGGCGATTTATCCATCTGCCAGTGAATGGCATCTTTCGAATGCGCCAACACGCCACCACCTTTTTCGCCGGTATATTTGCCAAATTGATCTTTAAAAATCAAGTGATATCCTGATTTATCTTTCCACAAAAACGGGTCTTCCGCTTCGCCTTGTTTTTCTACGTCAAAAATAGGTTGATCGTTATTCAGCACCTTGTACGGCCCCATAACAGTTGGTGCATAAGCAATGCCCAATGCCATTGACGAAAAAGTATTGTCCTTATTGTGACCACGACCTTTGAAAACCATCATCACCGACCCATTCTCTTGGATAAAGGGCGTAGGATTTGAAGTCAGATAACTGTAAAAAGTAGTTGGTTTGGTTTCCAGAATGGGTTTATCCATACGCTTCCATGGTCCATACGGACTGTCTGAAACAGCAAGTCCAATGCGTTTGTTGGAACGTGCCACAATGCACCACTTGCTGTCAAGTGTCAGTTCGTTGTAGGTTGGTTCGGCAAAAGGATGCGTGGAACCAATATAAAAAAGGTAATACTTTCCTTTGTACTTCAGAATGGCGGGATTGTGTGTCATGCGCCCATCCCAATACTGTGCGCCCCGTGCCGGCAAAGCCACATCGCAGAAACGATAAGGTCCCTGCGGAACATCGGATACGGCATGAACAACCTCCGAAGCCACCATCCAGCCAGGATGAAAGGGCAAGCTCTTAGGGAAACGCGAAACATAAATATGATATTTCCCATCATAGCCTTTCAGCGCCGAACCGCACCACGACCAGTATCCTTCACTCTCGAAAGCCGGTGTTTTGGACGCTTTATCCAAACGGCTGAAAATCATATTGTCGGATGATTTCTTTAATTCCAACAGATTTTTAATCTCCTGTTGAAATACATTTTGTAAAGGAAAAATCAGGACTAAAAATATCAACGCTAATTTCTTCATGTTTCTCTGACTTA
>JBAWZG010000419.1:0-2569 GCA_037143155.1 Bacteroidia bacterium
GTTCCTTCATAACTTCCGGATGAGTTCCTTCAAATTTCTTTAAGGAATCAAAACTCTGTTCGTAATCAAACTCAATCGCATTGCTTTCGCCGGTTTCGCCGGAATAATATTGCTTCACAACATCGTTTTTTTTCTGCATGAGGGCTGGTGGGCGAACCCAACCGTAATGACAGACAGTGGCATCCACCGGTATTACTGATAATTTCCTTCCATTCTTCCTGAAACCCTGCGCATCTCGGTAAGACTGGATTGACTTGTCGTTCCGGATCAGCCGGATTTCGTTTCGGTACCATTTACGGGAATTGCCCACATAATCAAAGCTTCCGTAGAAATGGCGGTATTTGAAAAGTAATCCTTCCACATCGCGGTGCCCGTGCCATTTTTCGAGCGCCTCCCGAATCTTCGGATAATCTTGTTTATGAAGAACTTCGTCAGCCTGGATATACAGACACCAATCATATTCCGGTCCAATAGCCTGAAAAGCCTTGTCGGTCTCCAGTGCATAAACACGGCCTCCTGATTTTTGTGATTCGTCCCAAACCGAATCGATGATCTGGATCTTGTCGCTGCCGATTCGTTCAATCATTTCCCTGGTTCCATCGTTGCATTCGCCCAAAACGACAATGAACTTGTCGCAAAGAGGTAATGCTGAACGAATAGATTCGGCCAGCGGAAAATCTAATTTGACTGCATTTTTAACAAATGTGAAGCCACAAACTTTTATCGGATCCATAATGGACCGAAAGTAAAATAAAAACCCGGAACCGGGCAATTATTTCTTTTTCTATTTCGTTCTGCTTTGTAGTTTTGACCCAAACTGAACCTGATGCAGATTTTGAACCGAATTCGCAAATTAGACCATCCCCAGATGTATTTTTGGATGCTTCTGGCTTTGGCTGCGAGTTTGCCATTGTCAAAAGCTTTTATGAGTATTTTTACCGGTGTTCTGATGGGATATTGGATTTTGAAGGGTCAGTTCCCTGTAAAATTCAGGCTCCTGAAGGAACGAAAATCGATACTTCTGCTCATCTCCGTATTCTTCGTGTATCTTCTGGGTTTATTGTGGACTAAAAGCTGGGAATGGGGCATTCACGATCTGAAAATTCAGCTTCCATTACTGCTTTTGCCTTTGGTGATTGGAACTTCACCTGGTTTAAACTTTGCTCAGGTCAAAAAAATTATCTACCTTTTTTCAGCGGCTGTCGTAGTTTCATCGTTTTTAAGTGTCCTGGCATTATTTGGACTCACTTTCAGAACAATTCACGATCCGCGGCAAATTTCACTTTTCATATCGCACATCCGGTTCGCATTGCTCATCAACATCAGCATTTTCTCGTTGGGTTGGTACCTTTTGAATCCAGAGCAAAAAAGCCGGACCGAAAAAATACTTCTCATTCTGGCTATTGCATGGCTTAGCATTTTCCTCATCATCCTGAAGTCAGCAACTGGTTGGGTGGTTTTCCTGATTGTACTTTCTGTTGTAACGATCATTGGAATCCTGAAAATCAAAAAATTGGTATGGCGAATTGTGCTTTTGGGTGCGTTTTTTTCGATTTTCCTGATCCCTGTAGTTTATTCCGGGTACGTTTACAGGCAATTTTACGATGTTGAAACTTTGCCGAACGGTTTCGTGCACGAGAAGACCGCCAAAGGAAATCCCTATGAGTTTGACCTGACCAATAAACAGCTTGAGAATGGTCACTATGTTTTCTACTATATAAACAACGATGAATTGCGTGAAGCCTGGAACAAGCGCAGCAAACTGGACTACGACTTTCGCACCGCTTCCGGGTTCGACAATTATGTGTTGTATCGCTACCTGACTTCAAAAGGCTTTCGGAAAGATGCAAATGGTGTTGAGAAATTGAGCAACGACGACATCCGGAACATCGAAAACGGTATGACCAACTACCTGTTTGTGAATTCAGGATCGTTTTACAACCGCATTTATCAGATTATCTGGGAGGTAGATTTCTACCGGAAAGGCGGAAACCCTTCCGGCCATTCGGTCACACAGAGGTTGGAGTACTACAAAATGGCGTGGCAAATCATTCAGGAAAATTTTTGGGTTGGAAACGGAACCGGTGGGTATTTCGCTGCTTACCAGCAAAAGTATGATCAGAATAAATTCTTCGAATCGCAACATTTCCGGCAACGATCACACAACATGTTCCTCAGTTACTGGATTGATTTTGGACTGATTGGCTTGGTTTACATCTGTTTTGCTTTGGTTTTTCCCATTTTCATGGAACGCAAATCAAAAAGCTTTTTGCTGATGGGATTTTTGTTGATTGTCCTGATTTCGCTGATGAATGAAGATACCCTGAACAACCACGATGCCATTACTTTCTTCTCGTTTTTCTATCCGTTGTATCTTTATTCCAAACACGAAACCCTAAACTCATAACTTATAACTTTCTTCAGCTTATCGTCCGGAAGCCCAGGCCCTCACCCGAAAGTTGCGTCATCACTTTCTTCAGATTCTGGTACTGGTTGAGGTGTTCCATCATTTTTTCGGTTTCGTTGTTTTTGCTGGTTTCGCTGATCTGTTGTTCGAGTTTCTTCAGCA
>JBAWZG010000420.1:0-2567 GCA_037143155.1 Bacteroidia bacterium
ATATCCGTATTTTGAACATTCCAGTAGAAGACTTTTCGTATTTATTCCTGATGCTGCTAATGACTATAACCATTTATGAAAGGCTGAAGGAAACAAGGTATTACTAACTTTCCGTGATGAAAAAATTAAGGATTGAAATACAAGTCACTGTTATAACCTTTTGTATTGCTGCGGCTGTTGTTGTCTCAGGATATCTGGCTTATCAGAGTCTTTCAAAGATTGTTGATACCATTCACAAAGGAGCCCGGCCTGATCTCAAGTTGCTCCTGATAAAGGACATTGCTTCTGATTTAAGTGAAGTTGAAAACACCATCCGCTTGTACAGTCTGACAGGGGATCCGATATTTTTGCGTCCGTATCGTCAATTGGGCGATTCCATTCAGGATAAACTAAATTTACTTGCAAAAAATGAAGTTCCCGGCACAATTGAATTTTCCCACATTGATTCAATTGCACTTTTGGCTTTCCGGAAGCTGATGATCTGGGATGAAATCCGCGCACTTCATCATTCGAAAAATGACGTACATAAAACATTCTCAGGCCTATATTCGCGCATTGACACGGCAATTATTCAACCCGATACAATCAGGTTTAAACCCGAAGAGAAAAAAGGATTCTTCAAGAGAATATTCAGCAAAAAAGATACTGCCGTCCGACGACCCGTAATTATTGATAAAAAAAAGGACAAGGAAGTGATAAAAAAGGAAATTGCTGTCATTGAAAAGCAATTTACAAGCCAAAACAAACGATTGCAAACCAAAGAAACGATTTTGCTTGAGCAGAATATTCAGCTAACAAAAGCTCTGAACCAGCATATTACCAGTATTGAAAACAGCGAACAAAAAAATTTGGAGGGAAAGACCAAGGAAGCTGATTTTATGGCAGCGAAAACCTACCGCGGAATGGCAATCTTTACCATTACTGCCGTAATTCTGCTGATAATTATTCTGATTCTGTTCTTCCGGAATCTCCGGAAAAGCAGAACTTATCAGCAAGTTTTGAAAAAAGCAAAAGCCGAGGCCGAGAGTCTGACAAAAGCCAAAGAATTGTTTGTAGCTACCGTGAGTCACGAAATGCGAACACCTGTAAACGCAATTTACGGACTATCCGGACAAATGCTTCAGAAAGCGAATTCGAAAGAAATGAATGCCGATTTGAATGTTGTACATAAATCGGCTGAACATCTGATTGCGCTGGTAAATGACACGCTGGATTTCTCGAAAATTGAGTCGCAGAAATTAAAATTGGAGCAAATCGATTTTCTGCCGGATGAAATTCTGAATGAAGTTTACATCCTTCATAAGGAGCCTGCGGTGAAGAAGGGTATTGAATTGATTTTCAGAAATAATGCGGATAAAAATATTGTGCTTCTGGGCGATCCAATCAGGCTGAAACAAATTCTGATTAACCTGATTACCAATGCAATTAAATTCACCCGGCAGGGAAAGATCACACTGAATATTTCCGGCGAAGAAAGTTCAGAACAAAACTACCTGCTTCACATCGAAGTTTCGGACACAGGCATTGGAATCTCAAAAGATGATTTGCACCTGATTTTTGAAGAGTTTGTACAACTCAATACCGACCCCATTCAAAAACAGCGCGGAGCAGGATTGGGCCTGTCGATCGTTAAAAAGCTGATCACGCTTCATAACGGGAAAATTGAAGTGGATAGCACACCGGGAAAGGGAACGCGTTTTATGATCCAAATACCTTATCAGAAAGGAAATCCGGACTCTATTATAACTCAAGCAGTCGAACCTTTGGTTATTCCTTCGTGGTTTCGAAAACTTCATTTTCTGATTGTTGACGATGAGGAATTCAACCGGTACCTGATTAAAAACATTCTGAATTCGTGGGGAGTTTCGTTTACCGAAGCTCAGAACGGTCGGGTAGCAGTTGATCTTGCTGCAAAATACATTTATGATATGGTTCTCATGGACATCCAGATGCCGGTAATGGATGGATTTGAAGCAGCTACACTGATTTTACAGCATCGTCCGTCATCCAAAATTATTGCATTAACTGCCACAAACAAGACATCCGATATTCAAAAGATGGAAACTTCAGGAATGCATGCCTTTTTACAGAAACCATTTGCTGAAGCTGATTTATTCAATACCGTTATGGATTTACTTCCTGAGATAAAAGAGAATTTAAATGAGGAAATAATCGCACAAGGAACAACTATTGATTTGGATGAATTGGAGCGAATTTCAGGAGGCGACTCTGCCTTCTTTGAGGAGATGCTGAGGATTTTTATCCGGTCGAGTGAAGAAGCATTGACCAAAATCCAAATGAATCTTCAAACAGCAGACTGGAATTCCATGTCCGAAACTGCTCATAAACTGGCCGCGCCTGCGAAACATATGCAGGCAACCGTTTTATACAATCATCTGAAAAGACTTGAAAACAATATGGAAAACAGTAATCCGGAAGAAATAAAGTTACTTATCAATGAAATTGAGAGGGAAATCAAGAGCATCAATTCAATCCTGAAACAAAAACTTGAGGAATAAAAGGTTTAATTTGACTGAATTTTTCAAAACAGGAATCGGGAAATCAGT
>JBAWZG010000421.1:0-2550 GCA_037143155.1 Bacteroidia bacterium
CCATTTGCCAGTTTTCAAAAGCTTCTTTGGGCACTGATTCTGTTCCGGCCATCATCCGATTCGGGAATGTTTCGTGATCACTTTCATAGCGTTTCCATTGATAATTGTAGCCGCCAACATCAAGCAAGGCAAAAGCCGGCGCTGTGTCTTCCCAGGGACGGCCTTTTTTGTCCCAGAACTCGCAGATGGCCTCGGTAACCGGTCTTGTTTTGTCGAGGTTTTTGATGATCGAGCTTAATTCTTTGGTGATTTTCAGACCCGAAGAATCGGCACGTTCCGGGATTTCGTTGCCAATGCTCCATAGAATAATGGATGGATGGTTTCGGTCGCGCAAAACCATGGCTTCCAAATCTTGCTTGTGGTCTTTATTAAAGTAGTTGCTGTAATCATCCGGATTTTTAGGTCGCTGCCATTGATCAAAAGCCTCGTCAATGACCAACACACCCAGCCGGTCGCAGGCATCCAGAAATTGGCTGGATGGCGGATTGTGACTGGTTCGGATGGCATTAAATCCGAATTTTTTCATCAATTCTACCCGGCGTTCTTCAGCACGGTCGATGGTTGCTGAACCCAGCGGACCATTGTCGTGGTGCATGCACCCGCCTTTCAAAAGAATACGTTCACCATTCAGTAGAAATCCTTTTTCGGCACTGAATTCAATGGAGCGAATCCCAAAAACAGTTTTTTTCTGATCGATTGTATTTCCATTATACCTGATTTCGCTCACTGCCTGATAAAGTTTTGGAGAATCGACAGACCAACGTACCGGTGTCTTTACTTCCAGCTTTTGTTCTGCTTCAGCAGTTTTTCCTGAATTGGTTTTCAGGGATGATTCAATCTGAGCGACCTGAATGCCTTCCGGAGATAAAATGCTTGTAGAAACGGTTACATCAATGGCTTCTGAAGTTGAATTGTCAACCTTTGTCAATACCTTGACCGTTGCTTTTTCGGCAGAAACTTCAGGCGTAGAAATGAAAGTTCCGCAAACCGGAATGTTGACCAGCCCGGTAACCTGCAATTTGACATGGCGATAAATTCCTGACCCACTGTACCAACGACTGTTTTTCCCCGGATTGTTTACCCAAACGGCCAGTGTGTTTTTTTCGCCTGCATGTTTTAAATAGGGAGTCAGGTCGTACGAGAAAGGAGTGTAACCATTGCCATGAAATCCAACATGCTGTCCGTTAATCCAAACATTCGATTCCATGTAAACGCCATCGAAACAGATTTGGACTATTTTGTTTTTTAATGAACTTTCAGTAGTGAATGTTTTTCGGTACCAGCCTGTACCTCCAACGACATGACCAGTTGAGCCTTTGCCTTCGCTTTCTTCAGAGAACGGACCGATTTGCTTTTTACCAGAAATGGCAGGCAAATCGTCGATGCTCCAGTCATGCGGCAGATCGAGATTTCGCCACTGTGAATCGTTGAATGCTGGAATTTCAGCACCGGAAACAGTACCGCGATAAAACTTCCAGTCGTTGTCGAAACTCAGTTCCCGATTTGAAAAATCTGTTGTGGACTGTGTGCACGAGAATAGAAAAACTGAAAAAAATACAATCAAAATACAGTCATTTAATATGTTGGATAACTGTTTTGATTGCAATGAAATAGATAGCTTTTTCATAAGGTTTTGGGTTTTTTGTATTGGATCAGACAAGCCTATTTTATTGTACTTCTAAACGCACATTTGCTGATTTCGAATTTGACACAATGTTTAACAGGTAAATTCCCTGTTGAAGGGATTTCGCATCATTAAACTCAAAAATTCCGCCGGAATAGCCGGAAAATATTTTCTGCATAACTGTTTTTCCGGCGATATCAAACACGCTTACTTTCATTTCATAGCCACTTGCAAATCCGTTTAATTTTAGCTGAAGTCCGCTGCCCGCAGGCAATGGGTTTGGATAAACCTTGATGTCTTCACCAGAGGAATTTTTTTCAATCTGAATTAGTCCTGTCGTCGAAGACCAGTTCAGGTTATCACGGTTGGCCACATAGTTGTCGGATAATGCTTCTTTCACATACTGATTGGATGCCATGCCCCATTTGTCGTTCCAGCACAAAAAGAAACATACAGCCGGAAAGTTGGTTTTCAGTCCGTTAATGAAAATCCTGTAGTCAAATTTTCCGGATGGATTGGAAGCATTTTCCGGACCAAATTCAGTAAATCCGAACGGTTTGCCTAACTGGACCATTTCGTAATATCCACCGATACCCGAATTCGAAACAGTACTGGTATAAGCGTCAAATCCGGTGATATCGACATAGTTATCACCCGGATAATAACTGGTCGCCGTAGAGCCCGACATAGGACCATAGACCCATAACAGATTATTTAGCTTTTTTGTAGTTGTAAAATAATCAAACATCTGTTTCCAGACTTTTACGAAAAGGGCAGTCGGCTTTCCACCCCACCAGAACCATGCCCCGTTCATTTCGTGGAATGGGCGAAACAGCACAACCACACCGCTGTCTTGTAACTGACTGAGTCCGGCAGCAATGATATCCATTTCGGAGATCCAGCGGGAATAGGTCGCTGTCCCCGGA
>JBAWZG010000422.1:0-2547 GCA_037143155.1 Bacteroidia bacterium
ATCAGGAACATGATGTTTTTCAGGAATTGGAGGGATGTTGGAGTATGAAATGACTGCAATATTTAGTCCCAACTTATCCCATCTTCAAAAAAATCAAACACATATTCGCCTTTGAATTGGATCTCATTTTTCTTCAGAATTTCCAGATATTCTTCTCTGAATGACTTCTTCTGATGATGGACTTCCTGGTTCAGAATGTATTTGACAACGGCATCAATTTGTGAATGAGAATGTGTAAATGCACCATATCCCTTCTGCCATTCAAAATGAAATTTTGAAAGATTTTCCTTTTTTATCCATAAGTTGGATGAAGTCTTTATTTCCTCAATCAGATTTGGCACTAACTGATTAATATTGTAACCAATAAATATGTGAATATGATCAGGCATACTGTTAATAGCCAGTAGTTTGTGTTTATGGTTTCGAACGATTCCCGTAATATACATTTCCAATTCGTTTTTCCAGAATTTCTTGATTAGTGCATCCCGATTTTTCACTGCAAAAACCAAGTGGAAGTAACATTGTGTGAACGTGTCAGCCATATTTAATACTATTTCGGTGCGCTGCACCTGAGATTAGAAAAACTCATTTGTTCTACAAATATAATCGGTGCTCCGCACCTTTAGTTCGATCAACATCAGTTATTTTATTCATACTTTAAAGAAATCACAATTGTTATTTTCTTAGAGGTGCGGAGCACCAATATCTTTGTAGGAACTCGAATATTAAAAGGATTAGGTGTGGAGCACCGCCATAATCAGAAAACGGAAGAAGCAATAACGTTATTAAATTCTATAAATAGAATCGGAGCCCCGCACCTTTAGTTCTCTCAACTTCAGTTATTCAAATCTTAAAACTTAAAGAGCATCTGTACTTTAACAGAAATGGATTCAGTTATAGAAGCCAGGTGCGGAGCACCAGAATATTTGTAGCGAAGATGAATATAAGAATGATAAGGTGCAGAGCACCGCAATATTCAGAAAACGAAAGAGGCAATCACACTTAATTGTTAGCGTTAACTGCAAATCATTTTGTCATTTTTGTCTTTCATTTTTCTTCCCATCCCCCCAAATTTTATTTACTTTTGCCGTTCATTGAAATTCAGACGTAAAAGACTATTAATATGAACATATCTTACCGCTGGTTAAAAGAATACATCAATCTCGATTATACTCCAGACGAAGTCTCGGCTTTCCTGACCGAAATTGGTTTGGAAGTTGGAAGCATGGAAGAAAAGGAAACGATTAAAGGCGGGCTGAAGGGCCTGGTAATCGGTGAAGTTCTGACTTGCGAAAAACATCCCGATTCGGACCATCTGAGCAAAACAACTGTGAATGTGGGTAATGGCGAAATTTTGCCAATTGTTTGCGGCGCACCGAATGTGGCGGCCGGACAAAAAGTTGTGGTGGCGGTTGTTGGTACTTCGCTGTATGACGGTGAGAATGAGTTCAAAATCAAAAAATCAAAAATAAGGGGCGAAGCTTCTGAAGGCATGATCTGCGCTGAAGACGAAATCGGGATTGGTACCAGTCACGAAGGAATAATGATCCTCGATTCATCAGCAGTTCCGGGAACTCCTGCCAGCCAGTATTTCAAAATCGAATCGGATTTTGTACTTGAAGTGGATTTGACACCCAACCGCATCGACAGCGCGTCGCACATTGGTATTGCACGCGATCTGGCTGCCTACATCAAACAAAAACATCCGATCAGCTATTGCAGGCCATCGGTTGATGCGTTTAAAGCCGATAATCATTCGCTCGAAATTCCGGTTGAAGTTTTGAATCCAGAAGCTTGTCCTCGTTATTCCGGAGTGACCGTTTCGAATGTAACCGTGAAAGAATCTCCGGACTGGCTGAAAAATAAGCTGAAAATCATCGGGTTGAAACCGATCAACAACATTGTGGATGCCACCAATTTTGTGCTCTTCGAAACTGGTCAGCCATTGCATGCTTTCGATGCCTCCGAAATTAAAGGTGGAAAAATAGTGGTTCGTACTGCCGGTACAGGTTCGAAATTTGTCACATTGGATGGAATTGAACGTGAAATGCATCCGGATGATCTGATGATTTGCAATGAATCAGATGCCATGTGTATTGCCGGTGTTTTTGGCGGATTAAATTCAGGCGTAAAAAATTCTACAACCAACCTTTTCCTCGAAAGTGCCTGGTTCGATTCGGTATCTGTCCGTAAAACTGCCCGTCGGCATACGCTTAGTACCGATGCTTCCTTCCGTTTCGAACGAGGAACTGATCCGAACGGAACCATTTACGCACTGAAACGTGCTGCACTGTTGATTAAGGAAATTTCCGGCGGAGAAATCTCTTCTGAAATTGTAGATATTTATCCGAATCCGGTGGCTGATTTCCAGGTGGATGTGACTTTTACCAACATCAAACGGCTCATCGGAGTGGATCTCGGAAAAGTGAAGATCAAACAGATTCTGGATGCACTCGAAATCCGGATCGAAACCGAAACTGAAACCGGACTGAGTTTGCTGGTTCCACCCTATCGCGTGGATGTGAAACGTGAAGTGGATGTGATTGA
>JBAWZG010000423.1:0-2542 GCA_037143155.1 Bacteroidia bacterium
CCGAACATTGATGGTTATTTCCTGATGGCTGATGCATTTTTCAATGAAATGCAGCGCGAACATTTGGTTTCTGACCGGTGGAATCCAGCATTGATAAAAAGCTCTCACTATTATCGTTGGAATTGGGGCTTTACTGCGCTCGACAGTTTGAAAGCTGATCTCAATATCAAGGCGCTCAAGGCGGGCTGGCCATTTCAGGCTGATAGTGTGGTCAACCGGTTTATTTATACCTATAAACCAGTATCAATGGTAGATTCCATCGCGCATATGTGTGTGTTGTATGATAATGTTTCCATAGCAGACAAACACCGCGATCTGGCCAAAATTTACCTCGGCAAGGGCGATAAACGAAGTGCATTTAAGGAATATTACGCACTGATTAAATTGACACCTTACAACACTTATCTGTATTACGAAGCATTGAAGCTGCTTAATGATTTGAACGATTATCCGCACGCTTTGGATCTTCTGCTCAGTATGCCGAACCGCGACACTTATTTCTTTGCCAATTTACAAATTGGTCTGTTACAACAGAAATTGAATGAACATCAGAAAGCCATTCAAAGTTTTGAAAAAGCGAAGAAGTTAATCGCGAAGGATGATAATCTTGAAGCGCTTCTCATCGCTGAATATAACTCCTGCGAAGCCTTGCCTAATCAGGCTAAGTCGGCTGAAGTGCTGAAAGAGATCCGACAGGTAAACCCTGGATTTCAGGCTGGCGATACCAAAAAGAAAGAAGTGGTGGTGTACTTGGAAAAGGACGTGCGTGATTTGATTCAGAGCGCAATGCAACAGGTGAACCAGCAAAAATTCAGCGAAGCCCTTGCACTGCTTGAAAAATCGTTGAAAATTAAGGAAACTGCATTCGCATTGCAACTGATGGGAAATATCTACATCCAGCTCAGCGATAACCGTGCCTTGGCTGCTCTTGAACGTGCCCATGTGATAGATCCAAAAGACCTGAAAACAATCAATAACTTGTTCGTAATCTATTTAAGAAGCGGAAACTACGCCATGGCTTCGCAAATGCTGGAGGAATATAAGCTGCTTTCACCCGATCAGGAAAGAATAAAGAACTTGAGTAATTTGTTGAACAAGGAAATGAGTAAAAAATAAACAAATAAGTTTTGAAGATGGAATTTATTACAGATCTCTGGCAATTTTTAAAAACACGAAAAAAATTCTGGCTATTGCCTTTGATCATTGTACTGCTCTTTTTTGCCCTGATTATTGTTTTCACGGCCGGAACAGCAATTGCACCGTTCATTTACACCATTTTTTAAATCCGGGCAAGGCAGAACTTCATCTATTTTGATTTTTCGCCCATTCCTTTATCCCAAATCATAAATTCTTTCGCGTTGATGTACTTGGTATTTACTGCCTGCGATGGAACCGAAACCTCATAATACTGGACTTCTCCGGGCTTCAGTGAAAATGTGAACGATGCAATTCCCTGCTTAACTTCTTGCCGGATATAGGAATAAGCTGGTTCTGATTTGTTCCAGAGGTATTCGATCTGGGTTTTGCTGGGATTATCGGGTCTTCCCATTTGCTGCCAGCTTTCCCATGGGCTTCCTTTGCCGACTCCAATCGAAATATTCACAGCATCTAAAATTGTATCTTTTTCAGAAGGTATTTCGAAAGTACCGTTCCAGTCGGTATGTTCTTTTTCTTCCACAAAGTTCTGATTCCAGAGAATTACTTTCGTCAGTCCAAGATCCTGTGTTGCCAGGCATCCTTTTCCTTTAGGAAGCCGTTTGTCGATTTGCACTTTCATGATGTTTCCTTCCATTTTACGCAGCAAACGAAAGGCATTGAAAGAAGCTTTCGGGATTCCGTAAATATTCAAAAGACCATATCGTGTGCTATATGGTGTATGAGGAATACCGCCTTCATCGAAAATATCGCTCAGTACCCAATATGAAAGCGTTTTGCACGAATTGTCAACATTGATGCAATTGCGCACGATGAACGAGGCGGCGTACAAATTATCTACGTAGATATTATCGCCCCATGTAATCTTCTCTGCGGAAGCCGCCGATTGGGTATTCCATTCCGTCCAGTGAATTTCAAGATCGGGCCGTTCCGATTCGCGCACCCATTTTTCGACTTCCCTGATGGTTGCCGAAAAGAACTCCCCAACCGGATACGGACTTCCTTTCCGGTCAGGATATTGCACCTGTTCATCCTGAGGATACAAATGGGTGGAAACGAAGTCGAGCGGGATTTTATTTTTGGTGGTATAACTTATGATTTCTTTCACCCAGTTGGCTTTTGACGAGGCCGGTCCGCCAACACGCAATTTTTCATCAACCCTTTTGATTGCTTTGGCACTCGATTCATACAGTTTCCAGTAATCATCCTGAGTTCCTGTCCAGAATGCTCCCAAATTAGGTTCGTTCCAAACTTCAAAATACCACTGGCGAACTTCTTCCAGTCCATACCGTTCAACCAGATGGCGGGTAAAGCTTTCGATGAGGTATCCCCATTCTTCATACGATTTGGGCGGGGTGACATTCATTTGATAATCGAACATGGTTTG
>JBAWZG010000424.1:0-2507 GCA_037143155.1 Bacteroidia bacterium
TGTTCATGCCTAAAAAACAAAACGAAAAGCCAGTTCTGGTTAAAGGACTTCCGGCTAAAATTACCGGATGATCTTCCAGAAAATAGGAAAAAGAAAATTCATATTGACACGGAAATGGTTTTGAAAGACACTGAAAGTGTCAAATCTGATTAACCCCGGGTAAGGAGGAACGACGCAACCCGGGGTTAATGAAGATAGGTGGATTTTAGGCGCATGAAAAATCATAATTGAAACTATAATGCTGTTTGCGCCGCAATGCATAAATGAAATAGGGAAATTATACATCGATTAGAATCTGAATTTAATTAGATGGCCATTTATTGCCGGAAACCGAATTAATCTATGGAACGCACATTCTTTGAACAACTCAAGCGCATTCAGGCACTGGCAGAAATTGGTCTGGAATACAGCAACAGCAACTACGACAAGGAACGCTATGACGAAATTCAGGAAATTTGCCTTGAGATGCTTGAAGATCTTACCGATATTCCGGTAGCGAAAATTCGTCCAATCATACAGGAAAAGAACGGATACAAAACACCGAAAGTAGATGTCCGGGCTGTCGTTTTTAATCCGGAAGGCCAGATTTTACTGGTTCAGGAAAAAGTGGACGGATGCTGGTCGCTTCCGGGTGGCTGGGCAGATGTGGGATATACTCCGCGTCAAATTGCCGAAAAGGAATGTTTCGAAGAAGCCGGCCTGACTGTAAAATCCAGTCGTCTACTGGCTGTAATGGATAAAACGGCCCAGTTGATGCCTCCTGAATTTGAATATGTGTACAAGTTATTCATTCTATGCGAAGCATTGGATAACCACATTGCCATTGGTGAAGAAACCATCGGTGTGGATTGGTTTTCGGAACAGCATTTGCCTGAATTATCAAAGCCCCGGAACATCGAGTCGCAGATTCATCTGATGTTTCAGTATTTCAGAGGCGAAAAAACTGAGGTTTTTCTGGATTGAGTTTGGAGTAAATAAAAATGGTTCATTTTATACTTCAGAAGATCGATCTATTTGCAGGTAAATTAAGTTGAATTGTGTCCAATTGTCCGATATTTAAAGCGTATCAGAGTATTAACTTCTTTTAAGAAGAAATAGATTTGGTTTCGGAAAAGTCAAAATTCATGAAACAGGATAACTCTGAAATCTAAAATATTCTGCCAGCGGATTAATCCTTTATTTTTTTGTATATTGTTGGCAATTAACCTGAATTCGATTTAAGCCGAAAATCCTAACAATACCTAATCCGTAAGAAATTATGAAAAAATATATCTTATCAATTGACCAAAGTACTACAGCCACCAAAGCACTTTTATACAATAACGATGGAATTTTGGTCAGTCAAAAAAACGTCGATCACAAACAATATTTTCCTAACCCCGGCTGGGTTGAGCATGATGCTGAAGAAATCTACAGGAATACCAAACAGGCCGTTCGGAAAGTGATTGAAAAAAGCGGTATTTCGGGAACTGAGATTGCAGCACTTGCAATTACCAATCAGCGTGAAACAACTGTGGTTTGGGACAGGAAAACTGGAAAGCCTGTTTTTAAAGCAATTGTCTGGCAGGACAGGCGTACAGCAGAATCATGCCTGAAGTTGAAAGAAGCTGGATTCGAAAAACTTATTACTGAAAAGACAGGGCTGCTCATTGATGCCTATTTTTCTGCTACAAAAATTAAATGGATATTGGACAATGTCTCCGGTGTAAAGGAGCGGGCTGATAAAGGCGAACTTGCGTTTGGCACAACCGACACCTGGGTTATCTGGAATTTGACCAAAGGTCAGTCGCATATTACCGATGTTTCCAATGCCAGCCGGACCATGCTGTTTAATATTCATACCCTGAAATGGGATGAAGAATTACTTCAAATTTTAGGAATACCGTCATCACTTCTGCCTACAGTGGTGCCTTCGAGCCATGTCAATGGAGAGGTTACCGATATTGAACAACTTCTTGGCGTTCCTATTGCCGGTATTGCTGGTGACCAGCAGGCTGCTTTGTTCGGACAGATGTGCATTAGCGAAGGAATGGCCAAATGTACCTATGGAACAGGTTGTTTCCTGGTTATGAATACCGGCTCGAAAGCAATCATTTCGAAAAACAAGCTATTAACCACCATCGGATGGCAAATCGGTGACCAGGTTACCTATGCGTTGGAAGGAAGTGTTTTTATGGGTGGTGCAATCATTCAATGGCTTCGCGATGAGCTGGAGTTTTTTACGGATTCGGCAGAAAGTGAAGCTTTGGCCGGACAAGTGGAAGATAGCGGAGGAGTTGTATTTGTACCGTCGCTTACCGGATTAGGAGCTCCGCATTGGGATCCTTATGCACGCGGATCGGTTTTTGGAATTACACGAGGAACAACCAAAGCTCACCTGACAAGGGCCTCACTTGAAAGTATATGTTTCCAGGTTAACGATGTGATTGAAACCATGAAAATGGATTCAGGTGAAGCAATCTCCGAATTACGGGTTGATGGTGGTGCTGCGGCCAATAATCTCATGG
>JBAWZG010000425.1:0-2496 GCA_037143155.1 Bacteroidia bacterium
ATGGTGTGGCGAATCGGGATAGTGCTGCGTTTCGAGACAAATGCCATTCCTGTACTTGTATGGATTTCCGCGTTTGCCAATAATTTTTCCGGTCAGAAAATTTCCGGTATACAGCTGAACGGCCGGTTCGGTGGTTAAACATTCCATGTAACGTCCGGATGCCGGTTCATACAAGCTGGCACAAAAAGTCATTTCATGTCCGTTCTGATCTTTGTTCAGGATGTAATTGTGGTCGTAACCACCGCCCATTTTCATTTGAGGCATCGGATCGTTAATGCGTTCACCAACCGGATGTGGTTTGGTGAAATCCATGGCAGTTCCGCGAATGTCGGCAATTTCTCCGGTTGGGATCAGCTGCGAATCAGCAACAGCAGTCGAGAAATTGGCATCAACGACCAAAACATGATCCAAAATATCGCCCATTCCTTCACCTTTCAGGTTAAAATAAACATGGTTGGTCAAATTGAAGAAACATGACTTATCGGTAGTTGCTTCGTAATCAATTTTCAAACCATTGTCTTTCGTCAGGGTGTAAGTCACTTTGACGTTTTTATTTCCTGGAAAACCCCATTGTCCGTCCGGACTAACAAGTGTCATTTCAACTGCAGGACCGTCGGCAGTCTGTATTTCCTTCGCATCATACACCTGGCGGAAAAAGCTCTCGGTTCCGGAGTGCAAACAAGCTTTCATATTATTTTGCGGCAAAGGATAAACCGTGCCGTCGATTTCGAACTGTGCATTGGCGATTCGGTTGGCATACGGCCCGACAACAGCCCCAAAACCGGCCTCACCTGCTACGTATTTATCGATGGAGGTATAGCCCAAAATCACATCTTCCATTGCTCCGGTTTTATCAGGAGCAAACACTGAAACGATTTTAGCCCCATAGTTGGTTAGGGTAACCAGAATTCCACCTTCATTTTTTAAAGTAAATAAAGTGGTCTTTTTCCCATTGACTTCTTTTTCAAAGTCAGCTTTCGAATAGGATGGGGCAAACTCTTTTTTAGGCGCTGAGCAGGAAACAATCATGCCGGCAATAAGCAGTAAACCAAAAAATTTCTTCATACAACTGGAATATTAGATTTTTGAATTTGAGAGGTAAAGATAAGTGTTTCCATGACACATCAAAATGAAAATTCCAAAGCAATTGAGGAATAATTGCTTCGATTCTGAACAGCTAAAATGTGAATTTGTCCTGAAGTTGCAGCACAAACCACCGATCGGAATTCTGTTACTTTTCCTATATTCGTAAAGAAATTAAATCGATCCAACATGAAACGCCTTTCTACTTTCATTATCCTGTTTCTTTTTGCCATTAGCTGCTTTGCTGAAACCTCAACTAAACAAACATTCCTAAAATGGGAGCTCGGTTATGCCAAAACTGCAAGCGAAATACCTTCGAAATGGATTCCGGCTGTTGTCCCGGGAGCAGTCCAACTTGATATCGCCAAAGCTGAAAAGTACGAACCGTATTACTATGCCGAGCACTGGAAAGATTACCTCTGGATGGAAGACCAGTTTTATACCTACCGGACATCGTTCCTGAAACAGGAGTTGAATTCGGGAGAACGTCTGGTATTTGTTTCCAAAGGAATTGATTATCAGTTTCAAATATTCCTGAACGGCGTGGAAATCCTTAGCCAGGAAGGAATGTTTACTCCGGTCAGCCTTGATTTAACGGATAGGTTGAAACCCTCAAATGAATTAAAAATCCTCGTCTTTCCTGCTCCGAAAATCTATCCAACGCCAGTCGACCGCTCTCAGGCATCGCATTCGGTGAAGCCGGCGGTAAGTTATGGCTGGGATTGGCACCCGCGGCTCATTCCACTCGGAATCTGGGACGAAACCTATCTCGAAAAACGTCCGGCCAGCTTTATCGAAGATTTTCATGTGAATTATTCTCTGAATCAAGACTTGAGCAAAGCCTATATCAAACTGGAACTGTCGGGGCAAAATCTGAAAGGACTTTCTTTTCTCTGGACACTGAAAGACGAAAACGGCAAGGAAGTCCTGAAATCGGAAGGAAAGACCGAACTCAGTTTTTCGAATCCTCAACTTTGGTGGACACACGACCATGGGGAACCGTACCTTTATACTTCTACCATACAACTTTTAGATGCCTCCGGAAAAATCATCCAGACCAGCGAATCGAAAATTGGTTTCCGGAGAATCCGTTTGGTGATGAATCAGGGCGCATGGAACGAACCCGAAGGTTTTCCAAAAACCCGAAGTGTACCTCCAACACAGTTGGAAATCAACGGACGAAAGATTTTCTGTAAAGGAACGAATTGGGTCAATCCGGAAATTTTCCCCGGAATCATTACCCGTGAACGATACAATGAATTGCTCAACCTGGCCAAAGAAGCCAATTTTAATATTCTGCGCGTGTGGGGTGGGGGCATCGTAAACAAGGAATCATTCTTCGAGTTGTGCGACGAAAAAGGCATACTGGTCTGGCAGGAATTTCCGCTGGCATGCAACAATTACCCCGACGAT
>JBAWZG010000426.1:0-2474 GCA_037143155.1 Bacteroidia bacterium
TGTCCCATTTGTGCAAACCTGATGGCAGTTCCTCCTGCATCCAAATCACAATCATCGGGATGCGCACCGATTACAACAACGTTGATCTTTTGATCCTGAGCCTGAGCCATATTCATTGATATAGCCAGCCCCGCAAAAAAGAAGATTTTTTTGAACATGGCATTTGTTTAAAATTGAACGTTTAGAAGGATTTAAAGATAGAATTTTGTTTTCAGGTTTAAACCCAAATTAACAGGTAGTTATAACAAAAACCTGAACGAAAACATTTGCTCTGTTTTAAGAACTAAATCTTGTTTCTGCTTTAGTCCGGAAAATTTTGCATTTGCCGATTAAATTGGGGCATTCAACGAAAAAAATGATTCCTTTTAAAGTTCACTTCATAAATTTGGTAACGAATTCAATTTTCTATCGTCTATTCAATTTAAACAAACAAACCATGAAACGGAATCTATTTCAAATCACCGGAGTTTTTGCAGTTTTTTGTATTCTACTTTCTTCCTGTTGGTTTTTAGGGCCATCAGTAAAAGGAAACGGGAATGTGACTGAGGAAGTCAGGCAGGTCAGCGTATTTGATCAGATCGAAGTGAGCCGCGGGATGAATGCATACATCACGCAGGGAAGTCCGGCCAAAGTGGTTGTAATTGCCGATGAAAACCTGCATGATGTGATCGAAACTAAAGTTGAGAACGGTGTTTTAAAAATACGTGTCAATGAAAATGTAGGTTGGGCCAAAGAAAAAAAGGTGATGGTGACTGTTGAAAAGCTTTCAGCAGTTGAAACAACTTCAGGATCAAATGCCTGGTCGCAGAACCAGATCCTATCCGAAAACCTGGAACTCAAAGCGAATGCAGGATCAAACCTGACTATGGAGGTCAATGCCAAATTCCTTCGTGCTGACTGTTCTTCAGGAGCTAACATCAGGCTTTCGGGTCTGGCAAAAGAAGCTGAAATGGAAACCACCTCAGGAGCCAGTCTGAAAGGTCAGGATTTGAAAGCAGACCAATGCAAAATGCGGGCATCAAGTGGTGGAAATTTATCTTCGACAGTGATTGAAAAACTTGATGCTCAGGCTTCAAGTGGCGGAAATATTGTTTATTACGGGGAACCGACTTCAACTGAAATAAACAGTTCATCGGGTGGAAATATCCATCGGAAATAGATCAGAAAGAGGAAAAAGGAAATCGAAAAGAGTAATTTTTTTAGTCCTTCAATCATTTAGTCAGATTATCAATCCTATCAAAATAGAACCATGAAAACAATCAAATTCTTTACTCTAATTTTATTCGGAGCTACTTTTTTACACGCTACAACAGTTCAGGCTGAGCGGCAAACACGACAAATATCAGGATTTCACGGCGTTTCGGTAAGTAGCGGAATTGACCTTTACCTCATGCAGAAAACTACAGAGGAAGTATTTGTAGAAGCCGATTCGGAAGATCTCGACAAAATAATCACCACCGTTGAAGCTGGGACTTTGAAGATTTACATCAAACAGAAATCGTGGTTCAACATGAATTGGAACAGCAAACACCGCAAAGTCTATGTTTCGTTCAAAACCCTCGACAAACTGGAAGCATCGGCCGGCTCGGATGTAGTCTCACAATCGGTCTTAAAACTCGATAAACTTAAACTGGAGGCCAGCAGTGGCTCCGATGTGAAACTTGAGCTTGAAGCCAACGACCTTAGTGTAGATTCGAGCAGCGGATCGAATATCAAACTGAAAGGCAAAGCAGTAGCTTTGCGGGTTAGTGCATCGAGTGGAAGTGACATTGATGCAGCTGAACTTGAAACAAAAAAATGCAATGCAAGTACTTCAAGCGGATCGGACATCAGTGTAAATGTTACCGAAGAATTGGATGCCAGTGCCAGCAGCGGAGGTGATATTGGATACTCCGGAAATCCTTCCAAAAAAGATATCAACGAATCGAGTGGCGGTGACGTACACAGGAAGTAATCTCAGCAATGATTTCAGTTGCCTGAAGGCGATCGGACCAATTTCATACCAACCTGATTCCGCTCACCATTCTGCCGGTATCAATTCCATCGCGACGGGCTGAATAAAACAGCGCGGCATGTTCGAATGAGCAAAGACCCATCACTTCTATATTTTCTTCCGGAATACCCGATTCAATCAACACCGTTTTATTGGCTTCCCACAAATCCAGAAAGGCCTTTCCTTCGTTGAGCGATGGTTTGAGTAATGCCGGGTAATTGCTGAAATTCGATTGAACTGCCGACACCACTTCCGGCCCGACTTCATAGGCATGAATGTGTATGGATGGCCCGATTCCGGCAATCAGATCGGAAGGCTGACATCCAAATAATTCAATCATCTGCTGAATAGTTTTTCCTGTAATCTTCGAAACTGTACCGCGCCATCCGGCATGAATGGCGGCAACAACCTGCTGCCTTGGATCGAAAATCAGAATGGGCACACAATCGGCGGTCTGTACACAGACAAACAATCCGGGTTC
>JBAWZG010000427.1:0-2468 GCA_037143155.1 Bacteroidia bacterium
AATCAGGTTGCAGGGAAAAGGACGGAAGCTAAACAGGTAGTTTAAATTTCATGACAATAAAAAATGATTTCACCCAAAGTGAGTTCTGTTTTGGCGAGAATACTCTGTAATTTTGCTTTTTGCTTTTTGATAAGTTCCTGAAGTTCCATGAAATGTTGAATAAATGAGTGTTTTTTTAGGATTCTAAAAATAGGAAAAATATGCAGTTTCGTAAATGTATTCGGAATAATTAGCTTGTATTTTGAGAATCTATTTGTTTTACTCAATGTATTGAGTAATTTTACTCAGTACATTGAGTAAATTGTAAAATGAATTTTGAAAGATCACATAAGAAATTATTAATGAGTCGTTTAGTGAACGAGAAACGACAGTTTATACAAGTAGTATTTGGTCCTCGACAGGTTGGTAAAACGACCATGATTGGTCAGATACTAAAAGAAACGGACTTGCCATCACATTATATTTCAGCTGACGGGGTTTCTTCTGATCAACAGATATGGATCAGTCAGCAATGGGAATCAGGCCGTTTGCTACTCAAACAATCAGGCAGAAATGAAGGAATATTGGTTTTTGATGAGGTTCAGAAACTTGAAAACTGGAGCGAGGCTGTAAAGCGAGAATGGGATATGGATACCATGAATTCGACCGGATTGAAAGTAGTTCTTTTAGGTTCGTCCAGAATACTTTTGCAGCAAGGTCTTACCGAATCTCTTGCTGGCAGATACGAAACTACCTATATGGGCCATTGGACATATAATGAAATGCGGGATGCCTTTGGATATGGCGATGACCAGTTTATCTGGTTTGGAGGATATCCAGGAGCGGCTTCACTTATTCAGGACGAGAAAAGATGGAAACAGTATATTCTGGATTCGTTAATTGAAACCAGTATTTCGCGCGATATTTTGATGATGACCAGAGTAGATAAACCGGCACTTATGAGAAGACTTTTTGTTTTGGGATGCCAGTTTTCAGGCCAAATTTTATCGTTCAACAAAATTCTGGGACAACTTCTGGATGCCGGAAATACCACAACTTTATCCAATTATTTGAATTTGCTTGATACCGCCGGATTACTCAACGGCATCGAAAAATATAGTCCTGATCTGATCAGGCAACGATCTTCAAGTCCTAAATTTCAGGTATATAATACAGCCTTGATGTCGGCTCAATATGATTTGGCTTTTCAGGAAGTAAAAATGAAACCTGATTTGTGGGGAAGGTGGGTTGAATCGGCTGTTGGTGCTCATTTAATTAACAGTTCGCGGACAATGGAATTCACTGTTCACTATTGGCGTGAACGGAATGACGAAGTTGATTTTGTACTCAAGTATCGTGAAAAAGTACTTGCTATTGAGGTAAAAAGCGGATCAAGAACGCGAATGGCTGGAATTGAGTCATTTAAACGAAAATTTCCACAATGTAAAGTGTATCTGGTTGGAGCAGGTGGCCTGTCTGTTCCCCAATTTTTGGGTACTGATCCGATAGATTTATTTTAACAAAAGCAGGTCATCTGCCTTTTCAGAATACCTGCTTTTGATTGTATTTAAAGTCTATCTGGTTATGATAACAATTATACTTCCTTCCAACCCTACCGATTCAGCTTTCAATTTAATTTCTCCGGAAGCTCCGTTCGGTCTCAAAATCACCAGACATTTTCCTCTGAAGCTATTGATTAGCGGCTGATGGAAGCTTTTCATATCCTTCGGATTACCATTTTCGACAGCGGCCAGTTCGCCTGCTCCTGAAACAGTGAAATGTACCGGCAATTCAGCATCCGGAACAAGATTGCCCGCTTCATCGGTCACTTCAACGGTCAGGTATGAAAGGTCATTTCTGCTTGCCTTTATTTCCGAACGGTCAGCGGTCAGTTTGATTCTGAAAGGCTTTCCGGTAGTCTTCAGAATTTTCGATTCCATTTCTTTCCCGTCTTTCAGTCCAAAGGCTTTCAATTCGCCAGCTTCGTATGGAACTTCGAAAGTAGCAGTCAGTTTAGTTTCCACTGAAACCGGTTTTGTTCCAATGACTTTTCCGTTCAGCTCCAGCCTGACTTCAGGATAATTGGAATAGACATTCACTTGCATTTTCTTGCCTTCATTGCCCGCCCAGTTCCAGTTTTGCTGTTCGTCGGGCCAGCCCCAGAAACTGACAATTTCTTTCATCCCGGAAGGAATTGGAGCATGAACTGCCATTTCAAGATGGCTGATTTTCCAGACCACGTCACGGAAATAGGATTGCGGTTTTTTGAACCCACAAATGTCAATGTCGCCGCAATACGAATTATACCAGGGCCAGCCAGGCGAAAATTCGTCTTTGCCATCTTTGCTGAGGAGGGTATGACCGATTCCCGATTCACCCAAATAATCCATGGCAGTCCAGACAAAATCGCCCAGAACAAAAGGATGTTTTTCTACCATTTGCCAGTTTTCAAAAGCTTCTTTGGGCACTGATTCTGTTCCGGCCATCAT
>JBAWZG010000428.1:0-2425 GCA_037143155.1 Bacteroidia bacterium
AACATTTTTCCACTCAAACCCAAAAGGTGAAATCAAAGATTCCCCAATTTTCACAGTTCCGTTGAAATATTCTACTTTGGCAATAGTTCCATCTTTATCAACGGCATTTACGGCAAATGGCACCGTTGCAGCAGAAGCAACAAAGGAATTATTATCCGGACTGGAAATACTTACTTCAGGAGCGATGTTTTGAACAATAGAAATTGGAATGACACTGGAAACAGCCGTATCGGCTTTTGCATCGGTAACTTTAGCATGAAGTTGCGAGGTTCCGGATTCAATTTTCTGCCAGTTAAGTTGGTACGGTGCGTTTGTGGATTCACCAATTTTCTGAGAGCCCTTGAAAAATTCAACTTTAGTAATTTCATTATCAAGCTTTGTGGCTGTAGCCTTTAGCATCAAGTCAGTTCCGGCTCTGTAAAAGCCATTTTTGACCGGGTTGGTCAACGTCACCGAAAGACTTTTAATTCCGGCTTCTTTCCAGATTCCGTAGCAACTTCCGGCAGCCCAGAGTTCGCGGGTCAGCGGATTGACTCGCAAAGCAAACACTTCGTTGGCGCCGTCATTCAGATTGAGTCCGTCAGTTGTTCGGGTATTCGGTGTGATGATTTGCCATGTTTTTCCTGAATCAATGGATCGTTTCACACTGGCATCCGATTTATAAATGTTTTTGGCACCGGCACAATACACCACTTTGGGATCCTGCGGATCGACTGCAACAGTTTGAATAGCAAGGTTATTGTACTGATCTTTTGGAATCAGTGAAGTCAGTTCCTTCAGTCCACCTGAATCATACTGAAAAAGGCGGTCGCCCGAAATCACCACATAAAGCCGGTTTTGCGAATGATCAATAGCAACATCAGAAACCACATTGGGTAAAGTTGCAACAATGGTCCAGTGGTCGCCTTTATCAAACGATTTCACCACATTGTATCCATCGGCGCCATACACTTCCTGATCGCCGAAAAGATTTGCAATTAAAACTCCTTTGCAGCCTTTCATCACCTTCCATGTTGTTCCAAGGTCTCTGCTGTAGTAATTACTGAAATAGATCACATTCGGATCTTTAGCATCGCCGCATCCGACATCCAACCCGGTACAAATCATCGATGTATTCGTAAAATTCGCACCACCGTTTTTGCTGATGGTCAGCGCTCCGTCTTGTCCCCATCCGGGAGAATTCTGGGTAACCAAAACCTGATCATTGGCAGCATACGCACCGTAAGTAAATCCACCCCAACCCAGATTGCTGGCATTACAGTATTTCCAGGTTTGACCATTGTCCTTGGTAAAAGCACCATTGTAATCCTGTGAGGCAACAAACAACAGATTGGGATCGCTAATATTGAAATTGAAGAACCCGCCCACAAGGATTCCATTGTAGCCATTGGCATCCCAGTCGAAATTCTTTCCGGCATTGGTGCTGCTTGTAATCCAGTCACCGCCCAATGCCCAGACTTTATTCGGATCGGTCGGATGCCATGCGAACTTTTGTGTACGGTCGTTGTAAGGCATGAATGACTTGGAATTACTGCGTACAGCAATGGTCCATTTGAGGCCGCCATCGGTCGAAACGTAGATTGGTCCGCCCCAATCGTTGGCTTTTTGACAAACGGCCATGTAATCCGGGTTTGCCTGACTGACATTGATGGTTATTGCATTGGTCGGGAAATTGCTGGTGGTAATTTTGCTGAAGGTTTCGCCTCCATCGGCTGAAACGAAAAATTTGGAGGCTGTGCAGATAAAAACCTTGTCAGGTGCCGTTTGCACCACATCCATATCGGTCACATTTTCAGTCAGCTTTTGGACGAAAGTTTTTCCGCCATCGGTGCTTTTAAAAAATCCGGTATTGTTTGCAACATATACATCGCCTTTTTCATGCTGAACTTTCAGGATACTTTTACCATAGTTGGCATTCACTTTGGTCCAGCTTGAACCACCATTTTCTGATTTGTAGATTCCGCCTGCAGGATTCGACCAATAAGCCACTTTCGAATAACCCAAAGCCGCATCGAAACTGCCTTTCACAAAATCAACCTTGTCGATCATCCCGACATAAACATCGTAATTTCCATCTGCCAAAACCTGTTTCCAGCTGGCTCCCTGATCGGTCGTGAGGTACAAGCCATGACTTTGATTTTTGCTACTGTTGGCACCTACTGCCAATGCGCGATTGTTGTTGTTGGGGTCGATGGCAAAACCTGTGTTTCCACGGGCTGAATATCCAATGTTGCATGGATGCCAGACTTTACCTCCGTCAATACTTCTGTAAATGCCACCCACATCAGTTCCCATCAGGAGAAAAGTGCCATCGGTATGGTCGCACTCAATGGCCTGCACCACCTGACAGCCTTCGCCACCCATCAAACCCTGGTCTTTCATGGTTTTGGTGACTAAAGGAACAGCAGACCACTGCTGGGCATTT
>JBAWZG010000429.1:0-2422 GCA_037143155.1 Bacteroidia bacterium
TGTGCGATTGTTTTTTCCTTCGGAACTTCCGCAGGCAAACCATTCGGTTTTACTTTAATTCCGGTAGCTCCAATATCCTGGCAAAGTTTAATGTATTCCTTGGTCTGGTCGATATTCTTCCGGAGAATAGCCTGATCCGGACTGTGAAATTCGAAATTCGATCCGTAGCCAATACAATGAACCGGACTATCAGCGAAGCGTTTTTTCACATCAGCCCGTTCACTGGCTGAAAGGCTGGTCTCCACACCATGTTTATGGTCACACCGAAGTTCAACTCCAAGGTATCCGGTTTTTTCGCAATTGGCAATGAGCGTGGGCAAATCCCAATCCTTGCCCCACAAATAGGTAACCAATCCAAGCTTCATTTCCGATTTCCTGGCAACTGCCAACGCCGAAAACGGATCGATCAGAGATAGGCCAATACCAGCGACTAAACTTTTCTGAAGAAAAATACGACGTGAATAATTATTTTCCATGATTTACAATTAAATTTATTTGAGGTAGAATACTTCTGTTTTTATTTATAGTGCTAAATATAGGAATTCATCCTCTCTTGCTTTACCACTCACCAGTTTCTTTTTCCATATTTTCGCTGAATATTCCAAAGTCTTCCTACATTTACAATGACCATTCCTAAATAATACACTTTCAATGATATACGACTACATTGTTATCGGATCAGGTTTCGGCGGAAGCGTGGCCAGTCTGCGCCTTGCGGAGAAAGGATATTCTGTACTTATCCTTGAACAGGGAAAACGATATCATCCGGAAGATTTTCCGAAAACCAACTGGAACCTTCGAAAATACCTTTGGGTGCCATCTTTGCGATTATTCGGATTTCAAAAACTTTCTTTTTATTCAACGGCAAGTATCATGAGCGGCGTAGGTGTTGGAGGTGGAAGTCTGGTTTATGGCAACACCTTATTTATTCCTCCTGACGTATTTTTCAATAACCTGTCGTGGCAACCCTTCGGCGAATGGAAAAATATTTTGGAGCCTTTTTACGACCGGGCTTCATTCATGCTTGGACGTAAAAAATACTCCAAACTGAATATTGAAGACCTTTTGCTGGAGGAAGTCGCGAAAGAGATGAATGCGCACGACACCTTTGAATCGGTTTATGTAGGCGTAAATATTGACGGCGTGGAGCAGGAAACGGATCCGTATTTTAATGGTTTGGGTCCACTCCGGAAAGGATGTATTGAATGTGGCGGATGCATGGTCGGTTGCCGTGAGAATGCAAAGAATACGCTGGACCGGAATTATTTATGGTTTGCCGAAAAATTAGGTGTTGAAATACTCCCGGAAACAAAGGCCGAAAAGATCAGCTTCGATGGTGAATTCTATGAAATTGAAACCAGCAGTTCAACTTCATTTTTTCCGCGAAAACGGAAGATTTTTAAAGCAAAGGGAATTGTAGTTGCGGCAGGAGCATTGGGAACACTCAATTTGCTGCTGAAACAGAAATACAAATATGACACGCTTCCGCTTTTATCGGATACTCTTGGACACGAACTACGGACCAATGCAGAAACACTTTGTGCGGTTTCAGGAGCGAAAGAGAAACTGAATAACGGACTTGCCATTACTTCGGTTTTCAGTCCCGATCCGCTGACTCATGTTGAAGTAGTCAAATATCCCGACAACTCGAATGCGATGAAATGGTTTTTCGGTTTATCAGTCGCCGGCGCTGATTCATCAATCAAAAGATCGGGAATGTTTTTATGGAAGACCATTTCTCATCCGCGACTTTTCCTGAAGACTGTTTTTAATTTCACCTGGTCAACTCAGGCCGTCATTTTCCTGGTGATGCAATCGGCTGACAATGCCATGAAAATGATCTGGAAAAAGAATTTTTGGGGAGGAAAAATGAAAATCGAGAACAGTGGTAATAAAAAAGTGCCGGCCTTCATTCCAATCGGACAGGAAGTTATGGAACGATATGCCCGGAAAGTTTCGGGAGTGGCTCAGAATATTCTTCTCGAAGTGTTTTTCAACCGGCCTACAACCGCCCATATTCTGGGAGGTTGCCCGATGTCGGAAACCGCCGAATCGGGTGTCGTCAACAAAAATCTGAAGGTACACGGATATACGGATTTTTACATCACGGATGGATCAGTTATTCAGGGCAATATTGGTGTTAATCCAAGCCTTACTATAACCGCAATGGCAGAGTATTGTATGAGTAAGATTCCGGCAAAAGAGGGAACTGAAATCACAGATATTTCCAAACAATTAACATTACTCGAAGAAGAATGGAAAAAGAAAAAATCAGTCGTGTAATTGAAGAGCAACGCAAGTTTTTTGCTTCCGGAAAAACATTTGACATCGACTACCGGATTGAAATCCTGAAGAAATTGCGGTCACTCATTATTCAGAACGAGCAACAAATCGTTGATGCTTTGTGGAAAGATTTTCATAA
>JBAWZG010000430.1:0-2419 GCA_037143155.1 Bacteroidia bacterium
AAAGTGCATAACTATTTCAATTTTAAACTAAAAGTAGAAATCGTACCCGACCCAAAAATCGAAATCGTAGTCAGTCGCGCTAAAACTGCGGCATTCAAGGCATGGATGAATGGGGAAATAAGTGGGATATAATAGGTTGATTACTTCTAAGCTCTATTCACATCTTCCCGAAGAATATCTGAATCTAATTTCCTTCAAAGAAATAATGAAGCCCTTTATGTAACTGGATTACAAATCCTAAATTAAAAGGTGAAGATTGCAAATCTTCAGCAGCAACTAATCTTGCCCTATTTCTGCCGACTTTTTCATTAGTCATTTTCTTCGTAGTAATATGAGTAGTCAATCCCTTTCATAAACATTTCGCGGTCGTTTATTTTGGTGGTGAGCGCTTTTTCCAAAAGTGTTTTTAGCACACTAATTTTGGTTGGACTTAACATCATTGCATTCATGTAATCCCGCTTGCTTATTTTACTCCAATCTACGCATTTTCCGAGGCGTTTTTTTAGAATCAAATCCAGCCATATTCTGGCGCTACGACCATTACCTTCCATAAAAGGGTGTGCAATGTTCATTTCAACATATTTGTTTACGATTTCGTCAAATGTAGTTTCGGGTATTGCTTCTATTAGCCTTAATGTGTCGCCTAAAAAACGAGATACGGCAAATTGAAAACCACCTTTTGAAATATTTTTTTGTCTGATTTGTCCAGCAAAATCATACAATCCACCAAACAAATAAGCGTGAATTTGTTGCAAACCTTTGGTTGTACCAACTTCAATACTGTTGATAAAAGAACTTTCAAACAATGCATACGCTTTTGTTTTGCTTTTTCCGTCTATGCTTTCATCGCTGAAGGTAAACCAATCAATAAAGCGATTGGCTTTTGTTCCAGGGAAAGTTTTTCCCAAAGCTATAATGCCAGCGTAATCGAGCATATCGGCTAATCGCTTTTTGCCGTCAGGTGCAAGAAATTTCAACTGGGTAGTGGCACTAACCACTTGGCTGTTTTCTTTCTTCAGTTTGGCTTTCAGGTATTTCCAATAGTTGCGGGTTTTGGCGTAGTCGTCTTGGTCAGTAAGTACAGCTACAATATCCAATACACTAAACCACCACTTGGCGTTTAGCTCGTCCCAAACAGCTCGCACTTCGCGGTCATCAAAAAAACGTATGGATATTTTTGCATTACTCATATCATTTAAGTGTTATGGGTTCTGTCACTCTGTATTTTCCATCCAAAGTTAAAAAAATCAGGGTCTAAAAAATCGATATTTTAAAAAGCATTCAACTGTTTGCAAAATAAACTTTCCTTCTTTATTGATTCATCACCGGAGTCGTTCTTTTGCGTTCCACCGATCGGGGTTGGTAAGCAAAAGTGTATTCCGAGTTGTATTCCGGATGTCCTTCAACTTCAAGAACCACCTTAAAACGGTCGGTACCCCAGGCAGGCAGTTTGCATCGGGCGGTTGGTCCGGCCTGATTCACATCGGCTTTCATCGGGTTGTAATCCCAACTCAGCAGCGCCAGTTCAGATATTCCGGCAACTAATTTAATTTTCACCTTTCCGGCGGGGAGATCGGTCGGAAGATCGCTCAGCATCCACAAATCGGTAAAAAAGGTTTCGCCTTCGGTCCATTTGAATTTCGAGAACTTGGCGCTGGCCAAAACCGGGCGGCAGGCATTTTTTACTGCATAATATCCGGGTTTCGGGATGGCCGGATAGCTGAGCAGGCTGTTGTTTGCCGCAGTGGGCCAGGGTTCCTGGTAACACCAGTTGGTCGCCATCGAGCAATAAGGTTTCTGGCGGCGGGCTTCCTCGTAAATGCATTTGTAGCCTTCGCCCTGCATCAACTGGCCATTGGCAACCAGTTCTTCGAGCGAGCCGGAAACGCCGAAATATTCTTCGATGATGTCCTGGCACAACCAGGTATTGCCCACCCAGGCCTCGTAGGCATGATGGCTTTCCCACGAAGTTCCCGGTTTCGGTGGCCAAAGTTCTTCTTTTGGGATAATGGTTTTCAGCACTTCAACCGAGGCCGGAGAAGGCATCCCAAACTCGGTATAGGTCGTGAAATGTGCCCGGGCCATGTTGCTGAATACTTCCTCCTTGTTGCTGGGGTCCAGATCGCGGAAAACATAATTCCCATGCCCCATTCCCATCATCGGAGAAGTCGGAATAAACGCACTGTTGGGATCGAGTTCCAAGCACTGACTGTTGAGCAGCCGCAAGGCCAGCGACTGGTCGGTCATGCCGCTCCACGCATTAAAAAGTTCGTTTCCGCCACACCAAAATGCCAGCGAAGGATGCTTTTTCACCCGCTTGATGATGGATGTCGATTCCTGTTTCAGGATCGACAGGTAATGCGCATCGTCGGGGTAATTGTTGCATGCCAGCGGAAATTCCTGCCAGACCAGTATGCCT
>JBAWZG010000431.1:0-2418 GCA_037143155.1 Bacteroidia bacterium
GGTCGGCTCCGCGTTCACCACGAATGGAAATTCTCCCCAGCGGAAGCATGTCGGCATCGGGCCAGTGACCTTCACCACTATACGGCGCCCAGTTGGCACAACGTTTAAACTGAGGCTTCAGCGCTTTCCAGTCGTCCCAGAAATCATCGCAAATTCGCCACATGTTGGCATGACTGACCACATGTTCAGCTTTGTCGAGCGCCGTTGCTCCCGGAGAAGTAGAGAAAACCATCGGGCGGCCACTTTGGTTGATGGCTTTGCGAATCATTTCTATTTCACCTTGAAAGTATGGTCGTGATAAATCATCAACTTTCACGAAATCGACGCCCCATGAGGCGTACAGGTTAAAAATAGAATTGTAATATTGCTGTGCTCCGTCTTTTTGAGGTAAAATGGTGTACATATCGTGCAGCCAGCCACATTGATATTCCTTTGAATAAACATCGGCAGCCTTTGCCGAACTTCCCATGATGGGGCAATTATTTTTGACTGCCAAAACAGGGATGCCACGCATCAGGTGAATCCCGAATTTCAGGCCTTTTGAATGAACATAGTCTGCTAAAGTTTTGAAGCCTTTACCATCAGCAGCCGACGGGAATTTCTTGATCGCAGGTAAAAAACGACCAAATTCATCCATCGTATAAATCGGATCGGTTTCATTGTATCCACCAGCCTTGTCGTTCTCAACAAACCAGCGGATATCGACAATAATGTATTCCCAACCGTGTTGCTTCAGGTGACTGGCCATGTAATCAGCATTCGTTCTGATTTCCGTTTCGGTCACGGTTGGCCCGTAACAATCCCAGCTATTCCAACCCATTGGTGGGGTTTTAGCCTGTTGCCAGAATTTTGTATTCTGATTTTCTTCGGAAGTTTTTGGATTTTTGCCAGAACAGGAAGAGGCAATTATGATGGATAAAAGAAGGGAGATTAGGTTTTTCATTCGACCAGGTTTTCAGAATTTAAAAGTGTAAATATAACATTTATACTTTTTCTGAAAATATGCAGCGGCCAATATTTACTGGCATCAGATAAAAAAAAGACCAGAAGTCGTCCGACTTAATGAACGATTTCTGGTCTTTTAATTCAGGATCACTGCTGGTGCGTTAAAAATTAAAACATATTATCAAATAAATCATACTGTAGTTCTTTGACATTTTGATTGACTTGAGGCATTTTAAGCAAATCACGGATAGGTATTTTGTCGAATGTTGAAACGCTTAAAATTTGCATTATCTCGTAAATTGAATAATTGCTTTTTAAAGCGTGTTTCACGTATGCAACTATCAAATAGGCACAAATAGCAGTCCAAATATGTATTTTGACTGCATTTTGGGAATGACCCCACAGTTTTTTGATGACAAGGTTCTGTTTTATCCACTTGAAAAAGACTTCGATTTGCCAGCGATTCTTGTACAATCTGGCAATTTCGAGAGCGGATACTTCAAAATTATTGCTCAAAAAAACGAGGTGCAAATCCTTATCTGCATCATAATACTCAACCAACCGCAATTTATCTGGATAAAGTTTTTTTGACTTAGCAACAGTCAGGACAATTGTCTTGTCGGTTCGCAACCCGGTGCTTTGATCAATGTTGAAGTTCTGTTCTGTTACCTCGTATTTCAATGGAGATTTTGCCCTTGTAACAAAGTAAGCATCTTCCATTTGTATGCGATGTAATGCTGCAAAATCGACATAAGCTTTATCCATCAGGTAAATTGCACCTGGCTGTGGAACAATTACATCAAGCACATTGCTGTCGTGATACTTTCCGTCAGTGATAAGAACAAATTCAGGAATGCTGCCGCGCAAATTGAGCAAAGTATGCACTTTAACCGCACCTCTGGTGTATTTCCCTTCTGCCCAAGTAAAAAGGGTTATACTCAATGAAATCGTCGTTGAGTCCAGCGCAAAAACTTCATTGTTAATATTTACATTGGGAACAGGAACGTTGGCGTAGAGCGGACGAACCAAACCAATGAGATATTCTCCAAAATCGGCAAAAATACGCCAGTCTCGATTCTCGTTAGCGCGCGAAAGGGTTGTATGATCAACGTTTTGTTTTACGCCCAAATGATACAGTTGCCCTTTGTGTGCTTGCAAACAGATGCAGATTGAACGAAGCGAGTCTAACGAAGTTATTTGTCCGAACAACAGTTGTACAAACTGGTCCCAGCATTTAAAATCACGTACCCGATAATTGCCAGAATAGCGTTTTACACATTTATTAAATTCGTATTGGTTCACAAAGTCCAACATCTGACGGAATACATATTTGCCTGAATTCATAATTTCACACTTTTTAAGTGCAAAATTGAAACTCAAATCAATTCAAATCTCAAAATCAAAGAACGATTATAAATATTTGATAATTAAAGTGTTATATTAAAATATTAAAAATTAACGCACCACTAGTGA
>JBAWZG010000432.1:0-2411 GCA_037143155.1 Bacteroidia bacterium
GTTGTGAAGTCAAACAATTGAAAATCGATCATTATGGAATATTCATTTGAAACCCAGGAAGTATGGCATATGTCAAGGGCTTTGGTAAAAGATATTTATCTGGTAACCTCGAAATTTCCACAGGAGGAAAAACTTGGATTAACCAATCAGCTCCGGCGGGCATCCATATCAGTAAGCAGTAACATCGCGGAAGAAAGTATCCGGTGGAGTAAAATTGATCACACTAAATTTTACGAAATTGCTTTTGTCAGGCTGATTGAGATTTTAAATCAATTGATACTATCAACTGATCTGGGTTTTTTATCAGAAGCCACTCTAAATAAACTTAGAGCAAAAATTAGCCGGCTTGGAGGTTTGTTAACTGCGCTCTATCATTCAACCCAAAAACCCATCAACCCATCAACTAATTAATCCGGAAGCCACAGAGCCATGACCACAATGAAAGACGAAAATACATTACGCGTAAAAGAAGCCCTCGTAAAAGATGTTGGCCGTGCAATTGCCCGCATCGATCCCAAAGACATGAAGCTGATGGGATTGGAAAGTGGCGATGTAACCGTGATTGAAGGTAAACGCCAGACACCGGTAAAAATCATGCCGTGCTACCCCGAAGACCGGGATAAAAGCATCATCCAGATTGATGGAATTACCCGCGAAAATGCACAGGCCGGAATCGATGAAAAAGTCAAGCTTGTTAAGGTTACCTGTCGTGCAGCAGCAAAAATAAAACTAAAACCGGACACCAAATCCGGCGCCTTATCGAAAGCTGATGATGCCAAATATATTGGTTCGCTCATCAATGGACTTCCGGTAACCAAAGGCGACAAAGTGAGAGCCAACCTGTTTGGTTCGCGCTCGGTAAATTATACAGTAACCGGCACCAGTCCTGAAGGTGTGGTGCTAATTCAGCCAAATACAACTTTCCAACTGGAATCCGTCAAACAGGAAGGCGAAAGCAAAAGCAGAGTTTCGTACGAAGATATCGGAGGTTTGGGCAACCAGGTTCAGCGCATTCGCGAAATGATTGAACTGCCGCTGAAATATCCTGAAATTTTTGAACGTCTCGGAGTTCAGCCACCCAAAGGAGTATTTCTCTACGGTCCTCCGGGAACCGGAAAAACCCTGATCGTTCGGGCAGTAGCTCACGAAACGGATGCCTATTTCATCAACATTTCCGGTCCCGAAATTATGGGAAAATTTTACGGCGAAAGCGAAGGCCGTATCCGGAAAATATTTGAAGAAGCGCAGGCACATGCTCCTGCCATTATTTTTATCGACGAAATAGATGCCATTGCGCCAAAGCGCGAAGATATGGGTGGAGAGAAACAGGTTGAAAAGCGTGTTGTGGCCCAGTTACTATCTTTGATGGATGGATTGGAATCACGGGGAAAAGTGATAGTGATTGGTGCCACTAACATACCCAACTCCATTGATCCCGCCTTGAGAAGACCCGGACGTTTCGACCGGGAAATATCGATTTCAATTCCGGATAAAAAAGGAAGGCTTGAAATTCTGCACATCCACACCCGTGGAATTCCACTGTCGATGGACGTTGACATGGAAAAACTGGCAGAAATCACCCACGGTTTTGTAGGGGCCGATCTGGAAGCCCTGGCACGCGAAGCTGCCATGACCGCGCTCCGGAAAATTCTTCCACAAATTGATTTCGAGATGGCCGAAATTCCATACGAACTTTTAATGTCACTCGAAGTTACCATGGATAACTTCATGGATGCCATGAAAGAAGTGGAACCTTCTGCAATCCGGGAAGTATTTGTTGAAGTTCCGGATGTCAAATGGGATGATGTAGGCGGTCTCGAAGAAATTAAGGAAGCTTTAAAGGAAACGGTGGAATGGCCTTTGAAATATGCCGAATTGTTTAAAAAGGCAGATACGAAACCGCCAAAGGGAATTATCCTTCATGGCAGGCCCGGCACCGGCAAGACTTACCTGGCAAAAGCTTTGGCCAGCGAAAGCGGAGTGAATTTTATTTCAGTTAAAGGCCCGCAGATTCTGAGCCGGTATATCGGTGAATCAGAAAAAGGCGTGCGCGAACTTTTCCGGATGGCTAAACAGGCCTCACCATGCATTCTTTTTCTCGATGAAATTGACAGCCTCACACCAAGACGTACCAGCGATGGTTCAGGTTCCGGAGTTATCGAACGGGTGATCGGTCAGTTCCTTACCGAAATGGATGGAATCGAAGACCTGAAAGGCGTCATTGTTCTGGCAGCAACCAATCGGATCGATCTGATCGACCCGGCCTTGCTTCGAAGCGGCCGCTTCGACCTGATCTTCGAATTGCCTTCACCAGATGTGAAGACCCGCGAAAAAATATTCGGAATTCATACCCGCAACAAACCATTGGGCAAAAAAATCAGCCTGAGCAAATTAGCTCTGAAAACCGAAAG
>JBAWZG010000433.1:0-2401 GCA_037143155.1 Bacteroidia bacterium
AAAATTATTACTATATTTGCACCTCGGAAAAGAATGCGTGCTTTCAAACAGGATAATATCCATAAATATACTTACTAACACTTCAATTAAAATGACAAAGAATCAGAAATTAATTAGTTGGGTAAATGACTGGGCAAAAGTGCTCCAACCCGAGAAAATTGTTTGGGTAGATGGCTCTGAAGAAGAGAACCAGCGCCTATTGGACGAAATGGTAGCGAGCGGAATGGCTGTAAAGCTAAACGAAGAAAAACGCCCAGGAAGCTACTATTTCCAATCAGATCCGAGTGATGTAGCACGTGTTGAAAACAGAACTTACATCTGCACCAAAACTGCAGAAGAAGCAGGTCCTACTAACAATTGGGCTGATCCTGTAGAAATGAAAGCTACCATGTTGGAACTTTACAAAGGCGCAATGAAAGGTCGTACTATGTACGTTATTCCTTTCAGCATGGGTCCTTTGGGTTCTGATATCGCTCACATCGGTATCGAATTAACTGATTCTCCTTACGTTGTTGTGAACATGAAAATCATGACTCGCATGGGTAAAGCTGTATTGGATGTTTTAGGAGAAAACGGACATTTCGTTCCTTCTGTACACTCTGTAGGTGCACCACTTGAGCCAGGTCAAGAAGACGTAAAATGGCCATGTGCTCCAATCGAGAAAAAATATATCACACACTTCCCTGAAACTCAAGAGATTCTTTCTTACGGTTCAGGTTACGGCGGAAACGCTTTGTTAGGTAAAAAATGTTTTGCACTTCGCATCGCTTCGTCTATGGCGAAAGAGCAAGGATGGTTGGCTGAGCACATGTTGATCTTAGGCATTACAAATCCTGCCGGCGAAAAGAAATATGTAGCTGCTGCATTCCCATCAGCTTGTGGAAAGACAAACCTCGCCATGTTAGTTCCAACTATTCCAGGATGGAAAGTAGAAACTGTAGGTGACGATATTGCTTGGATGAAATTTGGTGCTGATGGCCGTCTTTACGCTATCAACCCAGAAGCAGGATTCTTCGGCGTTGCTCCTTTCACTTCTATGGACACCAATCCTAACGCTATGTTGTCGGCTCGCGCTAACACCATCTTCACAAATGTAGGTCTTACACCTGATGGAGACATCTGGTGGGAAGGAATCGGTTACGACTGTCCTGCAGGAACTATCGATTGGAAAAACAATGTTTACAATCCAGAATCAAAAGAGCCAGTAGCTCATGCAAATGCTCGTTTCACTGCACCTGCTGAGCAATGCCCTTGTATCGACTCTGAATGGGAAAACCCAGCAGGCGTACCAATCTCTGCAATCTTGTTCGGTGGACGTCGTCCATCTACTGTGCCTTTGGTACACGAAGCTTCAAGCTGGAACAATGGTGTATTCATGGGTTCAATCGTAGGTTCTGAAGTAACTGCAGCTGCTATCGGTTTGAAAGCAGGTGTACGTCGCGATCCATTCGCCATGTTACCTTTCTGCGGATACAACATGGGTGACTATTTTGGTCACTGGATTGCAACAGGTACAAAAACTGATGCAGCCAACTTGCCAAAAATCTTCTTCGTAAACTGGTTCCGCAAAGAGAACGGTAAGTTCTTGTGGCCTGGTTACGGCGAAAACAGCCGCGTATTGGCATACATTTTCGATCGTTGCGATGGCAAAGGCGAAACTGTTGACACATTTGTTGGTAAAGTGCCTGCAGTAGGTGCTATCAATACTGAAGGTCTTGATATGACTGCAGAACAAATGGTTAACGCTTTAGCTGTAAATGCTGAAGAGTGGAAAGATGAAGTAGCTTTGATTGACGAGCATTATGCAAACTTCGGTTCGCACTTGCCTGCTGAATTAGCTGCTGAATTAGCTTCATTGAAAACTAAATTAGGAATCTAAAATTAATTTTCAACCCATATATAAAGAGATTATCTCATTTTTGAGGTAGTCTCTTTTTTGTTTTTTAGAAAAATCGAATTATCTTTGCGACAATACAATTTTCAAGTAGTATTTTACGTTAGTGAAATATTCTCATTTGGAGAACCAATTCGCTAAAATGACACTCATTTTTAAGCATTTAAAATATTATGGCAGAATTTTCGTCGGGAACAAAAGATCAAGACTCTGAAAAACCCACAGACAAAGTCATTGCAAAAATCAAGGAATTGATTGGTTCAGGAGTTTTGAAACCAGGAGATAAATTACCTGCAGAACGTAAGTTAGCAGTCGAATTTGGATTTGGAAGGACACAAATTCGGGAAGCCCTTCATAAATTAGAATTCTATGGTATCATAAAGACATTGCCTCAAAGTGGTTCTGTTATTAATGGACTTGACATTACGACACTTGATGGTTTAATTTCCGACGTACTGAACTTGCAAAGTTACGACTTCTTATCATTAGTTGAAACTCGTGTTCTTT
>JBAWZG010000434.1:0-2381 GCA_037143155.1 Bacteroidia bacterium
AGATTGTCTTCGAATCAGGATATTTGGTTTGAATTCATCGTTCACGAAAAAGGGAAATCTGATTGTTTCAGACTTCCCTTTTCCTTTTGATTATCCTTGCTTTCCTTTTTTTATTTATTTCACCTGAACCGATCCCATGTATTGAATATCGCCGGCCGAGGTTCCAAGGCTGAATGTATATTTCCCCGGATCAACTTTCCAATTGCTGGTTTTTTCATCCCAGTAGGCCATATCCTGAACTTTAATAGGAATGGTTACCGATTTTGTTTCACCGGCTTTCAGGAATACTTTTTTAAATCCTTTCAACTCTTTGGCTGGTCGCATGATTGGCGCATTTTCCTGGGTAATATAAATCTGGGCAACTTCTGAGCCGGCAACTTTACCGGTATTCTGAACGGAAAAAGTCATTTTAACCGTTTCGGTTTTGGTATAATCCGTTTTGTCTGTGGTCGGTTTCGAGAGTGCAAAGGTGGTATAACTCAGGCCATAACCAAAATGGAATTGCACCGGAATGGCCTTGGTGTCGTACCAGCGGTAACCAACCAAAATATCTTCCTTGTAAACTTCGCGGATGCTATCCCCTGGAAAACAAAGTTTGTCGAACGAATGTGCTCCGCAGTCGGCCAGTTGTTTCGGGAAGGTAAACGGAAGTTTTCCGGAAGGATTAACCTCGCCTGAAAGTACCGATGACAATGCATTTCCGGCTTCAGAACCTAAATACCAGGCCTGAACAATGGCCTGAACTTTATCGACCCAAGGCATGGCAACAGCGTTTCCTGAAACCAAAACCACTACTACATTTTTATTAACCTTCAGAATTTCGCTGATCAGTTTATCCTGACCAAATGGAAGGTTGTACGACTTACGGTCGCCGCCTTCACAATCCTGGTTGTGATTTTTGTTGAGTCCGCCAACGAAAATAACCACATCGGCTGATTCGGCCATTTTAACCGCTTCGTTTCGCAACGAGTCGGCATTCAGTTTCGAAGGAATAGCGCGTCCATAAGCCGGAGGACCTGAAGCATAACCACGGGCATAGGTAATTTTGCTTCCGTATTTGGCCTGTAAAGCTTTTAATAGCGAAATTTCAACCCGTGGTTTCAATTCAGAGCTACCTCCGCCTTCAGACATTTTTCGGGTTGCATTTTCACCGATAACAGCAATTTTATTGAGTTTCGAAGCATCCAATGGTAAAATGCTTCCATCGTTTTTCAGGAGAACAATACCATCTTCGGCAATTTTACGGGCAACCTTTGCATGTTCAGCAGTTGCCAGACTGCCATACGGACGCTTTGAATTCATGGTGGTCCGGAAAATCATTCTTAGCACCCGGCTGGCTTTGTCGTTGACGACACTTTCAGGAATGCTTCCTTTTTTCAGTTCGTCAAGGAAGGGGAGTGCCAGGTAATAATTGTCGTAGGCATTTTTTAATGAACGGGTCATGCCATCGGTTCCGGTTCCCATTTCAATATCGAGCCCATTCAGTGCGGCCTGTTTGGTATCATGAGCGCCGCCCCAGTCGGTAATTACGGTTCCGTCGAATTTCCATTCGCCTTTCAGAATCTTGTTCAGGAGCAAATCGTTGTGACAGCAATGTTCGCCGCGAAACTGATTGTACGAACCCATTACCGACCAGGCTTTTCCTTCGGTAACCGCGGCTTTAAAAGCCGGAAGGTAAATTTCGCGCAGGGCACGGTCGCTGAGTTCAACATTGATGTGTCCGCGCCAGTTTTCCTGATTGTTCAGGGCAAAATGTTTTACGCAGGCAGCCACCCCGTTTTTCTGAACTTCCTGAATATAAGGAACCACCATGACCGAAGCTAAATATGGATCTTCGCCCATGTATTCGAAGTTTCGTCCGTTCATTGGTGTACGGTAGATATTCACTCCCGGACCAAGCAAAACGGTTTTGTTACGGTAACGTGCTTCTTCGCCAACAGCTTTACCGTAAATGGCTGACATTTCAGGATTCCAGGTAGCAGCAAGGCAAGTCAGTGCCGGAAAAGCCGTGCAGGAATCGTTCGTCCATTGGGCATAACCCCAGCTGTCCCACAAAATTTCTGCACGAACACCGTGAGGTCCGTCGCTCATCCAGACTTCAGGAATACCCAGACGCGCAACTCCTTTGCTGCTGAATTTCGACTGGGCATGGCAAAGCGCCACTTTTTCCTCGAGCGTCATCAGCGACAAGGCATTTTTCACACGTTCTTCGATTGGACGGGTTTCGTCGAGATAGACAGGTTTAACAAGCTGCGCTTTCGCACTGATTGAAACTGCAGAAAACAATATCAAAGTCAGTATCAGAAAGCGGATCATTCGATTTTGCATATGTGTTTTTTTAAGAGAAAAATTGAGATGTCCGAAAATAGAATCCATTCTGA
>JBAWZG010000435.1:0-2379 GCA_037143155.1 Bacteroidia bacterium
TCCGGTAATTGATTTTAGGTTGTCGCTCAAGGTTGCCGGGTGAAAAATAATTTCGGTCAATCCGGGATTTAATGATTTCACCAGTTTAAAGAAATTGGCGCGTTTTTCCTCATAGTTTGCCCCTTCTCCGACACTGGTAAAATTATCCAGCTTGGGCAAATTGTACTTTCCAACGCTTGCAATTACTTCGTCGGTAATAGGATAACCGGCCTGTCTGAATTGTTCAGCGACTGCCGGATCAGAAACGTCGATGATATTGGCCGGAATATGGTATTCCTGGGCAACTTTCATGAACACATTGATGTAATCGACACAGCCATACAAGGTTCCCATGTGCGTGTCGATGTGGGTTGGCTGGTGCCCTAACGCAATGGATTTGTCAATCTGGGCGCGGATTTCCGTTTCAACATCTTTAGCCGAAGCATGCATGACCACATCCGGAACTTCATGATAAAATTTTCCATCCGGATCAATCAGGCTGGCTACTTTTTTCGGGTCGGCAATCGATCCCCAGCGGTAATTTTGCCATTCGGCGGTTAAGGTCAGGTGCATGCCAATGTCAGTTTTCGGATGGCTCTTCGCCCATTCGATCATGGCTTTTGCATTCACACATGGCATCATCACAGCGGCTGAAGTCAGATCGCCTTTCTCAAGGTAGTTTTGGGTTGCAGCATTGGCTTCAGGGCACATACCGGCATCGTCGATGTGTAAAAGAAATACTTTTTTCCCTTTCTCAAAACCAAGTTTCTCAGCCCAGTTTTTTTTACTGGATTCAGTAATCGATTGAATACAGGATATCATCTCATTCCTGAATTCATCCATTTTGACATCGCTGCAAACCAAGTCGAATACTTCGCGCGACTGCCCCAGTTTCATGGCCTGATAACCCGGATCTACCAGATTTGGAAGGCTGACGTTTATAAGATGATCGATTTTTTGTCGGACATTTTCGTCCGTTTTAGCCTCCGGTTTAAGATAATCTTTGAGTGCGGCCACTATGCGGAAATCTTCTATTCCCTCGCGAACAGCTTCCCAACGGCGGCTCGTAATCGATTGGATTGTTCCGGGATAAACCAGATTATATTCCAGTTTAATGCGCGACCATGGATTTTCGCTTACCGAATTATAGCACCAAAAACCAATTCCGTTTGATCCGTTCCGAAGTGCCATCAGCGCAGCAATCCGGTATTCGTATATGATATTAATATTCTTGATGTTTGGCCCAACCGGACGTGAAGACGCATACGAACAATTGTACGACCACAACTTTCCGTTGGTACGCATGATTTCCATAACCGGATTTTTATCACCAATCCAGTCGATTGACGGACTCCAGATATCCACATATTTTGACATCGCCTGAAACATAGGCAATTCGCCGCCGCCATCCTCGTAAAGCATTACGTCCGGATTTATGGCTGCAGCCATTTCGCCAATTTTTACCAGTGTATTTATTGCATTCCATCCGGCACCGCCCGGTTCATCGATCGGATAAAGCGCATAGTGATCGGTATTAATTCCATTGGCTGCCAAATGAGCAACCAAATCCTTCAGGTAAAAGCTGAATTGTTTTTTGTAAGCATCGCTGGCAAACTCATTCTTAATGGCTGGTTGTCCTGAAATCAGGAAGAAAACATCTTTACCCTTGAATTGGGCGGTAACCTGATCAAATGCCGTATAATCCAAACCCGTCAGTTGGTTTTCAGCATTGAATTTCAGGATGGGCTGAGGCAGAAGAAACACATTATTGCCATGTGCCAGCAAACCTTCAATTTCAGGACCGGTTGATGGCGACCAGGTGCATAACCTGAAATCTCCGGATGGAGCCATCTGAAACGGAAGAACATCGAGCGAAATTTTCACTTTGGTTTCCGGAGCGGGAACCGCATGCGGATTGTTTGGCGCATCCAAAACTCCGGCACCATTGAGTGCCTGTAAAGTGATGTCAATGTCATGTTTCCCTGGTTTGGCCTGATCAATCTGAATGTCCAGCCAAACTTCGCGGCTTGAAAGCGACGGAATGCTGATCACTCCCGATTCATCGATTACCGGCAATGCATCCCAGGTTTCTTCGCCAAGCGAAGTGGCCGTATTTACCGAGCGCATCGCGGTGACTTTGATTTCCTTGTCCGGATTTTCAGTCACTATTCTCACGTTTAGCAAGTGATCGGTCACGTTGAAAAGCATCAGCGGAACCGGCTGATGTTCGCCCTGAACAACGGCATGACTGATTAAAACCGGATTTTCGACCCGGGATGGCAATTGCTTGTCCACATTCCGGTTTTCCCATTTGCTGCCTTCAAAGGCAATCAGGCTGGTTCCCGATCCAAGTTTGGCGGCTTTTCCGATCAGTTCACTGATTCGAACCGCACGCTTGGC
>JBAWZG010000436.1:0-2376 GCA_037143155.1 Bacteroidia bacterium
AAATTCTTCCGGAGTGAACCGATACGATAAAGTATCTCCGGCTTTGACGGTAACTTTTTTCTCAACAATACCCACTTCATAATCGACCCGCAAAACACCATCAACCGGCTTATCCGAACTGTTCACAATTTCAGCCTGAATAAAAAGGTCAGCGGCCGATTTGGATACCGTATCCACTTTTGAATAAACAAAAGGACTCCTGATCTTGATGCCATCATTGATTTCAAGGAAAACTTCCCTGAAAATCCCCATGCTCCGGTCGGATGGAATCGGGTTCCAATCGCAAAATCCCAGAGAATATTCACCGTAGGCATATTGAGATAGCTTCAAGGCTATTGTGTTTTCACCTTCCTGAATATATGGATTGATATTAAATGTGAACATTCGGTAAGCTCCGGCGAAGGAATCTTTTCCAACCACTTTTTTTCCGTTAATCCACAGATCAGAGCGATAGTTTACCCCGTTAAACCGAAGAGAAACATTTTTCTTCAGATCAGCGCCATCCAACTTAAAGGATGTGCGGTACCACCAGGGTTGCTGAAATTGCAGGGTATCTACATTTCTCATGTTGATACCAAAAGTCGGATCCTCGATGACCTTGTGGGTTGCCAGACTACCCAGGACAGTACCGGGAACATCGGCTTCATACCAGGATTTTGTATCGAATCCACTTTGAGAAATCGAAGCTTCATCGACACTTCCTAATTTGTCCTGAGGCTGCATTTTCCAGTTTGAAGACAATGTTTCGCCCCTGAAATCGGGTTGATTAACTTTGTTAGCGCACCGGATAAACAGAATAGAATTCAGGAATAAAAACACCAGAATAAAAATTTTTGAAGGGTATCGTTTCATAGCTATCGGGTTGAGTAAATATTTAGTTTTCAAAATACAAGCTACTTTGGTGTACTGCAAAGTTTATTTATTATCGTATCATAAACTTCCGTTATTTTATTCATTTTGCATCCTATTTTAACCTCCGGACCTAATATTTAGTTGTAATTTCAATAATTCGGTTAAGATTCTTTGGTGTAAAAGATCATATCAAACAATCCGTATTGTGTGAAACGAATTTCAGGAAACGGAAATTAACGAATAGGAAAATTACAAAATATTTTTCTGTAAAGGAAAAAGCGGATTGTTTTCTTCGCTGGAGGAAAAATCATGCCGATAAAAATAGAAATCAGACATTGGTTCAAAAAAAAACGGAGAAGTCAATCTGACCTCTCCGTTATATTTTTAGTACAAAAAGTGTTATGCCTCAGTAAAATCCATCATTACGGTTTCATTTTTAAACCCTTTGGTACGGATAGCCAGATAAATAATTCCGGTTAACATCCAGGCTCCTCCGATCATGAAGGTTTTTAACGGCAGATTTATCCAAATAATAAGGCAAATCACAAAACCTATTGCAGGAGGGAGAAAATCCATAAAAAAACCTTTAGTTGTTCTTGATTCTGCTTTGATGTAATATTCCCGGATTGAGGCAATGTTTACTCCCATAAAAGCGAAAAATGCTCCGAAATTGATCAGGCGGGCACACTCTTCGTAATTGAGGATCAGAGCTCCAATGAGCGCAAGCACGCCAATAAAAATTACATTATAAAACGGCACAGCTGTTTTTGGGCCGAGATGTCCAAATATTTTCTTTGGGATCACGCCATCGCGTCCCATTCCGAAGAGAAGTCGGGCTGCACCCAATTGCCCGGTAATGCCCGATCCGATACTTGCAATCATCAGGATAATCGTGAGCGAACCATCAAGCAATGCCCCACCTACCCGATGGGCCACCGTCATGATCGCTGTATCCAGAGCGTTGTTCCGGGCTACTTCATCAGTTATTCCGCCGGTAAATGATAACCAGTCGGGCCATGCAACCTGAGCGAGATAAATTTGTGCGCCACTCCAGACTCCGGTAATTACGCAAGTCAACACAGCTGCAATCATTACATTTCGTCGTGGATTTTTCACTTCTTCTGAAAGCGTTGTCAATCCGTCAAAACCGACATAGGTCAAAGATGCTAATGCAGTAGCAGAACCTATTGAACCCCAGGAGAATGACTTGGGATCATAAAATGGAAGTGAAGAAAACAATCCTCCAAGACCTTCCTTTAAAAAGATATACCGAATTGCAGCTGCCATAAAATAAAAGACAACCACACTCATAATAATCATCAGAATCCAGTTTGTTCGTGAAGCCACTTTGATTCCCCGGAGATTGATCCAGGTAAACACTCCGACAAAAAAGAATATCCAGAAATAATATGGAATGACCGGTAATAAATGATTGGCGGTGATACTTGCAAAAATGACACAGAGAATCGGGATGAACAAATAATCCATAAACATCGACCAGCCTGCCACAAATCCCAAATGCGG
>JBAWZG010000437.1:0-2376 GCA_037143155.1 Bacteroidia bacterium
GAATATTCAGGAATCAAATTTGCCTTTTTCTTCCTGGCCGAATACATGAACATGTTTATCGTTGCTGCCTTGGGAGCTACCGTTTTCCTTGGAGGATGGATGCCATTCCATGTCGGAAACTGGGAAGGGTTCAATCACATCATGGACTACATTCCTTCAGTGGTTTGGTTCTTTTCAAAAACATTCTTTCTCATTCTGATCATCATGTGGTTTAAATGGACATTTCCACGTCTGCGTATCGACCAGTTGCTTACACTGGAATGGAAATACCTGTTGCCAATCAGTTTGCTCAACATTGTAGTCATTGCTTTCATCGTACTGATGGGCTGGCATTTTTAATATAAACAAGGATGAATAGTATAGCAGAATATTTTACCGACATCTTTAAAGGACTTTCTTCGTTGTGGGCAGGAATGCGCATCACCGGGAAATACTTTTTCAGTCCGGGGGCCATTGTAACCCAGCAATATCCTGAAAACCGTGCGACCCTGAAAATGGAAGACCGGTTCAAAGGTGAAATCGTCATGCCTCACGATGCCAATAACCTGCATGCCTGTACCGGTTGCGGAATTTGCGAGATGAACTGTCCAAACGGTTCCATCGAAATTTTAACCGATCGTGTGGCCAATGCTGAAGGTAAACTGGAACGGGTAATCGACAAGCACATTTACCATCTTTCGATGTGTACTTTTTGTGGCTTGTGTGTAAAAACCTGTCCATCGGATGCGCTGGCTTTTGGCCAGGAATTCGAGCATGCGGTATTCGACCGGAGTAAACTCACCAAAGTTTTGAACGCTGAAGGTTCGAAACTTAGAAAGGAGGCTAAGTAATGAATGTATTCATGTTTTATATGTTTTCAGGTATTATCCTGATTTGTTCGCTTTTGACAATTACCACACGAAAGATACTGAGAGCCGCTGTTTATCTGCTTTGCGTTCTGTTGGCAACCGCCGGTTTGTATTTCATGCTGAAATACCAGTTTATGGCTGCCGTTCAGCTCACTTTGTATGCCGGAGGTATTGTGGTTCTGATCATTTTCAGTATTCTGTTAACCCATCATATCTCGCACCTGTTTGAAAAACCCGATGTCGCTAAACTCATCATGGGAATCAGTACGGCAGTTATTGGCAGCGTGATGGTTATTGCAACACTCCTCACCCACCCTTTTCAGGCCGGATCGACCAAAGAACTTCCGGTTGACATGACTGAAATAGGAAACCAATTGCTGAGTACCGGAAAAAACGGATACGTTTTGCCGTTCGAGCTCATCAGTATTTTGTTACTGGCAGCAATGATCGCAGCCATTGTAATTGCAAAAAAGGATAAAAATAAAAATTCAGAAATATGATTCAGGGAATCCCACTCGAACATTTTTTAATCGTCAGCACCCTCATGTTTTTCATCGGAGTCTGCGGTTTTATCATTCGCCGAAACCTGATTACCATGCTGATGGCCATTGAACTCATCCTGAATTCGGTGAACATCAATTTCGTGGTTTTCAACCGGTACCTGTATCCCGATCAGTTGCAGGGACAGTTTTTTTCGCTGTTCATTGTAGGAATCGCTGCGGCCGAAGCATCGGTTGCCATTGCGCTGATCATCAACATTTACAGGAAACTGCAGAACATCGATGTTGAAAATGTAAATGAAATGAAGTACTAAACAATTAGGAAAAAGGAAAAAGCGTCGCACTGAGCGCAGTCGAAGTGTCAAAATTCGCAGTGCTCAAATTCAAATAGTCTTCAGCACCAGAGGTGCGGAATATTTGTAGAAGTATAAAATAAGTATTGAAATTCGTCCGCGAAATGAAACTGAACAAAGCATAGATAATATTCGGACGAGATTGATTAATGAAATAAGAAGCAAGGAATAAGAAGTTCAGGAAGGATATTTTCCTCATTTCTCTTTCCTTTTCAAAATATAAATTTTAAGATTTAAAGAAATGACAGGATATACTTACACTGTGTTCATTATCATGATTCCGCTATTCATGTTTTTGGTTACCGGATTGCTGGGAATGAAATGGAAGCCAATCATATCAGGGGTACTTGGTACGGTCGGAATGGGAATTTCGTGGATTCTTTCCCTTGCAACTGCAGGAAGCTATTTCTTTGGAAGTGCGCATCATGCAGCTGGTTTTCAAGCCATTGTACCATTTGAAATAACCTGGCTGAAATTTACCGAAAACCTGATTATCAAAATGGGCATCTATCTCGACCCTATTTCGGTGATGATGCTGGTGGTCGTCACCACCGTTTCTTTCATGGTGCACCTTTACAGTATCGGTTATATGAAGGGTGAAAGCGGATTTCAGCGTTTCTTCGCGTTTTTGTCGCTGTTTACTTTTTCCATGCTTGGTTTGGTCATTGCCACCAA
>JBAWZG010000438.1:0-2362 GCA_037143155.1 Bacteroidia bacterium
TGGCGCTGAACTGTTTGTATGGTGCATTAAAAAAGGTATCCTTTTCTTCTCTGACGGTGGATCCGATCAGCCGTTCATATTCCAGGTTGATATCCGACTTTCCGGCAAACCTGAAAGTATCATAGGCCGAAAAAGAATTCCGGTAGAAAAAGACCTTCTCGTTCTCAAAAAACCGTTCATCATTAATAAATATCCGGCGCTCAGAAAGAAAATCATCATTGCTGTCCATCAAAAACACCTCCCACGACTGAACAGTTTTGCCTAACTGGGCATTCACCAGGTCAAGGTGATCAAACCCAACCTTGAATTCCAATACCGAAAAGGCAGGAAATGCCATCTGTTCGGTAGCGTTGACTACCTTATGTGTTCCATCGGTGAAATTGATGATCACAACAAGACGATAGTGAACTGCCGAAGGATTGTCCTGGAACAGAAAGAACAATTTTTCCATCACTCCGGAGCGGGAATATTTTGTCAAAGGAAGCCACGAAAGAAACTTGAGTTTGTTCGCCGGAATGGAAAAATATTCCAGGTACTTTTCATTGAGTGAAGAGAGCAGTTCATGGTTAAGGCCTCCTGCTATTGCATAATTCCACCCGGTCGATTGCAGACCTTTTACATTGCCTGCAATACTTTCAGCAAAGGAAACCCGGTATTTAAGAAGGTAATCCCAGCCATGAGTTTTGGCGTTCCCAGTCAATTCAGGGAATTCAAAGCGTTGCATTTCCCATCCTGCAAACTTTGCCCTGATATAATCCGATATATCGAATCTGGCACTGCCAATGAAATTAGTGGGTTTTATATCCTCGCCGAGCGGATTACCCAGCGTATCGCGGATCAGGCAGAGGGTGCCAAAGTAATCCCGATAAGTATCATCCGTTCCGGGAGTGTTCACACCCTGAGTAACTCCTGTAACCCCGTTATTAGACAGCACAACGGTGCCATCGGCTCCGGACTGCTTTGCAGCAAGTTTTATTTTCCGCTGGCTCGCCCCTGGCGGGTCCAGCGTTACGTTGAAATATTTCTGGATGTCGTAATTTTCCTGAAAACACTGATAGATATTAGCAGCGAAGTCATTGAAGGTCTGACCGAGATATGCAATTTCAAAAAGCAAGCCATCAAAACCGGTGAACCCGGCTGATTGAAAAATCAGGGTTTTCCCTGCAAACTGAAGATGAAAAGCATGACCGGCAGTGGTATCAATACCGGACACCACCAGCTCAAAGTAAGCCCGATCGCCAAGTGTGACCATGTAATTATCTGAGCACGCTTCAAATAATACAGGATTTCCGGCAAAGGATATGAGATCGGGCGTTTGGGTGATGTCAATCATGGTGCAATAGTACCATGAGATCTCGCGGGAATAAAGGACAGTATCAGGGTGCCGAGAAGCACTTGAGCTGAGCAGATTTGATCGAGGATTTGTTCAGGGTGACGGTAATTTCACTGATCAGGTAATTGATCCCATTTATGCGGTAACGCTTTGTGAAATCAATCGATTTTAGTTCAATGAAATCCATCTGCTTTTCTATCTTGACGCTCTTTCGATCATCCATGATCCAGTTTACCCAGTCTTTCCAGTAAAGATTGAACAAGCCATTGCCACCGGTGTACCGGAGAGAAAAATTGCTGTTGTTGGCAAAGCCTCTGAGACGCACCGGGGTTCCCCAGCCTCCGGCCATCCCGACCCAAAACAAACGGGGGCTGATTTTCTGATTGTCAGCTCCCAGATTCCCGCAATTGACCACAATATACTTATCCGAAAGGGAAGAGAATATCGTTTCGTATTTGTTTTTATCATCCCCCCATTTGTAGAAAAACTTGTCGGTCAATGATGGCCCGTTTGGCAATTGCTGCCATTCAATGAGAAATGAAATGCCATTGACTCCCAACTGCCACCAGGTGTTTGTATCCACAATATAATAGATGTCACCAAGCCAGGTGAATGGATATGACGGGATTTCTGAAAAACTTCCCACCGCACCTTTGATCATTTCTGTAATCCCTTTTTCTGAATCCAGCTGCTCCTGGTAAACCTTATCACCACCATCGGGACCAAGCAGAAACCGAAAGCCGGTGGCCTGCTCCGGAATCTCCTGGGTAATGGAGAGAATATTCTTTGAAAACTCGACAACTTCTGAGCGAAGCAAGACTTCTTTGTTGCTGACAATGCGAACAACCCGTTGCTTGGAATCCACATGAAAGCTGCAATTAAACCACTTCTCAAGTCCGGAGATGAATTCACTGACTTTCACACTGGGCACCAGGCGGCAGTAGAATAATTGCTGCAACCCGAAAATAACTTCACTCAGGTTCACCGAATGGTAAATTACCAGGCGGGAAAGCTCTATGCTGGAAGTAA
>JBAWZG010000439.1:0-2352 GCA_037143155.1 Bacteroidia bacterium
TCGAATTGAGTCGATTCCAAAACGTAACCGTTCTGATCAACTACGCTGGTTCGTTTTGCCCAACCCCAGTATAAATTAGACAATTGACCGATGGTGTTATGTACTGAAAAAGTGATCACATCGCCCTTTGCATTGTTTTCTAACTGGAAATAGGAAACGCCAATATCGCCGCAATTCTCAGCGGTACAATTCGTTAGCGTATCAGCCTGGTAATTGGCTACACGGGTTGCAAAACCATTGGCATCGTACGAGAAACGCAGTTCATGAAACGGGCAAAACTCGTTCATAACCACATCTTGTCCAGCCAGATTAAACCGAACTTCCTGAATCATTCCATCAGGCATTTTGTTCCATTTGTAATTGTTGATTTTATTCCGATTTTCGATAGGCGAACCATTTTCATCCAGAAAACGCATGGCAATGCGCATTCCCGAGTCGTTAAGTGTATATTCACAAACCGAAGTGCCACCATTTTTTATCGCTGCATTTTTCTCATCGAAAAAACGTTTAACCTGCTTGTCGCCTTCATAGGTATAAGTCACTTTTGCTGCGCCAATCGACGAATAATCAAGCAAAACATTATTCCGGTTGTATTCAACAGAAGCCAGCTGCCCCTTTTCAGTAAACGTAAATTTGTAATTATTGGTCGTCTTGGCTTCATCCGCAGTAAGCTCATATGAACCCCGTTCGGTATCCCAGGGAGTTTCACTGAATTGGATATTCCGGTAATATTTTACATTGCTATCGGCTGTATTTTTTACCGACTTTTGATTGCATGCACTGAATCCCAATGCAATGAACACGAATAAAAGAAGTTTATTGAATCTCATTTTTGAAAATTTTTTGATTTTTTGATTTAGACTATAGTGGTAATAAACATCATTCCGCATATAATGTTTAAATTCGAATATTAATCAGACGAACCTTAATAGAAACAAGGAAAGTTCCCAAAAATAAAGAGAGTCAGAAATTACTCTAACTCTCTATATTTCAGTGAGCGGGAAACGGGGATCGAACCCGCGACCCTCAGCTTGGGAAAATAAACGGACAGTTTGAGGCCAAAAAAGTTATCAAGACTAAATTGGTTAATTGTATGTAAATCAATATATTAAACCTTTATTTACTTATTTTGCCATTTGGTTTTTATAACCACGTTTTGTATCATTGTGGTTATACAATGAGGTTATAAAATATGGCTTATCTGAAGGTAATATTGCATCCAATAAACAAAGACCGCGAAGGAAAACGGGCTATTGTGCTACGTGTAACTCACCTAAGAGTTAAATTCTTTGTTAGCCTGGAAATCAAAGATAAGCTTTTTGAAACACAGTTTGAAGGTGGACAAATAAAACCTACTGCAGGAGTTTCACTTTACAAGCAAAAGAATGCTCTCATTGTGCAGAAATTAAATGATGCACACCAGATACTACTTGATTTTGATAAGAAAAAAATCCCTTTCTCAATTGATCGCTTCAAAGATCAATTGGGACAAAAGAAATCACAGGATTTTGTTTTGATTTTCCTTGATCAATTGGTTGAAAAATATGCGAATGATAAGAAGCCAGGCAATTCTGGAATCTATAATACGCTCCGAAATTCAATCTTTAAATTCATGAAATCTAATCAACTTCGTTTTTCAGATATTACTTTGAGTTTCCTCCATCGTTACACCACGTTTCTATTTGGCGAAGGATTGTCTGGCAATGGGATAAGTTTATATATGAGAACGCTTCGTTCTGCATATAATAAAGCTATTGCTCTTGGTGCTGCTGATTTGTCCTTATATCCATTTCACAACATTCAGAACCCGAACGGATACCGGATAAGCCAACTTGAAACAGCTACTCCAAAGCGGGCAATAAAGCTTTCAGACATCAGGGAAATTGAGAAGATTAGCACAAAAGCATACAGTATGAAGCATGATGCAAAACTCTACTTCCTATTCTCGTTTTATTGCCGTGGCATGAACTTTACAGATATGGCTAACTTGAAGCCGGAAAATTGTCAGTCCGGACGAATAATATACACCAGAGCCAAAACACGGAACCGTAAAATCTTCTCCATTGAAATTCTACCACCAGTACAAACTATCATCGAATACTTTGCATTACATCCACTTAAAGCTAATTATTTACTGCCAATACTTGATGATAAAAAGCATCCTACTGAGAAACAAAAGAAGACCCGGATTCAAAGTCTTTTAAAGAAGGTGAACCGTGATTTAAAAGTATTGGGAACTGATGCAAAAATAAATATCTCTCTGACTACCTATGTCGCCCGCCATTCCTGGGCAACAATTATGAAGAGTAAGGGAACACCCACTGCAGTTATTTCTGAGGCATTGGGACACCC
>JBAWZG010000440.1:0-2318 GCA_037143155.1 Bacteroidia bacterium
GCATAAACGAACATGGCTTTCAGATCTTCAATGTGTTTTTCGATTCCCGATGTAAAATGCCCGTCAGGCCAGTGTACAATGATATCTTTTGAATGGCTTTCGTGCAATCTTACCCACTCCTGATTACTGAACACAGTATAATCGAGTGTATCAAATTTAACAAGATATTTTTCAACCATTTTGTTGCCCTCTGTAAGATCTTTGATCTGTTTGCGAAGGGCTGCGATTTCTGTTTGATCGGCTGATGATTTTTTTGCCGGAGCCTGCGCAATGGCAGAACCGGCGATGGTTGCGACGATTAAAACTGTGGCTAAAATCCTAAAACTAACTGTTACTTTTTTCATTATTTGAATTTTTATTTTCAAGTGCAAAAATACATCCTCCCAAAGGGCGGCGGGTAACAGGATTTGGAAAATTGATTGTGAATTCAGGAAATAAGACGGCTCATCTCTTCACGGAACTCGGAGGGAGTTTGTCCTGTTTTCCTTTTAAAAACAGAAGAAAAATAGGCTTTTTCGTTGAATCCCAGATCATATCCAATCTCGGAAATTGTTTTATCCGTGGAGGTCAAAAGATTCTTTGCTTCGATGAGTTTCCGGGTTTCGATAATCTCTGTCACACTTTGCTGAAGGATATTCTGGCAGATCAGGTTCAGGTTTCGTGAAGACATGAACAATTTTCCGGCATAAAATTCTGCTCCTTCAGGCCTGCGGAAATTCTCTTCGAGGATGATCAAAAAATTCCGGAAGGTCGTGTTTTGATTCTTTTGGGAACTACCAACAGTGTGCAATTTCATTCGTTGTGATTCGATCATCGTGAACAAGGCACTGAGCAAATGCCTTATAACGGAGTAGTCGGGGACAGTCTCCTGCTTTTCGGAAAACATCATCTCGCACAGCACGACCATCCGGTCGAAACAGTTGCCCTCCTGCATCTGAATATTTGCATGATCGTGATAATAAGAATACAATCGAAAAGTGATTTCAGGAATGAACTCGCTTTTGAACCGAATAACCCACATACTGCACTTACTTTCAACTACCTGCGGAAAGACCCTGTGCAACTTGCCTTTTGTGACAAAGGATATATAGGGAGAGTTGAATGTCAGTGATTTAAAATCGATAAAATGTTCCACCGCCCCTTCCATCCCGATAATCAACTCTTCATAGTCGTGATTATGCGGTATATCCGGTTCAGAGATGATTTTTTCAATCTCTTCAAGATTTAAACGATTGATATCAAAAATCTCTTTCATCCAATCACAAGATTTTCAACTTAATTGTGTTTTAACCTGACGGTTTTATCTATCCATTCGAATAAAGGCCCCATCCATTCATCAGTAGCGAGTTTTAAGACAAACCCATGGTTGCCGTAAGGATAGAGGTGCATTTCGGCAGGAACTTTGTTGCGGACCAAGGCCTGGTAAAAACGGATACTGTTGTCAACAGGAACAACAGAATCATCGCCGGTATGGGTGAGCCATGTTGGAGGTGTTTTTTCATTAACCTGTAACTCATTGGAAAATAGGTTGATCCGATCAATCGATGGATTTGCTCCTAAAAGGTTTTTTCGTGAACCACCATGGGTCAGTTCATCGGTCATGCTGATGACCGGATAAACCAGGATCATAAAATCGGGGCGAAGGCTGGTATTTTCAATATTTGGGACATACGCCTTTTCGAAATGGGTACCGGCAGTTGATGCAAGGTGGCCACCTGCCGAAAAGCCCATAATCCCAATTTTTGCTGGATCGATGTTCCACTCTTTTGCCCGATCCCGTACAGTTTTGATCGCCTGCTGGGCATCCTGCAATGGACCGATGGATTTATCTTTCATGATCGAATCGCTTGGCAACCTGTACTTCAGAATAAATGCAGCAATTCCTTTTTGCAAAAAAGCATTGGCAATGATCGTTCCTTCGAGCCGGTAACTCTCCATCCCATAGCCACCTCCCGGACAGATGATTACAGCAGCACCCGAAGTTTTTGAGGTTTCTGGTAGATAAACAGCCAAAGTTGGTATTGAAATGCTCCGAAAACCGACAAGTGTCCCATTGTTTTCCATTTTGATCTCCTTCATGGAGTTGGGAACAGAGTTCGGGATTTCGCCCTTGTAAAGTGGGAAGATTTGCTGGGCATTTAAACCCAGAGCTGACAAAATCAATCCGAAAAAAAATATTTTATTCATTTTAATGTGTTAATATACAGTTATTTTACTCTATTGATTATTAGATTTGAATCTCTGCGAACTTCTTCGCCATCTGCGGGAGATACTTTTTGTTTCCCGCAGATACCGCGGATCTACGCAGAATTTCAAAT
>JBAWZG010000441.1:0-2306 GCA_037143155.1 Bacteroidia bacterium
TCATTTCCGGTAGTTTATTTACTTCATGGTTATGGCGACAATCAGGTAGCCTGGGCTAAAGATGGTCTGATTCAATACTATTCCGATAAAGATGTGGCAACAAACGGACCCATGATTTTCGTTATGCCTCAAGCTTTTAACAGCTATTACGTGAACCGCTACAACGGGAGTTTTCCATACATGGATTTCTTTGCCACCGAATTGGTTCCGGAAATCGACCGCCTTTATCGCACCAAGAAGAACAGTCAACATCGCGCGGTGATGGGTTATTCGATGGGTGCTTACGGTGCTATGATTTTACCGGCGATGCATCCTGAGATCTTCAGTATCAGTGTTCCGCTGAGTATGTCGTTTCGAACCGACGAACAATATATGGCAGAACCGCAAAGTGGATGGAACGGGCAGTGGGGTTCAATTTTTGGCGGCGCCGGAAAATCAGGCGAAGCGCGGCTTACCGACTATTTCAAGTTGAACAGTCCATTCCATTTCTTCGCTCAAAGCAACCTGACAAAATATGCAGGGTTAAAAATTTTCATGGATTGCGGCGACGATGAAGAAACACTTCACATCACCAATGGTAGCTTGCACAACCTGTTGCGTGACCGGAAAATTCCGCACGAATACCGCGTCAGAAATGGAGGACATAGTTGGGATTACTGGCATGGAGCACTTCCGGAAGCGCTGAAATTCATCAGTTCTGGTTTTTCAGGGACATCTTATCCTCAAAATCCGGAACCGGTTAGCATTGGCAACCTGATCACAACCGACCAATATGTTCTTGAAAAGCTGAAGGGAAGTGACATTCAGCTTGGGATATTCAAACCGGCGGATTACAGTTCGAACACCAATTCGTATCCGGTCATTTTCTGGATGCACGATTTCGAAGGTGCAACACGCAGCGGGAACGCCACGAAAGTATTGTCATTCCTGAATAACAGCATGCAGGCCGGAAATATTCCGCAATCGCTGGTTGTCGAAATTCCGGAAGGTACAACCGAAATAACAAGCGCAGTACTGACCGGAATCATCAACCAGATCAACACAAATTACCGGATTGTTGCCGACAAAAAAGGCCGTGTTTTGTTGGGAAATGAACAAGGCGGAGCTGATGTTTGCATGTTAATACCTGAATTTCAAACGGTTATCAACGGATGTTTTCTGTTCGATGCCAAACTGGATGCCAATACGAAAACTGTTTCCAACGTTTATTATTATGTAGATGTTACCGATAAATCGGATCATTATCAGGGAAATTTCGATCTGTTTGCTGATTTGCGAAATAAAGGAAATGGCATGGAATACCGCGTCAGGCAAGGAACAGCTTCAATTCAAACAACAATAAATGGGTTGAAACAGGCGCTGTTCAACCTTTCAAAAAATTTACGAATTAATTAGCATGAAAAAGCTTCTGACTACATATTTCGTTTTTCTGATGCTCCTGAATACCTTGATGGCACAGGATCTTCGCATCAGGGAAAGCCTGAGTTTTTTCAGCAAGATACTGGGGCAGGAAGTCAAATATTCAGTTTGTCTTCCGGAAGATTATTTCTCCGCAAAACAAAGCTATCCGGTGGTTTACCTGCTTCATGGTTTGGGCGACGACGAAACTGCCTGGCTCGAATATGGACAAATCAATCAGATTTCCGACAAGGCAGTTCGGGAAAAGGCGATTGTTCCTATGATTTATTTGATGCCACAAGGTTTCCGGACGTATTACGTGAACGATTTTACCGGCAAATTCAGGTATGAGGATATGTTTATTCAGGAATTAATTCCCTTGATTGACGCTCAATACCGGACAATAGCTGATGGAAGGCACCGGGCAACAATGGGCTATTCGATGGGCGGATATGGCGCATTGATCCTGCCGTTAAAAAATCCGGAAGTCATCGGCACCTGCGTACCAATGAGTATTTCAATTCGGACTGACGAACAGTATATGAAAGAGGATTCTTCGGAATGGAACCAACAATGGGGACGAATTTTCGGAGGCATTGGAATCCTTGGAAACGGCCGGATAACCGACTACTACAAACTGAACAACCCCTTCCATATTTTAGCTCAACCTGATTTGTCAAAACTGAGCAAGCTTAAAATCTACATCGCCAATGGTGACGACGAACAAACACTTTGCCGAAGCAACGAAGAGCTTCATATTTTACTCAATGACAAACATTTTCCGCATGAATTCCGGGTTCAGAACGGAGGCCACGAGTTTTCATTCTGGCGATCTGCCTTGCCAAACAGCCTGCGGTTTATCAGCGATGCATTTGAAGGCAAACCCTATCGTGGCGATCTTCAGATGA
>JBAWZG010000442.1:0-2295 GCA_037143155.1 Bacteroidia bacterium
TTTGGAACCCACACCATGTCTGCCGAGTTATACAAATTTAGTGTCATATTTACCAGAAAATCGACAAAATAATGGTTATTGAAAACTTTAGCAAAGTCATCCCGATATTTCGTATGAAAGGTGGTTACAAATGGTATGTTGAGCTTTTTTGCAAGCTTTTGAGCAGCTTGGCCGCTAATAAACGGGCAGTGAGCATGAATCAGGTCGAACCCGACTTTTTTGATTTTCTTTTTATACTCCACATCAATGCGCGGCAATCCGACACGATAAGGATTCATCCCTGGCAGAAGTACTGATTTAAATCGGATGACCTCATAGGACACTTTGTTCTTGTAATCTTTGACATTGGGCGCTACCACCATACTTTTGCCATATTTTTCATTCAGCCAAAAGGCATAGCTATGAGCCGTCATACCTACTCCATCCATGATCGGGAAATAGGAATCGTTGAATTGTCCGGTTATTATATTCATATTCAAAAAAATGAGTACTTATTTCGAAGCTTTCTTATTGAAGAAGCAATAGTTTAACCCAGTGGTTTATATGCATATTTGAAATGCGTTGCTATCGAAGGATTGAATTAGTGTTGTCAGAAAATCCGAAATAAAAACTTAGTTAAAATTCAATAGGGTCAATCCGTGATCCTGGCAAAAAGGTAATGAATTAAAAACAGGAGACTTTATTCCTCGTATATCTGATTTTTTAAGACTGACGGCAGGTTGAATGAATCTTTGAAGCTGCCTGCCAATTGTCTGTTCATGAGTCCTCAAGACTGGATTTTCAAGGAAAACCAGCATATCGGCCAACATATCAGCCTGGTAAGGGAAAATGAATTTTTTAATGCTTCCTATTGAGCGAAGGATTGAAACAATATTTCCGGGCTTTAATTTTCTGCTAAGTTGAGCAAAGGCACCGCTCCGTACCATTCTTGCCGAGTTCAAATTGCCTGGATCGATTGTAAAGATGACCAATGGGATTTGCGGCCATTTACTTTTTACTTCTTTTAACACTGCAATTGAATCTTTCCCTTGCATCATTAAATCAAACAGTAATATATTGTATTGGCTGGCAGCAATTTCTTTCAGAAGTTCGTCACCATTCATCGCTTCTTCCTTGATAGCCAGATCACTACTTTGCTCCAGGATCAAATGTAATCCAAAACGCAAAACATGATCGTTATCAGCAATAATCAAAAGTTTTAAAGTCATATATATTGGGATTGTGTCCAATTTAATACGACGAAAGTAGACTTCTTTTAATTGCAGTTTGTAAAGTCAGAATTAATAGATAATTAATAAACAGTTACAATTCAATTACTTAGTCAATAGTTTAGTGAATAGCCTGGTTTATGATCATTCGGGAATATGATTACTACTTGTTGTTCTGTGGTCGACAAATGATGGTAAGAGACTTTTACACCCAGCTTTCTTTTAGAATTTCTCCTTTGATGCTCACAATAATTTCCTTTACCGGAACTTTGCGTGCTGCTTTCGAAGCTCCCATCTGAACCAGTTGAGACAATCCTCCGCAGCATGGAACTTCCATCATCATGATGGTGATTGTATTCACTTTGGCTTCGTCGATGAGGCGACGGATTTTTTCCACATAGATTTCCTTCCCCTGATCGAGTTTCGGACAGGCAATCACCAGCGATTTTCCGGCCAAATGTTTGGAATGGAAATTTCCTAAACTGAAGGCGACACAGTCGGCGGCCAAGAGTAAATCGGTTCCCTGGAAACTTGCACCTGCGGGATTGATTAAATGCATCTGAACCGGCCACTGGCGAAGAGCCGAAGGCGCATCAGTAACTGCAGCTAAAGGTGCAAAACGCAGGTTCTTGGATTCAAAGCTTACTTCCTGAGATCCGGGACATCCTCCGGAAGCGCATCCGCTGGCTTGTTCAATTTTCACCGCATGAACTTCGGCAATTACTGCATCAACACTGAAAGGAATTGATCCGGCATTCATTTTCAGATATCCGACAGCCTGCTTCAGAAAAACAGTTTCACCATGTTCTTTCAGGTGTTTCATATGTGCGACCAGTGTATTTTTACCTTTTGGTATAATTTGCTGAACTACCAAAACTTCATCGTATTCGTCAGCTTCACGTTTTTCAATGGTAATGGCACCTTCAGGGCAATGACCCAAACAGGCTCCCAATCCGTCGCACATCAGTTCGCTGATTAGCCTGGCTTTTCCATCGATCATTTGCAATGCACCCTCGTGGCAGTTCGGAATACAAATTCCGCAACCGTTACATTTTTCGTCGTCAATAGTTACAATTTCGCGTATCAT
>JBAWZG010000443.1:0-2288 GCA_037143155.1 Bacteroidia bacterium
ATACATTGCGCAAAAGTTTCATTGGTTAACTGAAATGGATCCACTTCATCCATAATGTCAATAATGGCTTTCTCAATTTTCACCAAATCATTATTCGTCTTTTCGTCTTTGGTTCGTTGCTTGTCCTTACGCCAATCATTTATATTTTCGATTGTGATTCCAGGATAATAGGTGAGATTGATTCTTTTTCCGTTTTTTTGTACACGGTATATTGCATAAATCGAGTCCCTGCTTAAGTAAAAACCTATGGCCATATGTGGTAAAAATTTAGTGGTAAAAGTATGAATCAAAAATAATACATTCATACCACTTTCATACCACTATATTCCTAAAACATATCAACAACCTCGAAAATAATAAATGAACAATCTTCTGTAATACTTACTATCATTGATTTTATGAAATTATTTCAGGAATTCAAAGTGCATATATGTTATCTTGTTCTGGGCACTAATATTAATTTCAAATAGCTGTAATATAACATATTACAGCTATTTTTTTACTACTACACACATAACTACATAAAATTCCTTGAATGCAACTTTCAATGACGGGCACTTCTGAACCAAATAAAAGACCTTTAGTCGTATTAATTTTCTGAGTTGAGAATATCGGATTCGATCTGGTGACCTTTTGACTGCAAATGAAACCTAAAAAATTACAATATTTTGATTTTGTGATATTTAAAAATCAGTAAAGACTCAAAATATTGCTTTTATTCCAATTTAAGCTAAGACAAGGACACTCCGTTCAAACTTTGTAAGCAGAACAGTTTTCATGATGTATTTTTTTTATTCATTTTGATTCAATGTCTGGATCCATTCAACTTTTTCCTTTAAGTGCAAATGATCAATTTCGTTGAAAGGAAAGATTTTCATTTCTTTCAATGAAATGTACAATTGTATGCTAATCCTTATAGATTTTTCTCTCTGAATAATTGGATGTTTGGAGTTTTGAGCCCGCTCATTTCCCAGAAAATCCTTTCTCCATCAGCTCTATGAAACCTAACAAAGCTCCCCAGTGGTAATAGTTGTCACCCATTCGTTTGCCTTCGGCCGGGTCTTTCACATTGCCGGTGATGGCATTGTAATTTTCATAGATATAACCGTTTAGCTTCACATTTTCCATCATCAGCCGATTGGATTTCGCTGCCAGAATTTGTCTGGCCTCCGGCAAATCGTAGTTTCTCAATCCAAGGTAAACCAAAAAATTCATCGGACCCCAAATGCGGCCTCGCCAGTATTCCTGATCTTTATATGCCGGATCATTCGCGGCAATTGAAGGCATCATCCATTCGCCATTAAACTCTTCGGGATTGAGCAGATGTTCTTTAATCATCCGTTTTGCCTGATCTTGCGTTGGAGCTTTTGCCAGTAAAGGATAAAAATTTGTTGGTGAAAGTCGTGATGAAAACTCTTTGGTATCAGTTCGTTTGTTTTTGTAGGTTCCGGCCTTTTCGTCCCAAAGCTGGGCTAAATTTTTTCGATAGTATTCGCCACGGTCTTTCAATTCATTGGCATCCTGAGTTTTGCCAAGAATATCTGCAATTTCGGCCAGTTGATCGCAATCCATTACATACAACCCCATCAGTCCGGCATCAGCCAGTTCGAGCATATGTGTTTGTTTATTGAACGGAACTTTATCGTACATGGGGGAATTATCCAGTCCTGATTCGTAAGCTGCACCTTGCCAGTTGTTGGTTGCGAAGTCTGATTTTAAAGGTGGGTTAACTACGCTCGAACCCCAGCAAAGCAATCCTTTGTTGTCGCGGTTTTTTGGCCACCAGCGGTTCCATTTCAGGAGATCGTCGTAGACATATTCGAGAAGCCATTTGTCCTGAAACTTCCTGTAAAGTTCTTTGAATATCAAACTCCCAACAGGTGGCTGTGAGCGGTCGAATGAAGCACTTCCATAGGAACCTGAGAAGTTAGGAATGAAGCCACCGGGAGTAATGGCTTTGGTGATTTCAACGGCATTGGCATAAGCGAGTTCTTTACTTTCCATGCTGGCCATCCATGCGCCAAAGTAGGTATCCCAGTCGAACAAAACATACTGACCGCCAAAATTATCGTTCCATAAACGGCTCACCGGGAAGATGACACGTTCGTTGGAAGCATCGTAAATCACATTCCAACCAACTACACTTTGGATTGCCTGATAAGTAGATGCAAGCTCTGCGTATTTTGAAAACTTCTTTTCAAGTTCAGTTCTGCGTTTGGCAACAAATACTTTGATTTGATCAATGTTTTTGGTTTCGCCAGTATAAAAAGCTACAGCTTGATCAAACC
>JBAWZG010000444.1:0-2284 GCA_037143155.1 Bacteroidia bacterium
TGTCCGTCCAGATCAAATTGGCGGTCGTAATGCTGACCAATAAATCCAAACCATTTGGGGATCTTCAATTTAACCGGGTTTCCGTTTACTGAAAAAGTTCCTAAAGTTTCGTCGGTAGCTGAGGCCAGAATATAGACTTTATTGAAATTACCAACAGGTAATTTGATGGTTTGTCCCTTGCAGGTAAGCACATTTTTCTGAAGGTCGGCAGTGCTGCCGATTTTAAACTTCACACCTTCGCTGACCAACTCTGAAGGCATCATTTCAGCCGGATAATTTTCAACATGACCATGGTCAGTCGGGTCGTAAACCGGACACATATCGCCATCGGTACGGTTGTCGTCAAAGCTCATCACATCCTGATCGTAGTCCAATTCAACCACCAATTGTTCGGTAGCAGCCTGAGTCGCGGAAGCCAGTTTTACGGCATAACTCCGGATGGTGTAATGCGACAGGTCGAAATTGAGGGCGTTGCCCGAAATACCGGCTTCACCGATTTTTTGTTCCTGTCCGTTGATTTCGTAAGCATCCAGAATTTTGCCTGCAAATTTCAGGCTCACTCCGGTTTGATCGTTTCCGGTCAGTTCGTTGATCCGGACAATCAGGTAGTCGTTTTGCTCCGCTTTTTTCAAGGCCATCAAGCCAACTTTCGGAGAATTAATGGTTAAAAATGAAAATGAATTTCCTGCATTCCCGGCGTGTTTGGGAACTTCATAAGCAATTAACGGAGTATTCAGAAACTCCGCCTGCCATTGTGTTTCGCTCTGCGACCAGTCACCGCTGTGACTGTACAAACCATATTTTATATCCTGAATTCCCCAATCTTGCGAAGCCTGGTACAACCAGGTCGGACAAAGTTTGGCCGAAGGCGTGTATTCCAAAGTCAGGCGCAAGGTGTTTGCATCGGGTTTATCTGAGCCATAGCGGCAATCTTCGAGCACTGACACTCCAAATTTTCCGGACTGATCGGTCAGGTCGAACCATTTCTTAGAAGGCACTTCAAACTTGTTCTCAACGTTTGTAGCCCGCTGAATGGTTCCAGCGCCCAGGTTGTACGTGGCATTTTCATTTTCGGCAGTAAACGGGAACGCTGCTTTCAGGCAAACTCCGGTCGATTGCCAGTCGAGTTTATTGGCAACTTCTACCCGTTTACCGGCAGCTCCGGCCGAAAGGCTGATGATTTGAGTGATTTCTGAATTCTGTCCTTTTCGCGAAACCTCAAATGACACCCGCACCGGACCGTTTTCAATCATTTTCACAGATACTTCTTCATTCATAAAAGCAAACGGAGGTTTCTGCCGATCTGACCAGAACATATTCCAGGCCGGTTCTCTTTTGGGCGATTCAGCCTGAAATTCCAAACGAGCCGGTTTCTGAAGCAGCTCCCGGTTTTGTATTTTATCTAAAATACTTGCAATATCTCCTTTGTCGTCGATACTGACTTTATAATATTCATTTTCAAGAATATTGGGTTCAATGGCCAGTGATTCAGTTTTTAGTTTTGATGCCGTGGCAGATTCCCTGACCTCATAAATGGTCACTCCCAAAGATGGAATGCGGCTCAGGAAAATGAGTTTGACTTTGTTGTTGCTTCTGGAAATGATTTGCGAAGGAACTTCCTTCCCTTTGGAATCAAAAACCTGAAGATGCGACGGCATTTTGTCAAAACTCAGTTCTGCAGTGCAGACATCTTCACGTGCAATGGCTACCGGATTATATACCGCCACCGATCGGCCTTTGGTCTGGGTATTGAGCTGAGAAGAAACTTCGGCCAGTGAATTTTTCAGCACTTCAGCGAATCCGTTTTGCGCGATAAACTCATCGTTCCAGGCCAGTTTAAAACCACTTGGAATGGCTGTTCCGGGCAACACATCGTGCATCTGACTTCCCAAAACCAGTGCCCATGACCGATTCAGTTTTTCAGTCGGGTAAGCAGCATTGGTAAGGGTTTTGGCCATCGAAGCCATTTGTTCGGCCGATTGGGCCAGAATTTCGTTTTTGCGATTCAGTCGTTTCATGTACGATTGCGAAGTCATCGAACCGGCACTGTGCTCAATCAGCAGCAAATCACCCGTATAGACCGGCAATTTCTTCCGGATTTCAGGCGTAATATCCTTGTACATCTGGTCTGAGGAGGTCATCACCACTTTCAGTTTGCTGTCCGGATTGTTCAGGCTTCCCTGGGCATAAATCACATCGCGGTCACGAAGTCCACCACCCATATCGCCGCAGCCATAGTAGCGGTAATCGAATGAAATCCCATACTTGGCCTGATCCTCATCCA
>JBAWZG010000445.1:0-2265 GCA_037143155.1 Bacteroidia bacterium
GTCGTTTTCAGGCAGTCGATGGCAATGTTTACATTGGTCACCAATTGGAAGTCGAACATACCCACGCAAATGAAGTCGGCTCCGTTGTCATAGGCCCATTTAAATCCATCCTTCGGTTCAATGGCACCGGCCGCCAGAACTTTAAATCCCATTACAGGCACGGTTGCCTTGCTTACAAAGTCAATTGTGCGTTCCGGAAACAGGCAAAACATATTGTTGTGGAAACGGTTATGGTCGAGGTATTCCTTGCCATCAACTTCGAACGGGAAGCGGTTTTCGCGCGGATGAGCCGACCAGTACTGGTCGTGGTGCATGGTTTTCATATAATAATCCGGAATAATTCCCTGATCGGCGCAGGCAATCAGCGATTCTACCGAATGTGCTGCCAATCCTGCTGTGTACCCTTGCTGACGGATGTGTTCGATCATTTCATGAATCACTTCAATTTTATTGTCGCGCACCAACCAGTCGCACCAGTTACCCTGGACCTGAACGATGTCCACCCCAAAATCGATGGCTTTATCAATATTCTCAAAATAGAGTTTTTTGTTCGTATTAGGGCCGACTTGAGAAAGTTTACTGTTATCCAGGTTGGGCCCGACTTGCGATATAATCTTGATTTTGCTGCCGGTAATCTTTTTGTATTTGGCCAAAAGCGGATTCGATGGAAATCCGATATTGATGGTGTTGATTCCGGCAAGTTCTGCCAGTTGAAGCGTTTGATAAACCTTTTGTTCGGTATTGTAAGCTTTGAAAAGTTCAGGGACATAGATCAGGTCGCGCGAATGTGCCCAGCCGCCAATCAGGTTTCCACCGGCAATTAAGCGGCTGATTTCATGCTTGCCGATTTTTCCTTTCGGAAGTTCGCCTTTCAGTTCGTTTAAAGCTGTTTGTTTAATCTGAATGGTAGCGCCTGACATCACATCTACACCATGCGTTTTGAATTCACTCAAAGCGCCCCAGCCCATTGCACCCAAGACCGGAAGAGTCGCCAGATTTTTCAGAGCTTCGCGACGTGATGAAATGCTTTCGGATTCATTCGCCGGAGACTGCTTTCGGCTTCGGTATATTTCGATCAGCGAATCGATGCTGAAACCTTTTTCGCTGTAAAAGATGAGAAATAATAGGGCAGCTGTTTCGATAAACAATTTGTCAACAATGAATAAATGCCCATCAGATGCATTCATCAAAGGATTGCCAAAAGGTGGATAGGCAAAATAATACATTGTCAGCAACAATGCACCTGCCATTGAAGCAAACCGATTGAAAAGCCCGATGAAAAGCGCCAGCCCGATCAGTAATAATCCGTACATATTCAGGATATCTGTTATCCTCAGAATTGAGGGCGAACTGGCCAGAGCATGATAGAATCCCGAAAGGAAACCGGAAGTATTCAGTAAATAGCTTGAGGCGGTCCAGTTTCCCTGAAGTATTTTGGACAATCCTTCGTACAGGAAGTGCCAGCCAATTGCCACCCGGAGAATAGTGATAAACAGACGGTTGTAGAATTTTGAGTCGGTTGGTTTCATCGGTTAAGTTGTTGAATAGGTTTTAGTCAGTTGGGTTTATATCAGGCGGTTAATTTCAGAATCTTTTCTGAAAATTCTGTAAATGACAAAGGTTTTTAAAAACATAGTTTAATTCAATTGGGTCAGAGCTTAAAACTTATCCAAACTGTATTTTTATCAGGCATTAAGTTGTGAATACTATCAATAGTCGATATCTTTTCAGAAGAAATGAAAAGAATTTCCCTATTGTGTTCTATGTGGTTAATTTTTATCGACTTGCTTCCAGATACTTGAAAACAAACCTGATTTCGGAATAGCTGTAATCGCTGCCTAATCCTGCCCTGATTTCGTTGCTTCCGCGGGTTTTGTGCTTTTCGATGTAATCCAGAATGGCTCTGGATTTTTTCGGCTCAACCACCTGATCGAGACGGATTTCGCCGGTTCCGACGAATTGCGCCAGATGACTTTCGATGGTCGAAACGGCCAGTCCCCGCTCACTGGCAATTTCAATAATCGACTTTCCGCTTTTGAAGACTTCAAAGCTAATTTCCGGCGAACTCAATCCCACTTTTTCGGCTTCTTTTTCGGCGCCAATGGGTAAATCCAGTCCTTTCTGCTTGCGGTATGCGATCACCTGTTCCAGAATGTCTTTCCCAAATTGCTGTAATCGTGTGCCGCCCATTCCTTTGACTGATTTCAGTTCAGCCCGTGTGGCAGGCAGCGTTTGAACAATCTCATGCAGGGTCTTCTGTGGAAT
>JBAWZG010000446.1:0-2257 GCA_037143155.1 Bacteroidia bacterium
ATTGGTCAGGTGATCTTTAATACCGCCATTGCCAATGCCAAAGCAGTTGCCACATTCCCATTGACATTGGGAATGCCCTGGGTTGCTATCAATACTGCTACGGCTGTTGGAAGCATAGCTTCAATTGTCGCACAGTCAATCGCTAATTTCTCACAACCTAAAGGTTATGCAAGTGGCGGGTACACCGGTCCGGGAGGAAAGAACGAGCCTGCCGGGGTGGTACATAAAGGGGAATATGTCATCCCTGCCGATATGCTCCGTAATCCGCAAATCGCCATGATGGTGGCCGGATTGGAAAATGTCCGAAAAACACGGTACACTATTACACCAGGAGCAGTTCAGGCAAGTAAATCCAAAGGATTTTCATCGGGAGGTTTTACCGCTGATTCAGGTAATAATTCAAATTCTGGTAAAAATGGATTTATGGAAAACCTTTTGGCTTTTAGGTCAAACGACCAGCAACAAAATGAGATTCTGTCAGCTTTGGCAATAGCTGTGTCTGATTTGAAAAATTGGAATCCTTCCATTTCCATCGAAAGCTATGAGCGCAAACGGGAACAATACCAGAAAACAACCAACAGCGGTCTTAAATAGTGTCCTTTCTCAAGTATACTCATCAACCGATCTTTGATTCAACAATCTAGCAGATCAATCATGAATATATCAGTTCCCGAAAGTCCAATAAACAGGAGCAGCCAGTTACCAATCTCTGTTTCAGGAGTCATTGTTCCAGATGATGCAGTAAATTTTGTGGTACTGTTTAAAATTACCAACGATTCGGGTGCAAACATTTATCACAATGGAGTGCAGCCTAACGAAACTGGCGTAGCCACTATAAATCTTTCGCCTTTTTTAAAGCAGCCATGTACCCTAATCGTTGAATGGGGAATACAATACTTACAGGTTATAGGCGCTGAAGAAGCCGGTTGGATTACCCAGTGGCAAACTGGAGAAAGCAAAGAACTGGTAATTAAAGATCCTGTTAAAGTTGTCGTTGGTGGTGTGACCATTAAGGGAGGTGATGTGCAGCTAAGCGGAAATCCGATTGTTGTGAGCGTATCGGCTTCTGAAGAAATGAGGGCTGGGAAAACAAACTATAAACTGGCGCTTAAGATACATTGTGAAGAACTGTTTGGTGTGGAATTTATTGAAGAAATTGTTCCTGATGCTTCTCTTGCTGCCGTGTTTGATATTTCCGGATTTGTGGATCAACCTGTCGATTACGCCTTCGAATATCCTGCCATTGGTGTTGTACGTGCCAATCCAATACTGGCCAAAACAGTTAAACTAACTACCGGGGAAGTTTTTCTTAATGCCTTGGGAGATCGTGTACAGGCTTGGAACGGTGATCTGAACCAGCAGGAAATCACGGTAATTAAAGGGAAACTGCATCCTTACGAGCTTGCCCTTTTAAACGAACAAGGTGAGACATTTAATTCCCTGTATATTCAGGGAGGAAAATTTCTGAGCCACCTTCCCAACTTTCAGCGCGTATCGCCTGATCAGATCATGAAATTGCGGTATCTAAGCCGCTGGACCGGGGAACATCCTGCTACCTGTTGGTGCAGGGTAACGCAGATGACCAATTACGGAGTGCATGATTTTGACATCAAACAACCTTTGGTGTTTTATCCAAATGCCGGACTAATCGAATTCAGTATTAATCCGATATTCATGGGTTTCAATAAAACGGTTAATTCTGAGTATCCAATCCTAAAATACAAGTTCTGGCTGACCGATTCTACTGGTGAAATATCTGAAAGCCGCACGTTTGTAGTCGATAACCAATATTATGAGCACTCCTTCATTTTTTACTACATCAATCCGCTCTCAGGAGTGGATTGTATCTGGCTAACAGGTCAACATACCGAAGGGTTGAAGACCGAAATCGAAACCGCTTACCGTCCAGTGCCATTTGGTGCGGATACAAAAACCGCCAGCCTTAAAACGATCTCAGCAACCAGTCAGCGAACCTGGGAACTGAACACTGGTCCTAAATCACCAACTGAAATACTCGCTTTGCGTGATTTCCTGACTTCAAAAGACTGCTGGATGGTGGATCCTACCAAAAGCGAAAAACTTATTCCGGTGAACATTGAACCCGGTGATCACAAACTCTTTGATGTCAGCGATGATATCCAAAATCTGGACATTAAAATACTGGAGGCTCATCGATGAAAGGCAGGAGGCAACTAAAAGATATTTGGAAAGATCCCAATATGAAGGAGCTGATCGATTCGCTCTGGAGAGAATATCC
>JBAWZG010000447.1:0-2248 GCA_037143155.1 Bacteroidia bacterium
AAGTGATCCTACCGGGATTCGAACCCAGATCATAAGAACCGGAATCTTACATTCTATCCATTGAACTATAGGACCATTTTATTTATGCGAGCACAAAAATAGCAAATCTTGAATTGAATCAGTCTATTTAGCCAAAAAACTCAAAAAACGTTTCGTATTTTTATTAACAGTTCTGCATCTTGTATGTAATCAACTGGATGAATGGAAATTGACTGTTAATAATTATCTTCCCCTTTCTCCAGATTGGGAAAAGAATTGTACTACTTTTGAAAGAAATAAAACCACTGTATGATTAGTGAAGACCTTCTGAAAGAATGCCGTTTAGAGTTTGAGGAATTTTTTCAGTCTCTAATTACCGATTCTCCTGAAAACAAACGGAAGTTTGAGGAAATTCGCGCACATTCGCTTCGGGTGGTCAGCAATTCACTTTTACTTGCCAAATTTGTTTTGCCAGTTGAGGAAGATAAACGAATCGCTGAGATTACAGCATTGTTTCATGACATTGGAAGGGCTTCAATGATTGCTAAAAATGCTGAAGTTTCTGTCATTCAGCGCGACCATGCAATTCTTTCAGGGGAAATTATTCAAAAAATGGATTTCTTTCAAACCATCCCTGCAGAGCTTCAATTGGTTATCATTAAATCCATTATAAACCATAGCAAACCCAAACTTTCAAAGCTCGACAATGAGCAGCAATCCTTATTTGCCCGTTTATTACGCGATGCCGACAAATTAGATATTTTTGATTCCTCATATCGCTTTTTCAAAGAAAAATCAGGTATTCAGCCAGCTTTGACAATCGATTTGCTGAATAATTCCGAGGTTTCGGATAAGATAATCAAAAGTATTATTGCCTGCAAAATTGCCGCCATCGAGGATATGAAATCGATTAACGATTATAAATTGATGCTGATATCGATGGCTTTTGACCTGAATTTCAAATACACGTTCAGGATTATGAGCGAAAAGCAATACATTCAAAAAATATACGAAACCCTTCCAAAACGTGACCAGATTATTGATGCCTATCGCGGCATTAAACTCTTTGTAGAGAATAAGTTTGTCTCCTGAGAAATACAATTGAAGAAAGATGTGTGATGAAGAACCGATTAGTTTGTATTTGTAATGTTGTTTCCGTAAAAGAAATTTTCTCCACTTGTGATAAAGGTGCGTGCAGTACGTCTGAAATTCAGAAAACTACACGTGCAGGAACCTCTTGTGGAAAATGCCTGGTAGAGATTGACGGATTGGTAGAGGAATTCCTTTCCAGATTACCTGAAAATCCTCAGCAACGGATCAACTTTTGAGAGTGACTTTTGAGTAAAGTCTGCAACTATTTTCATAAAATTGTGCCTTGAATTTAACGACTGGCACACATTTCCTGTCAGAAAAGCATCTGTCAGCAACTCATTTCACCGGCATTTTTCTTTGCTGACAGTAGATTATATGCACCTTTTACAACCACTTTGGCTGTCACAATATCGAACCCTTCAGGTAAAATCACTTGGGAAAATCCGTTATCGGTAACACCTTTATGAATCTCGATCATACGGTATTCGCTGAAAGGTTTGCCTCCTTCCTCCTTGTTTTTATCAAAAACAAAAATGTAATCCTTGTCGTCAAAACTCACAATGGCTGCAGCAGGAAGTGTCGCCACTTTTTCGCCTGATGTTTCGATGTTTGCATTTACATACATTCCAGGCAAAACGTTTTTGCAGCTACCTGGAACACTTGCATAAACCTTATAAGTTTTATCCTCGTTGATTGATTTTCCAGTCTGGTAGATGACCGCTTCATGTTGTTCCATTTCATTGTTAATAAAGAAGCTGATTTTCTGTCCTGCAGCAACTTTAGCAGCATCTTTCTCGAACAAGGTGAGCTCCAGAAAAAGCTTGTCGCTGTTGACAATCTCGAACATCACATCGGCCGGAGCCACATATTTTCCCATATTGATATTCACCGTTTTCACAAATCCTGAAATAGGAGAAACCACTGAAACAGAACTGCTGATATCATCTTCGTGCAGGTTGACCGGATTAATCCCGATCATGGCCAGCTTCTGTTCCAAGGCTTTTACCTGCGCTTTCAGATTTTTGTAGTCAGAAGTCACCTGGAGCAGATTTTGTTCCGAATACACATCGTTCTTGTAAAGTTCGGAATGCCTTTTATAATCGGCCTCGGCAAATTCGAATTTATTCTTTGCTTCCAGATAATTTTGCTGAATATCAACAAATTCCTGATTTTCGAG
>JBAWZG010000448.1:0-2244 GCA_037143155.1 Bacteroidia bacterium
TGATAATCTATATTTATCAGCTCACTACTTCCAGTTTCTGGTTTTATGCATGGCTTGTAATCAGTTCATTTTCAATATTCATGGTTTTGTTTTATTCAAACCTGATTGTGCCCTTGTTTAATAAGCAAACACCTCTTGCTGAAGGTATTTTGAAATCAGCGATCCGGGATTTTTCGGATCAGGTAGGATTCAAACTTGACAATATTTATGTGATTGATGGCTCGAAACGTTCGACCAAGGCAAATGCATATTTTACCGGAATCGGAGCTAAAAAGAGGATTGTTTTATATGACACATTAATCAACGATTTAACCACCATGGAGCTTGTAGCTGTGTTGGCTCATGAAATCGGGCACTACAAAAAGAAGCATGTTCTCTGGAGTTTGTTGCTGGGTATTCTTCAAACAGGAATTGTCCTTTTTTTGTTTTCGCTCTTTGTGCGTAGTCCCGAACTATCTGCCGCTTTGGGTGTTCAAACTGCAAGTTTCCATATCGGATTGATTGCTTTTGGAATACTCTATTCGCCCATTTCCATGATTACCGGAATGGCGATGAATGTGTTTTCCAGAAAGAATGAATATCAGGCAGATGCTTTTACAGCAAAACATTTCGATGCAAATGAGCTGGCGTTGGCGTTGAAGAAATTATCCGTAAAGAATCTGAGCAATCTTTTACCTCATCCGGTTTATGTGTTTTTTCATTATTCGCATCCAACGCTGTTACAACGATTGAAGGCGCTGGCAGCAGTTCAAAAGAGAAATTAAATATTAGTCATTCAAGGTCATTCGCTTCGTGTTATTACTTGTGATTAGTTTAGCGTTTCTGAATGACAATGAATGACTACTGAATGATAATAGGTACAACCAGCAACTTGTAACTTACAACAATTAATTATGAAAGCAGAACTAATTACAATAGGTGACGAAATATTGATCGGTCAGATTGTGGATACCAATTCGGCATGGATGGGGCAACAACTAAATTTGCTCGGAATTGAAGTGTACCAGGTGACTTCGGTTCATGACAATCATGACCATATCATGAAAGCTCTTGCTGAAGCAGAAGAAAATGCAGATCTGGTTCTGATTACCGGAGGCCTTGGTCCGACAAAAGATGATATCACCAAGCATACTTTATGCGAGTATTTCGGAACCGAACTGGTTTTTCATCCTGAAGTTCTCGAGCATGTCCGCTCACTTTTATCTTCCAGAAATGTCAACGTCAATCAGTTAAACACCGATCAGGCGCTGTTGCCGGCAAGTTGTACTGTTCTGCACAATTCGGCTGGTACGGCCGCAGGAATGTGGTTCGAACGGAACAATACCATTTTCGTTTCGATGCCTGGAGTTCCGTTCGAAATGGAAGCGATTATGACTGAAGAAGTTTTTCCGCGACTAACAAAACTTGGAATTACACAATCGATTGTCCACAAAACAGTTTTAACCATTGGTTTGCCCGAATCGATGCTGGCCGAGAAAATAGAGCAGTGGGAGAGTGCTTTGCCCGATTTTATCAAACTTGCTTACCTTCCAAGTCCGATGATGGTTCGGCTGCGATTGAGCGGATACGGTATCGATCAAACGGTGCTGGAATCTGAAATTGAACAGCAGGTTAAAAAATTGCTTGAAATCATTCCGGAGAATGTATTTGGATTTGACGATGAAAACCTTGGAATGGTTATTGGACGGCTTTTGATCAAATCTTCCAGAACTCTTGTTGTTGCTGAGAGTTGTACCGGAGGAAATATCGCTCATTTCATTACTTCAAACTCCGGAAGTTCTGCATATTTCAAAGGTGGGGTGGTAGCTTATTCAAACGAAATTAAAAACAAATTGCTTGAAATTCCAATGGAATTAATCCAGGCCAATGGTGCCGTCAGTCAGCAGGTTGCTGAAGCCATGGCCTTGGGCGCACAGAACATCCTGAACGCTGATTATTCGGTTGCCACTACCGGAATTGCGGGACCTGATGGAGGAACGGATGAGAAACCGGTTGGAACAGTTTGGATTGCTGTTGCCGGACCTTCCCGAATAACCAGTAAAAAGTATATATTCAGGCATAACCGCGAACGAAATATAATACGCACCACGCATACTGCGTTAAATATGTTGCGTACTTTGATTTTAAATGAAAATTCATGAAACGAAAAATACTGATCATCTCCGGAATTATTTTGCTGATTTTCGGAATTCTGGCTATCCTTCCATTTTTATATAAAGACAAGCTCCTCGCCAAGGTAAAAAC
>JBAWZG010000449.1:0-2240 GCA_037143155.1 Bacteroidia bacterium
AAATGTAAAGATGGAAGTTATAAACCAATTCAACTAACGGCCACTAACCTTGTGAACGACCCGGTAATCAATGGGGTATTGCTAAATTACCACGATATTACAAACCGAAAGCACACCGAAGGTCTTTTGTCTCAGACACGCCAGAATTATGAAACATTCTTCAATACAATCGACGATTTCCTTTTTGTTTTGGATGTTCAGGGAAATATCCTCCATACCAATACAACGGTCATTAATAGGCTTGGTTATACCCGCGAGGAACTTCTTGGCGAATCGATACTCATGGTCCATCCTCCCGAACGGCGCGAAGAAGCAGGCAGGATCGTTGGCGAAATGTTATCTGGTTTGACCGATTTTTGCCCTGTTCCTATTGTTACAAAATCGGGCGTTCAAATTCCTGTCGAAACAAGGGTTTCCCAAGGGTTTTGGGACGGCAAGCCTGCCTTATTTGGTGTCACAAAGGACATCTCTAAAATTGCATTGTCGGAAGAAAAATTTTCAAAGATATTCCATATCAACCCTTCGGCTTGTGGCTTAAGCGATTTGAACGACAACACCTATATTGAAGTCAACGAGGCATTTCATAAGTTGCTTGGGTTCACCAATGGTGAAGTGATTGGTAAAACAGCAAATGATTTGGGGATTTTATCGAGCGTAGAAAGGAGTGAAGTTTTTGCAAAAGCCGACAGCAATGGCAACGTTGCCAATGTAGAAGCCGTTTTAAAAGCAAAGAACGGAGACCTCAAATATGTTTTGATGGCGTCGGAAAATATATATGTGCAGGATAAGAAATTCCGTTTTACGGTTGTGCAGGACATTACCCGGCGCAAGATGGCCGAAATCTATCGGGAAATACAGCAGGAAATCCTGAAAATTCAAACCGACCAGGGAAATATGCGGGATTCCCTGCAAACAGTCATCCAAATCCTGAAAGAGACAATTGGGTTCGATGCAATAGGCATCCGTTTTCAGGAAGGCGATGATTTCCCCTACCTGGTACAAAATGGATTTTCGGATGACTTTCTATTAACCGAAAATTCGCTACTTCAAAAGAATTCCGGTAGTGGTTTGTGCCGGGCAAAAGAAAGGAGCATCAAACTCGAATGTACTTGTGGTCTGGTTATTTCAGGGAGAATTGATTCGGCTTACCCCCTCGCTACAAAAAGAGGAAGCATTTGGACAAATGACTCATCTGCTCTCCTTGAACTTATGCCTGATGATGACCTACGCTTTCATCCGCGTAATGTTTGTGTCCATCAGGGTTATGCATCTGTTGTAGTAATCCCGATTTGCAGCCATAACAAAAATATTGGCCTGATTCAGCTTTGTGACAAGAGGGTGGGACGTTTTACAGTCGAAATAATCGAACAGCTTGAAGGGATTGCTATCCATATCGGGGAATTGTTGATACGGAAGAAAGCGGAGGATGAGCTTCAGAAAAGCAATGCAATGCTTTCGTTGTTTATGGACCATTCACCAATTTATACCTATATCAAAGAAGTAACAGCAACGGAAAGCCGTGTACTGAAAGCCAGCAAAAATTTTAAGGAAATGATCGGGATCCCTGGTTCACAAATGGTTGGAAAATCCATGTATGAATTATTTCCCCCCGAATTTGCTGAAAAAATGACCCATGATGACTGGGTTATCGTATGTGGAGATAAAATCCTTGAGGTTGAGGAGACCCTTAATAACCGCTTTTATACAACAGTAAAATACCCTATCGACCTGGGTGGCAAAAAACTACTGGCAGGTTTCTCGATCGATATCACTGACCAGAAACTGTTGGAGAAAAAAATACACGAAAGTGAGCGGCAATACCGTATGCTGATCGAAACGGCACAGGAAGGCATAATGATCTCCAGAGGATTGGAGTTTCTGTTCGTTAATCCACAAATCACTTTATTGACAGGTTATTCCGCAGAGGAATTGATGTCAAAGCAAATTATGGATGTTGTTTATCCCGATGACAAGGAGTTGGTAACAAGCAATTATTTGAAACGGTGGAACGGGGAAACAGTGGTGCCCAGATACCATTTCAGGATATTGAAAAAAGATGGTAGTCTCGTCTGGATTGAAATGAGTGGCAACATGACCGAATGGGAAGGTGGGCCGGCTGTGATCAACTTTGTAACCGATATTACCGATCGGATAAACGCAGAAACTATCCTCCGCGAAAGCGAAGGAAAACAGCGGCTAGCTTCGCTTTATGCCCGCAGCCTGATCGAAGCCAGCCTCGA
>JBAWZG010000450.1:0-2234 GCA_037143155.1 Bacteroidia bacterium
GGATCAATCACCGAAAGTAGTGTTTTTGCCTTTTGATTGGTTTCGTCCCATTCTTTTTCAGGAACCGAATGCGAGGTTATTCCACCTCCGGCGTACAAAATATATTCCTGAGATGTAATTTCCATGCATCGCAAATTGACAAAAAGTGCGACTTGCTGATTCATTCGCCACGGACCTAAATAACCGGTATAATATTTACGCTCATGAACTTCATTTTTCAGGATGAACTCTGCGGCTAAATCCTTTGGTAAACCGCAAACTGCAGGTGTTGGATGCAAATCGGAAATAAAACTCCCCATGCGATCCGCTATTTTTTCAGCTGGAAAAAAGAACGAGGTTTTCAGATGGGCCACCTTGCCGCTTTCCATGGTTTCAGGTCCGATGGTTTTATACTGATGAATATCGAAATTAAAAAATACATCGAGCATATACCTCGACACAAAAGCCTGTTCTTCAATATCTTTTGTACTCCAGAAATATTCTTCATTGCCCGGTTTCCTAACCTGCGTTCCGGCCAGTGAAACGGTCTCAAAGCGATTCGCATCTGATTTGATCAAAACTTCAGGAGTTGCACCCATCCAGATTCCTGCAACCGGCAGATTTACCAGATAGGTAAACGCATTGGGAGTCTGATCGTGCAACTGAAGAAACGTTCCGCCCAGCGAAACATCCGTTCTTTTAACAGGAATCTGCCTCGAAATAATCACCTTGGAAAGGGCTCCTTCGCAAATGGAGGAAATGGTTTCTTCAATGAGTTTTAGGTATTCCTCTTTTGTTTGAATGCCACAAATTTGCCTTTCTTCATTCTGTCCGAAAGGCTCAAAAATATTGATATCCGGTTCAATTCCCGAGGTGAAATCTTCAAAATACACTTTTGGCTTCAGCAGAATCACCGGACTTTCCCCGGTAATACGGTATGGTGCAAACACAAAACCTGCTTCGCCATTCAAGCGATCGAACTGGTCAAAAAACAGTACATCCGATGCATCTCCAATGATCAATCCCATTTTTGATTCTTTCGGGTAGAACCAGGCAGCAAAAGCAATTTGCTTCTGAATGAGTTGATCAAGAAAATCCGAAACAACTGAGCTATTTTCCATTCCGTTTAACAATCATGTTGGTAACCCTTCCGGTTGAAATCAGTTTTCCGGCTTCATTCTTAATTTCCACATTCCAGACATGCGTTTGGTTGCCCTGATGCACAATGTCGGCCCGGGCATAAACCGTTCCATCGGTTGCACTTCCGGTATGGTTGGCACTTACCTGAATTCCAAAAATATCGAATTCCTGAATATCAACCATCAGCATTGATCCAAGGCCTGCAACAGTTTCGGCCATTGCCAGATTGGCCCCGCCGTGAAGATAACCTCCCGGACGCGAAGTGCGATGATCGACAGGCATGCTGGCTTCAACCCAACCTTCGCCCAAAGCCGTGAAACAGATTCCGAGACAATCGACCAGCGAATTTTGGGCAAACTGGTTGATAATTGCCAGCGGAGTATCAATGGTAAGTTTTGGAAATGTCATCCGTATAAAAATTAAAAGCGTGAAATTAGAAAAATGCAATGAAGCAGCCAATTTTATTCTGAAAATTGACTGTCATTAACAATTTTACCACTGGCTGAACGGTTTAAAGAATGAAGCCTGCTTTAACAAATCATCAAATCCATGGATTAAATTAAGCAATATTCAGATTTAATCAAATTAAAATACATTTTTGTCTTTTAATATTAAAATCAGGAATAGAAGCCTGATTTATTTTTTTTATCGAAGCTCAAAATTTTAATTGATGAAGAATATCGTTTGCCCCATATCAGATCAGCGCGTGAATGAACAAGTTACACGATTTAATGCCATGTTTGCCATTGGAATCCTTGTCATGGCCTTTGTTTTTAATTCGGTCATTCTGTTTGTTTTTCTGATGGCTGATTTCTTTATCAGGGCTTTTACTACTATCAAATTCAGTCCAATCAGTTTTTTAAGTCATTCTTTAAACAATACGCTCAGCTTGCCTGTCAAATTGATCGACAAAGCTCCTAAGATTTTTGCAGCCCGGCTTGGATTTTTAATGACTACCGCAATTGCAGGTTTATATATTTTTGATCTGAAAACTGCGTCCATCGTCGTTTCCGCAATGCTTATGATTTGTGCAAGTCTTGAATTTTTGTTCGCCATCTGTGTCGGATGTATTATTTACACCTATTTGGTTCTACCTTTCTATAAAAAATAGTTTA
>JBAWZG010000451.1:0-2186 GCA_037143155.1 Bacteroidia bacterium
GTTGATCCATCGTTGGACAAGGAAGCCATGCGAATAGTGAGTTCGATGCCCCGATGGATTCCCGGCAAGCAAAATGGTCAGGGAGTAAATGTGTTCTACAAGATTCCAATAAATTTTAGTCTTCCTCCAGACAAAGCCGAAAAGAAAAACTAAACTAAAACCAAATCAGGCGATCATTTTTCAACGATCGCCTTATCTTTTTCTTAAAAACGCAAGCCTGATTCAAAAAGAAAATCGGTTCATTGTATATCAAAAACGGAATTTATTCGTACCTTTGAGCGAATAAATTCCGTTTTGGTATGAGCGCACTTGTAATTTCAGAAAAAGATTTTTTGATGGGAGCCAGAAATGGCATCCAAAAATCGATGCTTTTAACCATTGCCCGTGAATCCGGATTAACGTTGAAGGAACTGAGTTCGTATTTAAGGATTTCAACCCGGTCGATTCAGGAAAAGGAACCTACGCAACTGATTGCACCAGGTCCCTCTGAACGGGCGTTATACATAGCAAAGCTTTTCCAGACAGGTATTGAGGTACTTGGCAACCAGAAGAAATTCCGAAATTGGTTAGATTCAGAAAATCAGGTAATGGGTGGAGAAAAGCCCGTTTCCTACCTCGACACATTTTCGGGAATTCAGCTTGTTTTGGATGAGTTGAACGCTATCGAATACGGATTCTCAGCCTGATGTTTGTTTACCGGATTGCAAAAAGAGAACATGCTGCCCTTGATGGTTTGGGAGGAATGTATGGCCCCGGACGTTGGCACGAAAAAGGGAATTTGGTGATCTATACTTCCGAACATGCCTCCCTTGCAGCATGGGAAAAGATGGTTCATGTGTCAAGCTTTGAGAATCTTCCGGATAATCTTTTGCTGGTTAAAATTGAAATACCAGAAGGGATAGAAATTCAGTCAATTCCGGAAAAGGTACTGGTGGAAGGGTGGGGTCGTTTCCCATTTACCAATGAAACAGTTTATTACGGCACTTCCTTTCTTCGAAAAAAAGAACACCTTGCACTCAAAGTACCTTCAGTTATTATCCCCGATGAGTACAACATCATTTTAAATCCGCTTCACGTTGACATAAAATCGTGTAATATCATAAGCACTGCCAGGTTCATATTTGACATGCAGGTGCTAAAAGATCGTTCTTAGCAAACATTTAAGCCGTGTCTCAGATGTCTGAAAACTGATTTCAAAATAAGTTGCACTTTAGGACAACAATTCATATCTTTGCTAAGTATGAAAAATGAGAAAATAAGAACTGTATTTTTGTACAAACACTACTTTACTGATTTTTATATCAATCAAAAGCAGAAAGTGAAGGATAAAATTATCTGGACTTTAATGCTCATTGAAACCATTCATCATGTGTCGGAAGATTATTTAAAGCATCTGGAAGGCACAGAAGGCCTTTACGAAATACGGGTTCAACACGGAAGTGATATATTTCGAATATTTTGCTTCTTTGACCATGGAAAACTAATTGTGTTGGCAAATGGTTTTCAGAAGAAAACACAAAAGACACCAAAATCTGAGATTGAGAAAGCAATCAAAATAAAGAAAGAATATGAAGGCGAACAATAATTTAAAATCACTCGACCAGTTTGTGGACGCGCAATACGGTGAAAAGGGAACTTCGGAACGTGACAAGTTTGAAAAAGGATTTGAAGCCTTCAAGCTTGGCTTTCTTCTTCAACAAGCCCGACTTGAAAAAGGGATGACACAAGAAGAACTGGCTGAGAAATGTGGTACGAACAAAGGCTATATTTCCAAAATAGAGAACAATATAAAGGAGGTTCGTATTTCAACACTTCAAAAAATTGTAGAACTCGGATTGGATGGACATTTAGAATTTTCTATAAAACTCTAATAGTCCGGATAATTGATTTTAATAGAACCAAATAAGGCGATCCTCTTTCAACGATCGCCTTATTTGGTTCTATCAAAAGTGCAGTGAATTACCAAACCAAATTGGAATTCAGCAGACTCTCCGGATCAATATTGTTCTTTTCGATGTCTTTAAAATGCTTATAGGTACCTACTTTCAGTTCGTAGGTTGCAGGTTCGTCACAAACGATCATTCCGCGTGGGTGAAGTTGCAATGCACTGATTGTCCACATGTGGTTTACTCCTTCTTCAACAGCATGTTGCAAAGCCCGTGCCTTATTGTATCCATTTACAATAA
>JBAWZG010000452.1:0-2178 GCA_037143155.1 Bacteroidia bacterium
CTCAATCTCCAGCCCGTCATATGCCAGAAAAACATTTTCCGGAAGCTCGGCCTGAACTTCATCGTTAAATCCCATTTGATGTGAAAGGTGTGTCAGATAGGCTTTCCCGGGTTTCACCTCGTTGATAATTTCAAGAGCCTGGCTCAGATTGTAATGAGAAATATGGACTTCCTTACGCAAAGCATTTAAAACCAGTACGTCTAATCCACGAAGCTTGTCAATTTCAGTATTCTCCAATCGGTTTACATCGGTAACGTATGCAATTTTTCCGAATCGAAAACCAAAAACGGGAAGTTTGTAGTGGTAGCCGCGGATGGGAATAATTTCCAGATCATCAATCAGGATAGGTTTATTTTCAATCAAATGTAGGTGCATTTGCGGTATTCCAGGATATTTGAAAGTAGCAAAAACATAATCAAAAATGCGGCGGATGGCAATTTGAACACGCTCTTCGGCATAAATATCGGTCGATTGTTTCTGTACCCAGTTAAAAGCGCGAATATCATCCAGACCAAAAATGTGATCGACATGTTCGTGGGTAATCAAAATCCCGTTCAAATGACGAACCTTATGCACCAGCATTTGCTGCCTGAAATCGGGTCCGGCATCAATAACGAGACACAAATTTTCAGTTTCAATCATCACAGATGCCCGCAAACGCTTGTCTTTCGGGTTGGCTGACGAGCAAACCGGACATTGACATGCGACTACCGGCACCCCCTGCGATGTTCCTGTTCCTAAAAAAGTAAATTTCACAATCGTTTGTTTGATTCACAAAAATAAGGATTGCAGTCTGTCTACCGAAGGTTTTTGACTATTTTTGAGAAAATTTTAAAAATGGCCAAACTTTTTCTGATTCCAACCACCTTGGGAGATACCAGCATCGAACGTGTTTTACCACCTGACCTGATGCAGATTATTTCTTCAATACCCGTATTCATTGTTGAAAACCTGCGAACTGCCCGTCGCTTCCTGAAAAAAGTGAACCCAGCAATCGTGATTGATGATTTGACTTTCTTCGAACTCAACCAACATACCGACAAAAATGAAATCAGCCGGTTTCTGGAACCTAACCGGCACGGATTCGATATAGGCATTATTTCGGAAGCCGGTTGTCCCGGAATTGCCGATCCTGGAGCTGAGGTAGTGAAAATTGCTCACATCCGGAACATTCAGGTCGTTCCGTTGGTCGGGCCTTCATCGATTTTGCTTGCATTGATGGCTTCAGGAATGAGTGGTCAGAACTTCGCATTCAATGGCTATTTGCCGATTCGGAATCCGGAGAAGTCGCTGCAAATTAAACTGCTTGAAAAACGGATGATAACCGAAGGTCAAACCCAGATTTTTATCGAAACGCCCTACCGGAATGTTCAATTGCTCGATGAATTGCTGAAAAACTGTGACCCGGCGACCATGTTGTGTATTGCCGTGGATATTACCCTCTATACGGAATTTATCCTCAGCAAACCAGTTTCCTATTGGAAAACAAACATTCCGGATATCCAGAAACGGCCTGCCATTTTTATGATCGGGAAAGTTTGAAAAAAGAGGGAGGATCGGAGACCGAATACAGAAAACCGCTCCCTGAGTAGCGCAGCGAATCGAAGGGAGCATTTGTGAATGTTTTAACTCAAAATCGTCAGAATCAACCGTCTTCTGCCACCAAAATTCCTAAACTCACACAAATAAATTCCCTGCCAGGTACCGAGATTCATCCTGTGATTGGTAATTGGAATCGTCAGACTGGCGCCAATCAAGGAGGATTTCAGATGCGCAGGAAGATCATCTTTTCCTTCAAAAATGTGTGTAAATCCCGGATCATTTTCAGGAACCAACTTATTCATGAAAGATTCAAAATCGTACCGCACCGAAGGATCTGCGTTTTCATTCAGGCTGATTCCGGCGGAAGTATGTTGAATCAGGATGTTTACCAATCCTTTCTCGGGTAGTTTGGTCAACTGCCTTTCTATTAAATCGGTGATCAAATGATAGCCGCGTTTGAATGCTGGCAAGGTGATTTCGAATTGTTCGACCATGCTGATTGTATCCTGATTTTTATAAACCTTTTAGCCTGAGTGCTTCCTGAATTTCCTGTATTTTTTCACGTCGTTCGTAAGAAAAGACTGAACTGTTTTCCTGAAGGTAAACGAATAAAAACAACGATTTTTGCAGATAATT
>JBAWZG010000453.1:0-2173 GCA_037143155.1 Bacteroidia bacterium
ATATTATTTCACTCGTATTATTTGATAGTTTTTTGAATTTCAAGCGTGAGTAACACGTATGATCACATTCCCGGTTTTTTGACCGGTTTCAACATATCTTGTTGCTTCGATAATTTGTTCCAACGAATAGTATCTGTCGATTATCGGTTTGAAGTGTCCACCTTCAACAAGTTCTTTTAAAAAGATCACATCTGCTTTGCTGATGGTTGGAAGCGGAAACAATAGTTTTTTACCTCCTAAAAATGGTGTAATCAGCGCCAGAAATGGGTTTTGGCCGCCTGGTCCAAGTTCAGTGGAAATATAAATTCCTCCCTTTTTAAGCAGTAGTTTGCATTTGCCAAATGTGCTTTTGCCCACTGCATCGAAAATAAAATCGAACGTTTCGTCCGTTTTTGTAAAGTCCTCTTTCAGGAAATCGAACACCCGACTGGCTCCAAGCGATCTAACCAGTTCGACATGACCTGTGGCGCAAACTGCTGTTACTTCAGCACCAAAATAGCAGCACAGCTGCACAGCTGCCGAGCCAATGGCGCCAGTTGCCCCGTTCACCAGAACCTTTTGTCCGCACGAAACCTTGGCTGCCCTGATATCGCAAAGTGCATAATGTCCGCCTTCGGTAATGGGAGCAGCTTCTTCGTAAGTCAGTTTAGCGGGCATTGAGGTGATTGGGCCATCTTCAGGCATGACCATATATTCGGCATATGCCCCAAAGCTTTTGTCGTTGTAGCCAAATACTTTGTCACCCGCCTTAAAGGTCTTTACATTGCTGCCAATTGCCTCAATTTCTCCGGAAAATTCGTTGCCCAGAATCTGGTTTTTGGGGCGGAATAATCCGCTAAAAAAGCGGGAGATAAAATACTCAGCACTCCGGAATCCGCAGTCGGTGCGGTTTACGGTGGTGGCGTGTACTTTTATTAGTACTTCATTGTCTTTGGGAGAAGGCTTGACGACTTCAGCCAGTTGCAGAACTTCCGGAGGTCCGTAACGGGTATGAATGATTGCTTTCATAGATCGTTCAGTTTGACTTTAACCATAAAGAAATCCAAGATACTACAAAAACACGAAGTTAATTATAAAATGCAATTTCAATTTTCATCATTCAACTTCTGAACTTTTTTCAAAACTTCTAAATTCATTTTTTCCTTGTAGTCAAGCATTTTTTTAAGCAACTGAACATCTCTTACTGAAAGAATTTGTATGGCAAGCAAGCCTGCATTTTTAGCACCGTTCAATGCAACAGTTGCCACGGGCACTCCACCCGGCATTTGAAGGATTGATAAAATAGAATCCCAGCCATCAATTGAATTTGAAGATTTTATTGGTACCCCGATCACCGGCAAAGGTGAAATAGCTGCAACCATTCCGGGCAGATGTGCGGCTCCACCAGCACCCGCAATAATCACTGCGATTCCTCTTTTGTGCGCATTCTCCGAAAATTCAAATAACCTTTTTGGTGTCCGGTGAGCCGAAACAATGGTGATTTCATAGGGTACATCAAATTCTTTCAGAATTTCTGCCGCCTGATTCATAATTGTCATATCCGAATCAGAGCCCATGATGATACTGACAAGTGGATTTACCATGACTTAACTTTTAATTTTTGCTTTACCATAACTGCTTTCAATTTTGCTTCTTCAATCGAAGTGGCAAGAATGGTTACATGCCCCATTTTCCGAAATGGTTTGGTTAGCTTTTTCCCATATAAATGTATTTTAACGCCTTCGATGCTCATGCAATCCGTTAATCCCGCATACCTGACAGAGCCTTCATAATCAGGATCACCCAAAAGATTGATCATTACCGAAGGCATCTTTAATTGGGTGCTTCCGAGCGGAAAGTTGAATATCGCTCTCAGCAGCTGTTCGTACTGTGAGGTAACTACGCTTTCAATGGTATGGTGACCACTGTTATGAGGCCGTGGCGCAATTTCGTTGACCCAAACCATATTGCTTTTATCCACAAACATTTCTACGGCCAAAAGTCCACAAAGCTTAAAGGAAGAAATGATTTGGATCGCAATTTCATTTGCCTGCCTGATAATCGTTTCGTCCAGAGATGACGGGCAAATCAGTTTCTCGACGAGATTTGCTTCTTCATTGAATTCCATTTCCACAGTCGGAAAACATTTTACTTCTCCTTTATGGTTGCGTGCGGCAATAACCGAAATTTCGGT
>JBAWZG010000454.1:0-2165 GCA_037143155.1 Bacteroidia bacterium
TAAAGGAAGTTTTGCGCGATGCTCAAAATTATACGCTTATTCGTCAGTTTAGAGTGCCGTTGATTAAAAATACGGATATTCCTTTCAAAGTGGACGATGCAAAAGGGAAATGGTTGGTGTGTGACAGCCTGACTTCCAGAGATTTCTCTGCGGTGGCCTATTTTATGGCAGTCGATTTATTCAAGAAATTAAATGTACCAATCGGAATTGTCAATTCGTCCTATGGTGGCACAGCCATTGAAAACTGGATAAGTAAAGAAACACTTGAAACGCTTCCTACAGAAAAAGCGGCCATCATGTCGCGATTTGAAAAGGAAATGGCAGATTTTCCAAAGAAAATGGCTGATTTTCAAAACAATTTATCCTCGCTTCAGGATAAATTTAAAACCGATTCAACACTGGCAGTACTTCAGAAAAAAGAACTTCCCAAGAAACCTTCCGCACCGATGAGTCCTGCCGAACGCGGTGGACCTACCGGACTTTGGAATACAATGATTTACCCGTTGATTCCTTATGCTTTCAAAGGCGTGGCATGGTATCAGGGCGAAGCCAATGCAAGTCGCGGAATACAATATCGTGCTTTGTTACCTACATTGATTCAAAACTGGCGCACCGAATGGAAAAATGAGGCGATGCCTTTTGTGATTGTTCAGATTCCGGGTTGGAAAAATCATTTTCCTGAATTGAAAGAAGCTCAACTGCTGACAACACAAAAAGTGCCAAATACCGCTTTGGCTGTGACTTACGATTGTGATGACACGCTGGATGTGCACCCCGGCAACAAGCAACCGGTGGGTGAACGAATGGCACTTGCTGCCCGTGGCATTGCTTATGGCGAAAGAATTGAATTTTCGGGACCGGTTTACCAGTCGATGAAAGTGGATGGAAATAAAATTGTTCTGACTTTTACACATACCGGAAGTGGATTAGTGGCAAAAAACGGTGCATTGAAAGATTTTACTATTGCCGGAAGCGACAAGAATTTTGTACCTGCCAAAGCTGAAATTATGGGAAATACCGTGGTTGTTTCTGCCGAATCTGTTACGAATCCAGCAGCGGTTAGAGCAGGATGGAGGCTATGTCCGCAAATGAATTTGTACAATAAAGAAGGTTTGCCCGCATCGCCTTTTCGGACTGATGTAAAATAGCTTAGTTTACAGTTCAAAGTTTATAGTTAATAATTTATAAATCATTGTTCAACAATGAGATACAGCAGAATAGTTCTTTTGTTCTTATTATCAGGAATTTGTGTTTTAAATGCTCAGGTTCCTTACAAGCTTCGTTTTGCTGTTCAGCAATACGATCACAGTCTGTATAATAAAATGATAAACAGAACGGTTGTGGCGGCAGTTGGCAATGAGCAACTACTGAAAACAACCACAGCCGAATGGAGCATTACAACTGAGAAAAAAGTAGTTTCAGTCGATGGAAATACGTTGGAATACACTGTAACGTTCAAACTGACAAAAGGATATGAAAAGTCGACAGCTGTTTTGGTTGAACTGGATTTTGAAAACTGGAGCAAAGATAATTACGTGTTACTTCCGGCCGCTGCTTACAACGGTAATCGTTTTGAATCGCGCCGCATTCCCTATTCTCCAAAACTGAATGATGCGCGCGATATTGGAAAGGATAAACCGATTATTATTTCCGATGTTCCCCGGTTGAACATTGGCGATGGACTTTCGCAAATTCAGGAACGAAGTGGCGCAATGGCATTGCCCTGCATTGGTTTTCAGTCGGTTGCGGATAAAAAAGGGTTCTTCCTGAACACTGTTCAACGAAATGAGTTTGGTGATTTTGGAATGAACATCGAAGAGTCGGCTGATCGTCAACAGGCTCTGATTTCTTTGTGTTCGCCTTTGGTTCGGGAGTGCAGCAAATATCTGATTTGCGATAATCAGGCACCTTCTACCGATATTCCTGCCGATTTCAAAGTGGGCGATGAAGTCAAGTTTAGGTTTCGTGTATACAACTTTGAAGCTTCGAAAATTCAATCGGTTTTTGATAAATATCTGCTGATTCGAAAGGATTTATGCCCTGCGACTGAGATTATTCCGCAACTTCCGTTTTCAACTTGTTACGATTTGTTGGAAAAGAAATTTAATGCCGAAAATTTTGTGCCGGAATGGGGCTATTATTCGGTGGGAATGCGCTCGATGTTT
>JBAWZG010000455.1:0-2164 GCA_037143155.1 Bacteroidia bacterium
ATGTAGTCGATCAAAATAATCAGCAAATCAGCCTTTTCGGGAACAGCATGTACTCTTCGAATTCGAATTGGGAAGGCCAGAAATACTACAATGAAGAGGTGATACAATGGCTGAAAAAAGATTTCAGGACAACCATCATTCGTGTTGCATTGGGCGTTGAGGAATCCAGTGGATATATTGACGATCCTACCGGCAATATGGAAAGAGTAAAGAAAGTTGTTGAGGCAGGCATCGCAAATGGTTTATATGTGCTCATCGATTTTCACAGCTTCAAGGCCGAAGACTATACTGCGCAGGCTGTAACTTTTTTTACTGAAATGGCCAGATGCTACGGTAAACACGACAACGTGATGTACGAGCTTTACAACGAACCACTCAAAGTTTCGTGGAGCCAGGTGGTGAAACCCTACGCTGAAAGGGTAATTGCTGCCATTCGGGCCATCGATCCCGACAACCTGATTATTGTGGGTTCGCCTTACTGGTCGCAAAAAGTGGTCGATGCTGCCAACGATCCGATTAAAGACAAAAATGTGGCCTATACCCTTCATTTTTATGCAGGAACACACGGCCAGTCATTGCGCGATGATGCCACATTGGCTATGCAAAAAGGAATTGCGCTGTTTGTTACCGAATGGGGAACCTGCGATTCTTCGGGCGACGGCGGTTTCAATCCGGCGGCTACCGATGTCTGGCTTAAGTTCTGTAGAGATAACATGCTGAGCATGTGCAACTGGGCGGTAAATGATAAGGCCCAGACTGTATCAATCATCAAACCCGGTTCGAATCCAAAAGGAGGCTGGACTGCTGCCGATTACACCGAGTCAGGAACTTATGTGCGTGAAAAAATGAGGAATTGGAAGGTATCAGGAAAAAATTGATGACACGTTCCGACATTTGATTAAAAAGCTGAGAGACCGTAAAACTTAAAAAAAGCATAATGAATAAAATACTCATTTTCCTGTTTTTGTTGACCGCAGGCAGTACGAAATTAATCGCACAAACCTATCTGGGGCATGCCTGGCACGATTCAATACAAACAATTCCAGGCAAAATTCAAGCTGAACTTTATGACGAAGGTGGTCAGGGGATTGCCTATAACGATTCTGATGTTGTGAATAATGGAAGTGGAAATCATAATCCGAATGATGGAACTTATTACAACACTTTCCGCATGAATGAAGGAGTTGACATTGATTACACACAGGCAAAAAACAATGATATCAATCCTTTCAGTCTTGTTGAACAAAAGTTGAATCAATTATATGTTGGCTGGACAAAACCCGGTGAGTGGATGAACTATACCATTGAAGTAAAAAAGACAGGAACATACCAACTATCGCTCATGTACGTAGCCACAGCAGATGGAAAAATATCAATCTCATTGGATGGTAAAGATCTTACAGGGAAACTGCTGGTGAGGTCAACCTATAGTTTCGGGGACAAAGCTCCAAAGAGTCAATGGCATCATTGGAATAAGATGGAAAATTTAGCAACCATGACCTTACCGGAAGGGAAACACTTATTAACCTTACACACCGTCGAAAACGCTACAATGAATTACGATTATCTCGAATTTAATTTAATTTATTAATCAAAAAATTTATGAAAAAACTCTTTCTTTCTGCAGCAGCATTAAGCTTTACAATCGTTTTCACACAGGCCCAGCCCAAACTTACCGGTCTTGGTTTTTATGACGACTTTTCCACCAAAACCAATTACGTCGCCGATGCAGCAACAGGCCGGGGATTATATTGGACCACTGCTTTCCCTGAACAAACCTTAACACGCGATGCAGCGAACAAACGACTGACGGTTAAAATGACTCAGAAAAAGTGGGAATACCATCCATTCAGTGTAACTTTTGGAGACTCAAACGGCGCTGCCGAAGGCGGTGATCCTTACACCATCGACCTTTCGGGCAACGGAGCATATTCGTTCGATATTACCAATACCGGCACAGAAGACATCTCGGTCAGGGTCAAGGCCATCGATCTTGAAAACCATGAAATTGATTGTGCTCCAGGTGCGAAAGATTTTGGCGAAATCTGGAAATACCAGACCCAGATTGAAGTTCCTTCGGGCCAGACCGTAACCATGAAAGCAGGTGCGCCAAACGGAGCCGGCGGCGGTATTTTAAATACCTGTGATTTTACCAAAGAAGTTT
>JBAWZG010000456.1:0-2123 GCA_037143155.1 Bacteroidia bacterium
CTGCTTCCGGAACCAAAGATATATCTACCGATGCACTTGATTTCTTTTTTGGACATAATGCCTCGGTTGCGAAATTGCAGGTTTTTGACCGTACTTTAGAGGAAGTTGAAATTAAGAAACTGTTTGAAACAAAATAAAGAAAATATGAAGAAGTTCAGTTTTACGGTTTGTGGTATTATTTTAAGTCTAAGTATATTCTCTCAACAACCCGACAAAACGCTTTGGTACAAACAGCCTGCGAAAGCCTTTGAAGAGAGTCTGGTGTTGGGGAATGGAACTCAGGGAGCCAGCGTTTTTGGAGGCACGAAAGAAGAGAAAATCTACCTGAACGACCTGACGTTATGGTCGGGCGAACCGGTCGACGACTCAATTTACAAAGGCAAATGGCAATACCTGCCTGCCGTTCGTGAAGCTTTGGCCAAAGAGGACTATCGTGCTGCGAATGAATTGGTAAAGAAACTTCAGGGACGTTTCAGTCAGTCGTACATGGCATTGGGAACACTTTTCTTGCATTTCGGTCATGATTCGGTGGTGCAGAATTATTCACGCGAATTAAATCTGGATAATGCCGTTTCAAAAGTGAGTTACACGGTAAACAAGGTTGATTTTACCCGCGAATACTTTGTCTCCAATCCCGATAAAGTTTTTATTATCAAGCTAAAAGCCGGTAAAAAAGGTGCTCTGAACTTTAAACTTGGTTTTGGAAGTGTAATGATATTTGCCGTTGAAGCCAAAACAAATCAGCTGATTGCCAACGGATACGCTCCATACAATCAGGAAGCGTCGGTTGGTGGTGTGCCGGGGAAAATTTATTTCGATGCCAACAGAGGGATTCATTTCAGTACGCAAATAAAGATAAAATCGGATGGAAAAGTCGTCGGGTCTGATTCCGTTCTTAGCGTAAAATCCGCTACCGAAGCAACGATTTATATTTCTATTGCCACCAGTTTCAACGGGTTTGATAAAAATCCGGTGACGGAAGGAAAACCTTATAAAACACTTGCCGCTAATCAGTTAGAAAATGCTTCTTCGAAAACTTATGAGCAATTAAAGAAAACGCATATTGCTGATTATCAGAAGTTTTTTAACCGCGTTCAGTTGAACCTTGGAAAAGATTCAATCCTCAATTTGCCCACCAATGAACGCCTGAAACGCTATGCCACAGGCAAAAGCGATAAACGATTGGAAGAACTTTATTTCAATTTCGGTCGCTATTTGCTGATTAGCTGTTCGCGTACAACAGGCGTTCCGGCCAATTTGCAGGGGCTTTGGAACTATCAGGTACGCCCGCCCTGGAATTCAAATTACACCATCAACATCAACCTGCAGGAAAATTACTGGCCTGCCGAAATTACCAATCTATCCGATTTGTATTTTCCGCTGATTGATCTTATCAACAATATCGCCAAAACCGGAACCGCAAACGCCCGGAATTTCTACAACTGCGATGGTTGGATGGCGGCTCACAATTCCGACATTTGGGCTATGAGTAATCCGGTGGGCGATGGCAAAGGTAATCCGCAATGGTCAAACTTCACAATGGGTGGTGCATGGCTCAGTATGCATTTGTGGGAACATTTTGCTTTTACGCAGGATACCGTTTACCTTCGCAAAACGGCTTATCCTTTGTTGAAAGGTGCGGCTCAGTTTTGTCTGAATTTCCTTATTTCGGATAAAAACGGAAAGCTAATTACATCGCCGGCTACTTCGCCCGAAAATAAATTCCTGACACCCGATGGATTTAACGGTGCTACGCTTTATGGTGGAACAGCCGATTTGGCCATCATTCGTGAGTGTTTTCTTCGCACCATCAAAGCGGCTAAAGTATTGAAGTCGGATGAAGAATTTACAACAACTTTACAATCGGCATTGGATAAAATGCACCCGTACCAGATTGGTGCTGCCGGAAATCTGCAGGAGTGGTATTACGATTGGAAAGACCTTGAACCAAAACACCGTCATCAGTCGCACCTGATTGGATTATTTCCCGGAGAACATATTTCGGTGGCAAAAACACCTGAATTGGCTGCTGCCTGCAAACGAACCCTTGAAATTAAAGGTGACGAAACCACCGGCTGGAGCAAAGGCTGGCGTATCAATCTGTGGGCAAGGCTGTTGGACGG
>JBAWZG010000457.1:0-2101 GCA_037143155.1 Bacteroidia bacterium
CAAATTATTATATATCTCCAAAAAGATATTTTCTCAATTTATCAAGACCTTCTTTAAATTTTAAAGGGTTTGTTTTGCTCAAAGTTTGGATATTTTTTAACTTCCACTGTATAGCAGGGTAATCACTCAAATCACCTGCACAACATTTTCCCCATTCGGGACTCCCATTCTCAAATGAAAGTAAGAATTCCCTATCTATGTTTGTTAGGTTTTGATTGACTTTTTCTATTAAATCTTTTCGTGTTGCTTCAAAATCTGCATAATCAAATGGCACATCAGACATTCCTTTAAACTGATTTTCAAGAGCTTGTTTCTGATCTATTGGATTCGGTTGTAGAGATTCAATAAGTGGTTTGTCGCTTCCCAACAAATAGAATATCAAACCATTCTTCACATCTGCAAATGATTCTATTTCCATGTACTTATAATCAAAAAGGTCGCGAGGGTGTTGACGACCTAATGCCGCAGCTATTTTCCCACCGTATAATAATGAAAATGGAACTACTCTTGCAACACAAGTCATTTTAAACTCCTCTTTAGCCTTCTTACAAAGTTCTTTTTCTTCAACATCGCCAATGATACCCCGTTTGATACCATTCACCTCAATTTTCACAGTTGCCCCACCATAAGTACACAACAATTTCCATATTGCAGGTTTATGAATGATACGAATGCCCGGAATGGCTTTTTCGATCTGCTGTTTTAAGGTAACCAAATGATTGTTGATTTCTTGTAAACTTTCTTCTCTGGTTTTAATGGGAAGGTAAGTCAAATCAATATCAACCGAATAACGAGGCATGTTTTTTACAAATAGATTGATAGCTGTACCTCCGTGAACTGCAAAATCTGGGGTCTTATAAATCGTTGGCATAATCCGAATTAAAAGAGCCACTTGCTTTCGATATATTTCATTCATATTCGTATAACTCTTTTGGTATGGTTATCATGTATTCAGAGAGGTAAACCCCTTTGTCTGCCAACTGTCGCTTCCCTCTCCCTAAATTAATCTTACTCCTATCTAACTTCCCAAACCATTCATGTCCGGCTTTTTCAGCCATATATAAGAATAATCGCTTTACTTTTAAATTATCGGCATTTTCCAACAACCGTTGTACAACTTCAGCTCTCAATGTTGTAAGTTGTTCCATAATGTAAAATAAATCCATATAAGCATATTGATTAGGTGCCAATAGCAGGCATTCAAGAAATGCTTGTTCTGGAACAGAAGCTAATACTTGACAATCCCCTTTTTTGAACATCGCTAATTGGGATGTTTTGAAAATTTTTGTGGAGAAGAATTTTATTTCATATTCAAAATCAGTATTTACCATCCAATATGGAACTTTATCCTCTTTTGGATGTCCAATCATCAAAACAGGCTTTCCCATTGGAACAAAATGGTTGAATCCTGATAGCTCTAAAGCAGAATGAGCGCCCACATAAAATTCTTTATCCAGCTGACTATTATAATTGGATAGAGCTGTATAAAAAGACAGTTTATCCCCTGTCCTATACATAACTCCTTTGGATAAAAAAGATAACCACCCTGATTTACGGTATTGCTGCATTAATTGATCTGAATATCCATTTTTTATCAACCAGGAAGAAAATAAAAGTCCTCCGGTTTGCCAATTTTGCAGCAATTGGTTTATTTTAGTTCTTTTTTCTATATTCATAATATATAATAAAGGAATATACTGAACTACAAAAGTAAATTTTATTATTTATTTCAACAAATAATTTCAGTGTTTATTTGCTCCACATCTCAATTTTAGTTCAATATGGTTGCCAATTATATAGTTCAACTATAGATTAAAGGAATTATTCAAACTATAACCCTCACTTTCTCTTATCCTTCGCCCTACTTTCAAATGCAACCAGATTGAACATGTCACCGATTCAGAGGCGCAAATATAGCTGTTGGAATAATTCTGGCTCAGATTCTGATGATGAAAGTTTGGTGGAAGCATTGCAGCTTAAAACCGCAACAGCTCATACGCCTCTTTTATCTCTTCATCTTTCAATCCCAAGTAACGTTTGGTTATTCCCATATTGGAGTGATTGAAGATTTCCATCAGTTTAATAAGTGCCATCTCTGAAT
>JBAWZG010000458.1:0-2093 GCA_037143155.1 Bacteroidia bacterium
TAGTAGAAGTTATTGACCGTATTCTTGACAAAGGTGTTGTTGTTGATGCATGGGTTCGTGTATCCTTAGTAGGTATCGAATTACTTGCTATCGAAGCAAGAATCGTAGTTGCTTCTGTTGAAACTTATTTGAAATATGCCGAAGCTATTGGCTTGACCGCTAAAGCTGCTTAAGTATTTCAATTTATTGAATTAAAAAGAGGTAAACCGTCACTCTTAAAAAAGCACGGAAAAATTAACTAATAATAGGAGAATTAAATCATGGCAGTAGAAAAAACAATCGGATCATCAAGCTTAGTAGAAGTTATTGACCGTATTCTTGACAAAGGTGTTGTTGTTGATGCATGGGTACGTGTATCCTTAGTAGGTATCGAATTACTTGCAATCGAAGCAAGAATCGTTGTTGCTTCTGTTGAAACTTATTTGAAATATGCCGAAGCTATTGGATTAACTGCTAAAGCCGCATAAGGCAATTTGCAGTTAAGTAGTTATTCTTGCTAAGGCATCCTTTCCGGAAAAATACCTGAAAGCATGATTACCAGGAATATCTTTTTTTCACCTTAATACTGTTTAAAATCCATTCCATGAATACTCTCCCTGAATTAAACATTGATGGTTTTCTCGATAACATTATCAGTTCATACGAAACCAGAATTCAAAAAATTCAAACCGCGTTTCAATCGTCCGAAAATATTACGGAATCATCACATTCCCTCTTCGATAATGTTCACGACTCCTTAACCAAGCTCCGAAAGGAAAGAGATATTCTAAATTCCAGAATTTGCGAAACCGTTGCAAAAAACGGATCCCTTCGTAAAAAAGATTACAACACCATGATGTCTGGCATTATCAATGCCCTCGATGAAAAAGAACATGAAGCAGAAAACCAGTTTTTAGACTATATCGAAGCTCAAAAAGAAACTGCTTTATCGCTTAAAAATAGTCTGTTAGAAATTAAAGATATTACAGCGCAGGATGCCGGTGAAAAAATAATCCTCGTTAAAGAACAACTTTCGCGCATTGCTGAACTACATGAAATCAGAAAGGAAGTCGCAATAAAATCATTCACCGACTTTCAGCAATTGCACAACAGATTGATGGACTGCCTTGAGGAACTGCTCAAAAAAGGAAATCAAATTCTGGTTCAGGATATAAAAAAAGCAAAAGATCAGATAATTAAAGAGATAAATCCCTTGGGTCTTGGATCTGTAAGGGTCAATTAATATCTAAAAACCAAATATTTAAACAATAGGAGATTAAAAAAATGGGATTAGCATCAGAAATGAAAAATTTAAGTGAAGAGTTACTTGCTTCTTTCAAAAACCGGATCAAGGAAAATGAAGAGCTTGTAAACGATGTGCAGAAAACTCTCGATGGTTTCCGCAAAGATCATCAGGAAATGGCTGCCGTTTTAAATGCGAACGCTAAAACACTGCGGAAGAATCTGGCAACCGGTGAAAAAGACCGTTTGAAATCTTTCAGCCAACTCATGAATGGAATTCACCAGACAATCGTTTCTCTTCAGGCTGAAGTTGTGGCCATTCAAGCATCCACTGCTAATCTGATTACTGAATTTTCGGTTGAACGCAAAGAAATGGCTGCCGATTTGGAACAGTTCTTTGCTGAAGGAAGAGCTGACCGGATGCAGGATGAACACGATCGAATGCTGGAATTCGATGCCCTCATGAAAAACATCAATGCCGATATCAAAAGTATCAACGATGAAGTTTTGGCTATTTTCAAAAACACCAATGAAATGATCGCCAACTTTGAAAAAGAACATCAGGAAATGTCGGCTGAACTGAGAGCTGAACTGAGCCAAAACCTGGCCGAACGGGTTGAATATACACGCACATTGCTGAATGGTTTTCAGAAAAGGCTGTCCGAAATCAGCAAAGAAAATCAGAAGATGGCCCAAAAGCTGCGCAAAGACCTGGCTAATGGCGAAACATCACGACTGAATAACTACAAAGGCCTGATGAAAGACATTCATGCCTCGATCAAAGGAATCCAAAAAGAAGTAAAAGATATCCAAAAAGGCAGCGCCGGATTAATCAGCTATTATAGTCAGGACAGAAGTCAGGGCCAGGCTGA
>JBAWZG010000459.1:0-2085 GCA_037143155.1 Bacteroidia bacterium
AGGGCTGCGATCAGGCTACCTCCGATTTTGTTTTTCTTGAAAGCGACCAGAATTCCGGCGACAATCAAGGCTGTATAAGTTAATGCATGTGCTTTGGTTAAATGGCCGGTGACCATCACCACAAATGTGAAAGTCATAAAACCATAGGCAAGGCTGGCAGCAAAAGCAGTCCAGACACCAATATCGAGCAATAAACAAAGGATAAAAAAGAATGAAAAACTAAAGGTGAGAATCATTACCGGCTGAGAAATCGCTGTGATTGACTTCTGTATGGTCGAAATGATTTCGCCCGAATACAAGGTTGAAGTCAGGTAAGCCGGCATTCCGGAGAACATGTTGTTCGACCAAAGCGCTTCTTTTCCCGTGGCTTCGCGGTAATCCACAATTTCTTTCGACATTCCCTTGAACTGGGTTCCGTCTGAACTCTGCAGTTTTTTCCCTTCCAGAACAGGCGAGAAATAAATTACGCTGATCAGGAGAAATAACACAACAGCAATGAGATAAGGTCCGGATTTTCGAAGGAGGTTTTTTGTATCCATATTATTGATTGGTGTAATTTTTAAATTCGTATTTTCGTGCGGAGCAAAAATAAACCTTTTTAGGTCAATAACTAAAATAAATGGGCGTAATTAAACGGCAAACAATCAAGGGTTCAATCTACTCATACCTTGGCGTTGCCATTGGGTTCCTTTATACAATCTTGTCGATCAAACTGCTCTCTTCGGAACAAATCGGACTCACGGCCATTTTGGTTGCAGTTTCAGCGGTTTATTCTCAATTCTCAACCCTTGGATTCACCAAAGTGATCGAACGTCTTTTCCCCTATTTCAGGGACAAAGACCAGAATCACAACGGATTTGTATTTCTTACCCTGACAGTCGGAATGGTTGGTTTTGCAATTTCCTTGGTCACCTTTCTGGTCATGAAACCCTACATTATTGAGCACAATCCGAAAGAATCGGCTCTTTTGGTGAAATACATCTGGTACCTGGTTCCGCTGATCTTTTTCAGGATGTTTTCGGTGATGCTCGATACTTATAATAAAATGCTTTTTGACGCGACCACCGGTTCGATTCTGAGCGATTTTGTTTACCGCATCGGAACGCTTTTTTTACTTGGAGCTTTTTTCCTGAAATGGATCAGTTTTTCACAATTCGTGTTCGGATTTGTTCTGTTTCTGAGTCTTCCGGCCGTGTATCTCGCCGGCCTGCTCATTCACAGGAAACAGTTCAACCTTCAGCCAAAACTTGGTTTCATCACGCCACATCTCCGGAAAGAAATGATCAGCCTTTCAGTATTCGGCATTATCGGCGGAGTGAGCAGCATCGCATTGAAACAAATTGACACCATCATGATGAGTGTTTACACCGACCTTTCTCTGACCGGTATCTATTCGATCCTGTTCTTTTTTGGCACGGTGATCCTGATTCCCAGTGTGGCGCTTGGAAAAATCTCATCCACGATTATTGCTGATGCCTGGAAAGACAAGGATATGAGCACCATCGAAGACATTTACTACAAAAGCAGCATCAATCAGCTATTTGCCAGTTTATTGCTTTTTATCCTGATCGTTACCAACCTGAATAATATCTTTCAGCTTTTAGGTCCAAAATATCTCGGAACCGAATGGGTGATCATCCTGATTTCGCTGTCAAGCCTTATCGTTGCCTCCACCGGGTCGAGCGTACAGATAATCGGCACCTCGCACCGGTATAAAATTCAAACCTACTCCATGGGTGTTCTGGTGCTTTTGGTCGTGATTTTTTACATGATTTTTATTCCGCTTTGGGGAATGACTGGCGCTGCACTTGGGTCCATGTTGTCGGTATCGAGTGCTTCACTTCTCCGGGTTTTCTATCTGAAACGGAGTATGAAACTTTTCCCATACCGGCTTACGCACCTGAAATGTCTGGCGGCCGGACTTTTGGCTTTTGCAGTTGGAAAAATCATTCCGGTTTTGCCGTTTCATTTTCTGGTTGACCTGATTGTCCGTTGTTCAGTCATCAGTGTGGTATTTATCGGCTTGAGTTATCTGTTTCATGTTTCGGATGACCTGAATAAGATTGTAAACAACTTTCTCAAACA
>JBAWZG010000460.1:0-2084 GCA_037143155.1 Bacteroidia bacterium
CTTCCTTCAAAATCATTAACACACACACAGCAGATTGCTCATATTCAGGGCGATGAGGTGGAGTTGGCAAAGATTGTCAAGGATTTATTTAATCTGGATATCAAGGATATTGCTACCCGGTTTAAATAATGGTTGATTTGAAAATAAGATTGGTCACCCTGAACTTGTTTCAGGGTCTCATCAGTCTTGAGATACTGAAACAAGTTCTGCATGACCTATATTCAAGTGTTCGTTGACACGAAAGTTGAAATGCGATTTCAATATTCACAATGAAGCGAAGAAACTTTCTAAAAAATACTTCAACTTTTAGTTTATTATGCCTGTCGCCTGGCTATGTAGGAGCCATTCTGAATCCCGGTAAAAACGGAGATGCATTTACTCTGGGCTCACCTGATCAAGTAATGCCAGACATGATTCCTGTTCCTGACAATCCGGAAGAATGGCCAAAATTTCGGGAAACAATTTTGAATTGGAAAAAGGAAATGAAGTTGACGCTGAATTACAGCGATAAACTTTATACTGATCCTGATTTTAAATGGGTTTCCTCCGCTTACAATTGCTACTTCCTGATGATGTACGACGAACTCTTTTACAACCGGAAAGAGGGTAAATATACAGTTGACAAATTTCTTGATTCAGTAGAAAAAGACTTTGGACGGTTGGATATTCTTGTCTTATGGCATGCCTATCCGCGTATCGGGTTGGATGACCGGAATCAATTTGATTTTTACCGTGAAATGCCCGGAGGACTGGCAGGAATCAGGAAAGTATCCAGTCAGCTGCATCGCAGAGGTGTGAAAGTTTATCTGAATTATAATCCATGGGATACCGGCACCAGACCTGAAAATGAGTCTGATATTGATGTTTTAGCCCATTTGGTGAAGGAAACCGACACAGACGGAATATTTTTGGATACACTGAATCGCGGATCAAATGAATTCAGGGAAAAACTGGATCAGGCGAAACCGGGAGTTGTGCTTGAAAGTGAACTGGCCATGCCGGTTCAGGATATTGCGACCCATCATATGTCTTGGGCCCAATGGTTTCCTGATAAAAATGTTCCTGGAATCCTAAGAAATAAATGGTTCGAGCGCCGACACATGCAACATGGCATCAGCCGGTGGGAGCGTGACCGGACCAAAGAGTTGCATACCGCCTGGATGAACGGCAGTGGAATAATGATTTGGGAAAACGTTTTTGGCCAATGGGTCGGATGGAATGAACGTGACAAATCCATTCTCCGCTCCATGTCGCTCATCCAAAAGCGATATTCCGGAATATTTTCCAGCGAAGGCTGGACACCAATGTCGGGTGAAAGTCAGGGAGAAAATGTTTATGCAAGTCTTTGGCAGAATAAGGAAATCAGGCTGTGGACCTTGGTCAACCGTTCTGAAAAAGATATTGAGGGAAATTTGTTGTCGGTAGAAAGTACAGAAGGTGAGCATTTTTACGATTTGATTCAGGGCAAGGAAGTTTTTGGACCGGAGAAATCCGGAAAAACTGTTTTGTCAGGAAGAATTCCACCTCGCGGTATTGGGTGTTTTATCGCCGGAAAGCCTGAAACGTTTGGGAACGATTTTCAGGAATTTTTATCCCGTCAGTCTGAAATATTTGGCAATAGTAGTGATATCACAGAATTTCCGTCGATCCATGCAAACCGAATACCGGCAGTCAGCACAAAAAAATATAAAAAACTTTGGACTGGAATGGTTAAAATACCTGCTTACCATGGAACTTTGGAAATTGAATTTCGAGTTCGGGAAGTCGGATTTTACAGTTCCATCGATCCGTATTTTGTGAATTGCGGTGCTCCCCGTTTACATCAAAATACCACAGTCATTCAGGAAGTCAATCTTTCCGGATTTTTAATGGAAGAAACTCCTGTAACCAATTCACAGTACCATCAGTTTTTGAAGGAATCCGGATATGTTCCAAATGAAAAGCTTAATTTTCTAAAGCATTGGACCAAAGGTGAAATACCTTTCGGTAAGGAAGATCATCCTGTGGTATATGTCAGTTTGGAAGATGCCCGGACATATGCCTCCTGGGCGGGTAAACGGTTGCCAACTGAGTACGAATGGCAA
>JBAWZG010000461.1:0-2082 GCA_037143155.1 Bacteroidia bacterium
CCGGCAAGAAACTCGGTCGTGATTTTACACTTCAAAGTCTGAAAGATCAGGGTTATGAAGCCGTTTTCATTGGTGTGGGTGCTCCCAAAGGCGTACAACTGAAACTGAAAGGATCTGATTCCAACGATGTGGTTGATGCGCTGAATTTCCTACGAACCTATAATCTGAGAGGTTCTGTTCCTGTCCGAAGAAGAATCGTAGTGATTGGTGGCGGCAATGCTGCCATTGATGCTGCCCGAACTGCTTTGCGACTCGGTGCTGAAAAAGTGGAAATCATTTACCGCCGTACACAGGAAGAAATGCCTGCTTATGCCGAAGAAATTGAACAGGCCATTGAAGAAGGAATTGTGCTTCACACACTCACCAATCCGGTGGAAATTTTGACAAAAGATAATAAAGTTACCGGTGTAGTTTGTAACGCTATGCGGCTGGGAATTTTTGATGCCAGCGGTCGCCGCCGGCCTGAATCGAATGAAAACACCTTTGTTCTTGATACAGATCAGGTTATTATGGCGGTAGGTCAGACGCTTGACTGTAAAGAAATCACGGGCGATATAAAACTGACAACGCTGAAAAACGATTCGATGATTTATGCCAATCCGATTAATGGTCAGACTTCTGTTCCGTGGATTTTCTCGGGTGGCGATGCAGTTACCGGTCCGTTATCTGTCATTACAGCCGTTTCGGCAGGTGAAAAAGCAGCAATCGGCATTGACGAAATGCTAACAGGAGAGACTCATGCATTCTGGAGGACTGAAAAGCCAAACGATACTTTCTTTAACCCTGAAGCAGAACCAATGATGACACCAAGACAACCCATCGGGCTGCTTGATTCCACCCGACGGAAGCATAATTTTGACGAAGTAGAACAGACATGGCTAGAGAAAGATGCCGTTTTACAGGCAAAGCGCTGTTTACGTTGTGATTACGGGAAATAGAAATTTCAGATATTTCGTAGAAGGCTGTCAACTTTCAATTATTAACTGTCAACTTAAGAACAATGATTACTCTGAATATAAATAATCAGCAGCTTAGCGTTCCGGAAGGTACTTCAATTCTGGAAGCTGCTCAACAAATGGGCGTAAAAATTCCAACGCTTTGTCACCTCGTAGGTCATGAAGCCAAAGGTGCTTGCCGTGTTTGCGTGGTTGAAGTGGAAGGTGCCAAAAACCTTGTTGCTTCGTGTGCCACACCGGTGGGTGAAGGAATGAAAGTTACAACTCATTCCCGATCAGTTCGACAGGCACGGAAATTTGTGGTGGAAATGCTGCTTTCCGAACACGATGGTGATTGTAAGGTTTGCGTGCGAAACGAGGATTGTGAACTGAAGCAGCTTGCCTACGAATTGGGTATTACTGATTTGCGATTTGAAGGTGAAAAAACACACTGTTTTATTGATGAAAGTACACCTGCTTTAGTCCGTGATTCAGGAAAATGTATCAAATGTCGTCGTTGTGTTACAGTTTGTTCTGAAGTACAGGGAGTTGGCTCGTTGTTTCCACAGAAACGTGGTTTCCAGTCAACGATTAGTCCTGCTTTTAATGAAGACCTAAGTCATGTGATTTGTGTGCAGTGCGGGCAGTGCAGTGCGGTTTGTCCGGTAGGTGCTATTACCGAAAAAGACCATACAACCGGCGTTTGGAAAGCGTTAGACGATAAATCAAAGCATGTAATTGTTCAGACTGCGCCGGCCATCCGTGCAGCTTTGGGTGAATGTTTTGGCTTTGAACCCGGCACACTTGTTACCGGAAAAATGGTCACAGCTTTGCGTGAACTTGGTTTTGATGCGGTATTTGATACTAATTTTGCTGCCGACCTTACTATTATTGAAGAAGGAATGGAGTTGCTGGCTCGTCTAAAAACTATTCTGGTTGATAAAAAAGAAGCAGCCCTTCCTCAGTTTACGAGTTGCTCACCGGGCTGGATTAATTTTGTGGAAGCATTTTATCCTGAGATGATTGATAATCTGTCGTCCTGCAAATCGCCTCAGCAAATGTTTGGAGCTATTGCCAAAACATATTATGCGAATAAGATTGGAAAGAAACCTGAGGATATCGTGGTAGTTTCGGTAATGCCCTGTAC
>JBAWZG010000462.1:0-2076 GCA_037143155.1 Bacteroidia bacterium
GAATGGTCAAACTGGGCCCCGATTGCGGAAATAATGATAACAATTCGGGTTATTACCGTAACCAGAATATCAATGGATTTAGTCATACCCATGTCAGTGGCACCGGAGGTGGTTCAAAATACGGCAACATTTTGCTAATGCCCGAAAGCGGCGATCTGCAGATCAGTCAATTCAGTTCTGCCCGAACGGATGAAGTTGCCAATGCAGGTTATTACTCCGCATTCTTATCGCGGTATAAGGTAAAAGCAGAGTTGACTGCTACTGCAAGTGTTGGATTTCACCGGTATACTTTCCCAGATGGACAAGCGAAACATATTTTGATTGATGCCGGACATTTTCTTGAAATGGGAAAAGACTGGGGCGAATGCCAGGAATTTGCAGGAAGCGAAGTCCGGATTCTTTCGAATCATGAAATAGAAGGATACAGCCGTATTCGCGGAGGCTGGAATAAAGGTGGCGCCTACACGGTCTATTTTTACGCACTTTTCGATCAGGACGCCAAAGAAAGCGGAACCTGGAAAAACGGAAAACTTCAAAATGGAACTCAATTTCAGCCTGATTCCGGCGAAAAAACAGGGGCCTGGTTGAGCTTTGAACCATCTTCTGGTGAAACCATTCAGGTAAAAGTTGGTATTTCATTCGTCAGTGTTGGAAAAGCAAAACTCAATGTGGAAACCGAAACTCCGGGATGGAACTTCGATGCGGTGCGCGATCAGGCAGAAAAAAAATGGAATACACAGCTTGATAAGATCAGCGTTGAAGGCGGAAGCGATGACTCCAAGAAAATGTTGTACACCGCACTTTACCATTCGATGCTGATGCCAACCAATAAAACGGGTGAAAATCCGCTCTGGAAATCAGAAGAACCTTACTACGATGATTTATATGCCATTTGGGATACTTACCGCACCACTCATCCATTGCTAACACTTATCTCTCCTGAAATTCAGCGCGATATGGTTCGTTCGATGGTCGATATTTACCGCTACGAAGGATACATGCCCGATGCACGCAGTGGAAATGTGACCGGTCGTACACAGGGTGGCAGCAACAGCGACATCATTATTGCCGATGCGTTTGTCAAGGGACTGAAAGGCATTGACTATGAAACGGCTTTTCAGGCGATGATCAAAAATGCGGAAGTTCCTCCGGGAGGAAACGAGCAAAAAGAAGGTCGTGGAGGAATTCCGGATTACAATTCGCTGGGCTATGTTTCAACCAACTACGAGCGGGCAGGAACGCGCACGGTGGAATATTCTGCCTGTGATTTTGCCATTGCCACCGTTGCAAAAGGATTGGGGAAGAACGATTTGTATGAAAAATACCTGAAGCGCTCTTCGAATTGGAAAAACCTCTGGCGCCCGGTTGAATCGTTTGGTGCCAAAGGATTTATCTGGCCGCGAAAAAAAGACGGAACCTGGGAAGAAAAATTCAGTACACTTCAGCCCGGAAGTTGGAGCGATTTCTTCTACGAAAGTCAGTCGTGGGAACTTTCGTTTTATGTGCCTCACGATGTTGCCGGATTGATTGAAATGTGTGGTGGTTCATCAGCTTTTGAAAGCAGACTTGACACTTTTTTCATCAAAAGCAAACCGAATGAACGGGGCTGGATGGACTTTTACAATGTCAATAACGAGCCCGGATTCATGACGCCGATGCTGTATAATTACATTGGCAAGCCTGCAAAAAGCAATGCGCAAGTAAGGCAAATCATTACCAAATATTTTGGCACCGGTCGCGATGGCTTATCGGGAAACGACGATTCAGGAGCCATGTCGTCCTGGTTGGCTTTCCACCTGATGGGTTGTTATCCGGTTGCCGGTCAGGATCTTTACCTGATTGCAGCCCCGTATTTTGATAAAACAACAGTGTCAATCGCCGAAAGAAAGCAATTTACAGTCCTTGCCCGAAATCTGAATACAAAGAACAAATTTATCCAATCCGCCAAACTGAACGGACAAGCAATCGATCGCGCCTGGTTCCGACATTCGGAAATAATAAATGGCGCTACCCTGGAACTAACAATGGGAGAATCTCCATCCAATTGGGGAACTTCCAGTCTACCTGAAACAACCA
>JBAWZG010000463.1:0-2073 GCA_037143155.1 Bacteroidia bacterium
TTAAAGGTCCTCAGAAAGATGATGACCTGCACAAAAGCAAATCAAAAGCATAAAACCAAAAACAACCAACTATGAAACAAACATTAAAATCGGTAATCCTCGTCATTTTAATAGGAATTACTTCATCAGGTTTTGGCCAGAACGGCTATCAAAATCCAATAATTCCGGGATTTCATCCCGATCCAAGTGTCTGCCGTGTGGGCGACGACTATTATATCGTGAATAGTTCCTTTGAATATTTTCCCGGTGTTCCAATCTTTCACAGTAAAGACCTTGTCAACTGGGAACAAATTGGGTACTGCCTTACCCGTGATTCACAATTGCCTCTCAATAAATGTGGTGCTTCGGGTGGAATTTATGCGACTACCATCCGGTATAATGAAGGCGTTTTCTACATGATTACTACGAACGTCAGCGGACTTGGAAATTTCATTGTCACCACTTCCAATCCGGCAGGCGAATGGTCTGAGCCAATCAAGGTTGAAACCTCGGGCATTGATCCTGACCTCTTTTTCGAAAATGGCAAAGTTTACGTTTGCAATACAGAGGGAAAGATGGGAATTCAAATGAATCAAATCGATATCAAAACCGGAAAGCGGATCGGCGAAATGCGTCACATCTGGCGCGGTACCGGAGGACGTTATGCCGAGGGACCACACATCTACAAAAAAGACGGATTGTATTACCTGATGATTTCAGAGGGCGGAACCGAGTATGGTCACAAAATAACCATTGCCCGAAGCAAAGAGCTGATGGGTCCGTACATGAGCAATCCTGCCAATCCGATTTTGACTCATGCCGATGAAGAAAAACAGGAAGCACCGATTCAGGGTACCGGCCATGCCGACCTGGTTCAGGCAGCCGACGGCAGCTGGTGGATGGTTTGTCTGGCTTTTCGCCCAGCGAAAGGACGTTTCCATATTATGGGTCGCGAAACTTTTTTAGCTCCGGTGGTCTGGACCGAAAACAGCTGGCCGGTTGTGAATGGAAACGGTACTATCGATCTGGAAATGAAAGTAAAAACATTGCCTCAGGTTCCGTTTAAGAAAGATTTTAAACGCATTGAATTCGACGACTCTAAATTGGGTTTCGAATGGAATTACCTGCGTAACCCGGTTCGCGAAAATTATTCACTGACTGAAAAGAAAGGGTTTTTAGCCCTGAAAGCCACCGAGGTAGGTTTGGATTGGGCCGATACGCCTACTTTCATTGGACGTCGTCAGGAGCATTTCAATTTCGAAGCCTCTACTGAAATGGAATTCAATCTTTCCGGAGAAAATGACGAAGCCGGCCTAACCGTGTTGATGAACAACACACATCACTATAAACTTTCAGTAAAAATTCAGGGAGGGAAAAAGGTTTTAGGCATCAGCAACCGGCTTGGAGGATTTTCTTTCAACTCAGGAAAAACAGTGGTTTTGAAATCAGGAACTGTAAAATTGAAGGTGGTTGGCTCGCGCGATTATTATACCTTCTACTATGCACAGGGAACCGACGATTTCAAGGAATTGGGAAAATGTGACACCTATTTCCTTTCTTCGGAAGTAGCCGGAGGATTTACCGGAAACTACATCGGATTATTTGCAACCGGAAACGGCCACAAAACAAAGGCAAAAGCATCTTTCGACTGGTTCGATTATAAGCCACTCTAAACAACTTTGGACATATCAGATAAAGCAAAAATACCCGGACAGAAGGACTGTTCGGGTATTTTTGTTTATGCAAAATGTTTCTTAGTCGCTGATATTCGTATTTCGATTAAGTTTGGAGTGACAAATACATGTCTAATCAGGGAATATTTCTTACATATTTCTCCAAATTGGTGAAAGAGTAAATGTGAAGAGTGTAACTAATTGATTATAAATGATAAAGGTAGCCATAATGACTTCCTTTATAGTGTCAAGAACAGGAACTTGCCTAAGGAATTCAAAGATAAGAGTCTATCCCAAAAGTAAAAATATTTGCAGCTATTGTCACCCCGTCCCGAGCACTCGGGATCGGGGTCTGATATCCAATGTGATGGGATCCTGAAACAAGCCTTCGACGTGAGCTCAGTCGAACGTTCAGGATGAC
>JBAWZG010000464.1:0-2061 GCA_037143155.1 Bacteroidia bacterium
AAAGGATATCACAGTGGTCGATCATCTGGAGCATATCTGGGAAACCAGTCTGGATCTCTTAGTTCAGCAGCGACTTGAATTCATCATTCAGCAAATTCAATTTAACGACACCCGAATCAAGATAAAGAATTGGGCCAACCAATCATCCATTGATTTATTTGAAGGACTTTTTCTGATTACCAGGTACTATTATCCTGAATTAAAATTAAAACCGATCAAGGTTCAGCTCGAAAAAATTAAGAAAGACATTTGGCTCGAATTCAGGAACTCACAAACAGCACTCGAAAAAATCACCATCATTAATCACATTTTCTTCCATCATTACAAATTTGCTATCGACCGCGTCAACCCTGATTCTCCTCAAAATTGTTTCATCAATCGCATTTTAGACTTCCGGAAAGGGAATCCGATATCGATCGCCATTTTGTACACTTTAATTGCCAGGTCTCTCGGATTACCTGTGCATTATATCGATATTGAAAGTACTCCGTTGATTGGCTATTTTGATAAAGATATTGCCCAACTCGTTCATGGTGAGGAATTCGAAAACCCGGTTTTGTTTTATATCAATCCATCAAATAAAGGAGCCATTATCGGACCTAAAGAAATTGAATACATTCACAATTCTACTGAATCACACATCCGGTTAAAACTGACAGAACCTTGCTCCGACCGGATAATTATTAAAAGACTGGTTGAAAAACTCATTACTTCGTATCAGGAACTTGGCATAATGGATAAGGTAGAATACCTCACTGACATAGCTTCTATGCTATAATTTTCAGTTTAATTCCTAAAAGCATTTGTTGTTAACTTTTTAATGATCCTCATATTAAGTTCATTTTTTAAGCCCTATTCATTCTCAGCCTGCCGCAAGGTCTACCCACAAACCAATTATTTTTGGCTCTTTTACTAATGAAATGGTTAATCCGGTTTTATATACCTTTTTTTCCGAAAAAATCTTAGTAGCCCATCAAACGCCATCCGATTTGAACCTTATTTTGTAATCTATGACAGCATATTGATAAGGTTTGAGTCTTTGGGACGCCTGTTTTGTACTTAGGTTTCCCAATCAAAATAAGGTTTTATCAATCGTCATAGAGTCGAAAAGATACGGGTACACTTTAGCTGCCGCAGGTAGGCATCCGGAAATAGGTAAAACTTTGTCTGACAGTATTCCGCGGAGGATTTTCGACATTACATTTTATCTTTCTACCAACCTCTTGTGCCGAAGAATGCAGCTTATTCATAAAAACGAAAGGCTCTCCTATTTCGGAAAGCCTTTCGTTTTATGCTCTGATCAACCGATCATTAGAAGTAGTAAACGTTCTTGGTTCCACGTTTAACTTTGCGGATATTCGGATTCAGAATCTCTATCACTGTACGGCGGTTTGCCTGATGATCCACTTCCGGACAATCAACGCCATCAGCACACTTGTTGATTAATTGCGTTTCACCCAATCCTTTAGTCAACAGGCGATTTGCAGGAGAATATTACCAGATAAGAATAGATTTCTTAAAATAATCAACAAGTCAGCCAAGTTATTTAATCGTTGATCTTTTCCCGTTCTGAATGTTTGTGTGTATCTTCCTGAGCATTCACTGATCTAATGAAATCTTTTTTATCCTTTTGATTTTTTAAAATCACTAAAACAATCAAAACAACACAGCAAATCAAAACCAAGGCAAAATAAACCCAATTGGCTTCCATTATGTTTGAATTTAATGTTTTAAATTAGAACATTTATAGCGTAAACATACGTTATAAAGAAGTAAAAATCAAATAAATACTGTTATACTTTTATTACATTTTGCTGCACTTCACTCTTTCGCTGGTGTAATTTTATATTAACAGGAAAAGGACTTTTGGATAGGATACGATTGAATTATTTTGATATGGATTGCTAATTTGCACCACCTAAGGGGTTTTTTATCAATCGTTCTACCGACATTGGGTTACTAACGGAACAAAACGAAAGGCTCTCCTATTTCGGAAAGCCTTTCGATTTATGCTCTGATCAACCGATCATTAGAAGTAGTAAACGTTCTTGGTTCCACGTT
>JBAWZG010000465.1:0-2058 GCA_037143155.1 Bacteroidia bacterium
TGTTTGTTGTGTTACTTTCATTTTCTATTCTTTAATGACTTTACAAAGATGGAGCAGATCGGGATTACCTGAAATACCGTGTTTCGGGTAATTTGTATACCACGTATTAGGTAGGTCGATGGTATTAAAAGAAAAACTTGGGTGATTCGTATTTATCGACCTTGATTCATGAAAACCATTTTGATTTGGAATCCTGAAATCGTTAAATTCCAGAAAATAATCATATTTCCAGTTAGTTAAAAAATCTGCTGGAGGGCTCAGATTGAACCTTCCAGCAGATTACCAGCCCAATAGTATAAAATGACTTCCACTTCACAGACCTTAATATTTCCGAATTTTATCCTTTCGAATACTCAAAAACGGAAGTTTTGATTTCGATCGGTGTCGGGTTCGAAAGGTTGTCGTTGATCGGGCAACGATTTTCAACTTCTTTTAACCATTTGTCAATGACTGGCTGATCTGCGTCTGCATCGATAGCAATATTTACCCTGATTATTTTAAATCCGGCGCGATCGTCGTTCGACTGACCAAAAAGTCTGGCAGGATTGATATCACCATCGACTTCGATAGCCAGCTTCCTGATTTCGAGATTCTGTTCTTTAGCCACCAAATGGGCCACCACATTTAAACAACCTGCATATCCGGCCAGTAAATATTCTACCGGATTTGGCCCGTGATCAGTTCCACCCAGCCCGGCTGGCTCGTCAACAATCAGTTTAAATTGACGTGAGTTTACTAAGAGTTTCGTTGGATTTTCGTTTTCACCCTGAATTGCAAAATTTAGTATTGACATGAGTTTTGATTTAAAAGATTTATACTAAAACGTGTGTAGTTATTTCTTGACAACTCCACCGATACCGGTACCTAAAGTGGCAACCTGATATCGGGGAGTTTATTTCTTCTTCTGCTACAAAAATGTGGGATTTGAAAAGGCAAGGCAATACCTGAAAAAGAGTATTTCTTCTACCTGTTTTGTGGTATCAGGTAAAATTAATAGTTCGTTAACTGATCGGGTTGACCGACTAATGATTGCAGAAATTTCTTTGACGGATGTCTTAAAACAGTTTCATTTTCCATGAAAACCGGAAATTCAAACTGATTATCTTTTAAAGCGGTGAATACCAGATCGTCAGGCGAAAGAGTAAACCGTTGCAAAACGTAACGGATCTGCCAGTCGATAAAATCGTAAGCAAGATATACCAATTCAGTGCACATAATTGTTTCCGGAGATTCGATGTCGTAGTTGAAATCGTATTCTTTTGAAAGTTGTTTCCTGACATTCGTGAGTATACTCTTTTTTTGTTTGGAAGTAAGTCTTTTGGGACGAATAACCAGAAAAATTTCACTATCGGCAAATTCTTCGAACGAACTCATGCGTGTTCCACTGCGCAAAACCTCTACTGCTGCTTTTTCAGAAGATTTCCCTGTCAGCTGAGCAGTCAATTCTTTTCCCAACCAGATTCCAACGTGCCCAAAATATCCGGGAATAAACTGGCTGGTCAGGCGACCGGGCGAGCGGAGAACAACCAAATCAAAGGGTCGAAGGAATGGGCGTAAACGGTCGGCTTTCGGCTTTCGGTCTCTTTCCTCATGAAACATTCCAACTGCATTGCCCAAGACATAACTTCCGGCAAAGGTGGAACTGTTTATCCAGGAATAAAGTCGGTCGTTGTGCCTGAAGACCTTATGATGCAATGCCTTCAGCGCATTTGTCCGGGGTAATAAACTGAACAGGCTGTCGATTACAGGTGTTTCGAAACGGACACGCTGTTCCTCCAGTGTTTTCCTTACTGAAGTTGAATACAAATAACTTTGGCTTTTTTTTAAAACCGAAACAGGAACGTTATTTCCGGAATCTCCCTGATTGATGCTCCTTCTGACTTTTCTGTTTTTCTGGTAACTCTTTTCATAATTTGCAGCCGACGAAAGCAATTCCAGTGCAGCCAAATATTGTTCCCCATTTAAACTGTCTTGACGGAACGACCCTTTCTGCAGCAAATACTGGTAATATCGGTCATTGTCTAACTGATCTCCAAAAACCGAAAACAATTGATTGAT
>JBAWZG010000466.1:0-2047 GCA_037143155.1 Bacteroidia bacterium
GCCAGTTTCTTGTTGTGCTCATATTTTAGTTTGATAAGCCCCCTAAATCCCCCGAGGGGGGACTTTAAGAAGAATGTTATTATTTCTAATTCTTAATCTGTTTGAATAACTCACGGAACATTCTGACATTGATTTCAGCATCCGTAAAAACCTCCAGCAAAGCGGCTTGTTGTCGATCCTGCGAATAGAACTCGTCCAATGCCTGCGTCAGTTCGGCTTCATTTTCAGCCTTGAAATAATCCAGCCCGAACGCTTTGGCCAATATTTCGGCTTTGTGGGTGTTTCCCGTGAAAAAATGTTCTTCAAAAGCCGGTGAATCGGATGGACCTTTGATCATGCTGAAGATATTTCCGCCGCCATTGTGAATCACAATGATTCGCAAATTTGATCCGATGTATTTATTCCACAGGGCATTCGAATCGTAAAAGAACGACAGATCGCCCAGAATGATAGTATTGATTTTGTCTGAATCGCTGGCAAAACCTACAGCAGTCGATAAACAGCCATCAATTCCGGCAGTGCCACGGTTGCTGAAATACATCGCATTTTCAACCCGTTGGTGAATCAGGGCATACCGCACCGGAGAACTGTTACCCAAATGAATAACCGTATTTTCAGGTATTTTCTGTCCGATCAAATCAAAGGCTTTCAAATCGCAAAACTCCAGGTTCTCTATAAATTCATCGCGAAGCCGATCGACTTTGTCTTCTGTGCTTTTCCACTGCTGCAACCAGGTTTTATCAGATGATTGGACTTGTGCCGAAAGCGATCCAAAAAAATCAGCCGCATCCGATTTGATTACTTTGGTCAAGGACTGGTAGGTATCAAAATGCTCTCCACCCAGACTCAGGTGCCAGTGCTGCAAAGGTTTGTTCTTCCGCAGGAATTGTTTCAGCGATTTGGAGACGAATTGACCACCGAAAGTGATCAGCAAATCCGGATGGAAATCTTTCGGATTTTCATCCTGAATAGCGGCCATCAGCATATCGATGCTTCCGCAAAACTCCGGATCAGCAAGGTTTGACAAATGCTCGTGTAAAACTATTGCCCCGGTTTTGGCAACCAGTTCGGCAAGCGCATTTTCCAATCCCGGATTGGGATTCAGTTGTCCGGCCAGTATCAGTATCTTTTTTGATTGTCGGATTGTTTCAACCAGCTGAACCAGTTCATTTTCAGCCAGTCCAAATTGGGGTTCAATTTGCTCAATTTCTTTTACTTTGGGAAGCTGCAGATCAGCCAACTGATGCAATGGTTCTTCCAGCGGTATATTTATGTGCACCGGAGCAGGTGTTCCTGAAACAGCAAAGTTCAGGCATTCATTAATTTGCCGGGCTGCAAACCAGAGTTCCTTTTCTGATTCTCCCAAGGGTAAACTCACACCTTTTTTGGTAAAATTCCGGTAGATATTTTCCTGGCGGATACACTGACTTTCGGCCTGGTCGATCCAGTAATCCGGACGATCGGCTGTGATCACAATCAGCGGAATATTCTGGTAAAAGGCTTCAGCAACTGCGGGAGTATAATTCAGTGTAGCGGTTCCGGAGGTGCAAACCAAAGCCACGGGATTTTGTCGGGCAAGTGAAAGTCCGAGAGCAAAATAGGCTGCACTTCGCTCATCAACAATGTTCCGGCAGTTAAATTCCGGAATTCCGGAAAAGGTATTGATCATCGGTGCATTTCGACTTCCCGGAGAAATGACGATATCTGTAATCCCCTTTTTCAGGAGCAGAGCGGCCAGTTGATGGATGTGTTTTTTATCTGAAATCATGATTGTCTCTTACATTTTACCTTTTTTTGGATGCAATTACCATTCCGTCCGAAATTTGATTTTTGTAATGAAAACCATTATGGCGCGGACGGTTTTCTTGCCGTTCTCATTATTCCACAGGGCGTTGCCCTGTGCTACTATCTGTCGCCCTTTCAGGGCTATAACCCAGCTAATTCCTGTGCCCAAAACCTTCCCCCATTGGGGGAACGGGAAGGGGGCTTTCCGGATCAATCACCGAAAGTAGTGTTTTTGCCTTTTGATTGGTTTCGTCCCATTCTT
>JBAWZG010000467.1:0-2039 GCA_037143155.1 Bacteroidia bacterium
AAAGGCCGGTTCAGCCATTCCTCCATGATCGAAGCCATCCAGTTCGTAAAGCGTGGTTTGTTTATGGCCCGAAAGTGTCATCATTCGCCACATGTATGCATTTTCTTCGTAACGACCGAGCAACTCCAGGTTACGGTCGCCGGTAATCAGGAACAGTGGAGGAGCATCGGCCCTGACATGAAAAAGAGGCGCAAATTCATCAACCAAGGGCTGAGTATCAGGAATGCCGCGTTCCTTGCGGATAACAAAATGAGTGATCATTTGACCGCTGAAGGGAACAAGTTTCTCAATAGAATTGGCATCAATGCCATAAGCCGCCAGATAATGCTTGTCGAGCCCAATCATGCAAGCTAAATATCCACCTGCGGAATGTCCGGAAACTATAATTTTCTTCGGATCGCCTCCGTATTTGCTGATATTTTTAAAAACCCAGGCCACCGCGGCAGCAGCATCGTCGATAAATGCCGGACTTTTCACCTTGGGACTCAAACGGTAATTCACGGCAACAAGAACCAGCTTCCGATTTTTCAAACGCTCCGGAATAAATTTTTCTCCGGCAGTTAATCCTCCGCCATGAAACCAAACCACTGTGGTAAAACTGTCAGCATTTTCAGGAAAGTAAATGTCCAGTTTACAGCGTTCTTTCATGTATTCATCCAGGTTTTCTCCGGAACGATACGAAATATTGGCTTCGGTTTTATAAGTTACTGCAGCTGTTTTTGGTTGAGCTGTAACAACGATGGACGAAAAGAAAAAGAGAAAAATGAAAAGAGAAATGGATTTCATCGGGTTGGTTTTGAGTTTCGTTAAAGGTAAATATTTGGATGTTACTTTACAGAACAAGGGATCCGATCTTTTTGAAAAAACCGGATCCCTTGAAAACCAAAAATTTAGTGAGTGGGAAACTTGGAGCCACCCGCTCACTCGTCATGAAATCAGGCGCTTTTAGCTTCTCCGACAGCGCCTTCTTTATAGTCGGCAATGATATTTTTAACCATCTGCGGCGAAACCCGGCCAAATACTTTTTCACCAACCATCACGACCGGTGCCAAACCGCAGGCACCAACACAGCGCAGACAGTTCAGCGAGAATTTGCCGTCAGGAGTAGATTGCCCAACTTCGACTTTTAACTGCCGCTTGAATTCGGCCAGTACCTGTTCCGAACCACGCACGTAGCAAGCTGTTCCCATGCAAATAGAAATTGGGAACTCACCGAGTGGAATCATGGTAAAATAGGAGTAGAAGGTGACCACTCCATAAACTTTTGCAACCGAAATGTTTAGTTCTTTCGCAATAACTTCCTGCACTTCGGCTGGCAAATAGCCCAATTTACCCTGTACCTGGTGCAATACATTAATCAGTTCACTTCCCTGATTACCAAATTCGGAACAAATGGTCTTGATCTGTCCGATTGTTTTTTCTGAAAGTTTTATTCCTGGCATAAATTTAGTTTTATCTATACGTTTGTAATTTTTGTTGTCATTCAATTGTCATTCAATTGTCATTGGTGGTCATTGGAGTTTCCGGAATTTCCAATCGAATTGATGTAATTGTTCAGTTTAATACCTAATGAATTGTACCGTTCGATTAGGTTTGCATATTCGTCTTCTTTGATGAGATTTCGATTGAAGGCCTTTGTAATCCAGGTTTTTGTCTCTGAAAGTGACCCTCTCGAAAAATATAGAAAATTCTTGTGATCCTTAAAGTGAAACCTGCCGTAGCCCTCACTGATATTGGCTGAAACAGAGTCAGCAGCATCTACCAACTGAGTTCCGGTCGAAAACTTATGAAAATTATCCCATTCAATAACCAAGTCATGAACTTCATCAGCAAGTTTCATCGAAATCTGATAAACCTGTAAATCTTCCAGTTTCATTCCTTAAACATTTTATTAAAAATGACTATAAATGACTATAAATGACACTGAATGACATTCAGTGACCATTGATTGACCACCAATATCCCGATTGATCCCTAACTCCGGTCAAAATATTTGGTATGCAGCAAATGATGCGCCTTTTCGCTGTTCGGGGCACCCA
>JBAWZG010000468.1:0-2037 GCA_037143155.1 Bacteroidia bacterium
AATTCTCAAACCATTAATTAATCCGGTGATACCAAGCGATGTAATCTCCTGAAATCCTTTAACTTCAAGTAATTGATCACTTTCAATTGAATTGTAAATGGTTTTACTGAGCGGATGCGACGAGTGAAAAACCAATGATTTTATTTGTTGAAGTTGATCCGAATTGAGTATTTTACCTACGAACCGGATATCGGAAGATTGTGCGTTGGTGATGGTTCCAGTTTTGTCGAAAACCACCGTGTCCACTTTATATAAATGTTCGATTACAGCCGTGTTTTTCAGGTAAAAACCTCTTTTTCCGAATTGCCGGATGGTACTTCCGAAGGTAAATGGAACCGTGAGTGCCAAAGCGCATGGACAAGCGATAATTAAAACTGAGGTAAACGAGAAAAGTGCAATTTCAGGTTTATTCACAAGCCAGAATATTCCGGAGCTAATTGCAATGAGCACAACAATGACTGTAAAATATTGGCTGACCCGGTTAACAATGGTATTCAGCCTGTTGTTGGCAGTGTACGGATTTTCAGTCTGGTTCCATAGTTGGGTGAGGTAACTTTGCTGTACTTCTTTTTCGATGGTCAGCCCAATGGCACTTCCGATCTGGCGACCTCCCGCAAACACGAAATCACCGGTATGTTTTGCTACCGGCATCGATTCGCCGGTTACAAAACTATAATCAATACTGGCTGTACCACTTTTAAGGATCGAATCTGCCGGAATAATTTCCTGATTCCTTACCAAAATTCGATCTCCGGCCTTGAGGTCTTCCAGTGCAATTGTTTCATTTCCTGAATCAGTAATTTTAGTTACAGCCAGGGGAAAATAGGTTTTATAGTCGCGCTCAAACGAAAGTGCCTGGTAAGTTTTTCCCTGGTACCAGCGGCCAATCAGCATGAAAAACACCAGCCCGGTCAATGAATCAATGTATCCGATTCCTCGTTCTGAAAGGATTTCAACTATACTTTGGGTGAAAAGTGTGATAAGTCCCAAGGCAATGGGCAGATCGATGCTGATGATTCCTTTTTTTAGACTTTTGAATGCCGTAAGGAAATAATCGCTGGCGCTGAATGTCAGGACAGGAATAGCAAGCAGAATGCTCAGCCAGCCAAACATGTGTTTAATATCGGTTTCCAGAAATTGGTGACCGGGAAGATATTGCGGAAAATGATAAATCATGGCATTCATGAAACTGAATGCTGCTATTCCAATTTTTAGAAACAGTTTTTTGTCTAAATGATCGCTTGGTTTTTTTTCGATGCTGTGCTGACTTATTTCAGGAATATAGTGAATGCTTATCAGCAATTCGACCAACTGGCGAAGTGAGATCTCGCTGTCCTTGAAGGTAATGTTGATTTCTTTCTTTGGAAAATTAACAAACGATTGAATAATACCGGAATTCAGGCTGTGTAGGTTTTCGAGCAGCCAAATACACGAAGCACAATGTATTTCAGGAATAAAGAAGCTGACTTTGGAAATGCCGCCTTCAGCAAAAGTAAGAATTTTGGATTTAAACTTTTCCAGATCAAGAAATGCATAGGTTTCATCGGAAGGTCGCTTCTCATCTTCAATCCGGATTCCCGGCATTTGCTCAATCTGATAATACTGTTTGAGCTGGTTGGTATTAAGAATTTGGTAGACGGTAGAACAGCCTGAACAGCAAAAAGGATTGCCTTCGAAAAGTACTGGGAGCTTTCCACAAGAATTTCCGCAATGAATGCATTTTAATTCTTCATTCATAGGATCAGGACTGGCTGTTGATTTTAGACTAAATAAGGATTATTAATGAAATTTGTTCAGGTTTTTGGCAAATAAATATTTAGGCTATTAAAACATTCAGATTAAACTATGCTTAATAAGAATAGTCAAAGCAAGGAATTTTAAATTTAGAATTATGAAAAAAATAGTAAGTATTTTCTTTATTTCTTTTTTTGCTTTGGGCGTAAGTTTTGCACAACCGGGTGGAGGCGATCCTGCAGCAAGGTTGCAAAGAGAACTTGATGGTTTGACCACCGAATTGGGCTTAACCAAGGACCAGCT
>JBAWZG010000469.1:0-2035 GCA_037143155.1 Bacteroidia bacterium
TACTGGTTTTAGGTTTGAACCAGCGTTTGGAAGGCGAAGAAATGCCAATCCAGGTCGATGGTTTCAAAGGTGGCGACCGCACTCACTTGAACCTGCCGAAAACCCAGAGTGACCTGATGGAAGCTATCAAAGCAACCGGAAAACCAGTCGTTTTGGTTTTGATTAACGGAAGTGCACTTTCAATCAATTACGCTGCCGAAAACCTTGATGCGATCCTGACAGCCGGATATCCTGGTCAGGAAGGTGGAAATGCCGTGGCCGATGTATTGTTTGGCGATTACAATCCGGCCGGACGTTTGCCGGTTACCTATTATAAATCGGTTGATCAGTTACCTGCATTCGAAAACTATGACATGGAAGGACGAACCTATCGCTATTTTCGTCAGACTCCACTTTATCCGTTCGGGTTTGGCCTGAGCTATACCCATTTTACGTATTCGGATTTAAATCTTCAGAAGGAAGCAAAAGTTGGCGACAATATTAAGGTTTCGGTTCAGGTGACCAATTCTGGTGAACGCGATGGCGATGAAGTGGTGCAATTGTATCTTACCGACGAAAAAGCTTCAACACCGCGCCCAATCCGCTCGTTGGAAGGTTTTAAACGCATTTCATTGAAGAAAGGTGAATCTCAAACTGTTGAATTTAAGATTGAACCTCGCCAGCTTTCAATGATTAACGACAAGAACAAACTTGTAGTCGAACCAGGATATTTTACCATTTCGGTGGGTGGCAAACAACCCGGTTTTACAGGCTCTGCTGATGCACAAACGACCGAAACCCTTGCTGGAAGGATCAATCTAAAAGGAAAAGTGCTGGAAATTAAATAGTTGATTCGGCTCTTCTGAAAAATCGAATTCTTTAACCCTGAATTTTGGGCCTGCTGAAAGGACGAAATTCAGGGTTTGTGTTACTATTCGTTGGGATTCTGAAAATCCGGAAGTCAAACCATCGGGTTGAATATTTATCAGGAAACGTTTTATTACTGATGAGACCTCATCGCACTTATCCGGATTTCCAGCTTTCGAACCCAAACATAAATCGTAGCAAGAATAATGCGTGGAAAAATCAGGATGACCAGCGGATAACCCATGGCCACGAACAGGAGCGTATCTTCGAGTTGAGAATGCGAAATGGCAATGTGATGGTTCAGTAAATCGGCATCTTCGGAACTGAGTTTTCCTTCTTCCGACTGATTAATCATGATGGCGCCTCCGTATGACAGGCCAAGCGTGTAGGCCACCATCCATAAAAAACCGGTGCTGACGGGTAAACCCATAACCCGAAGCAATGGAATAAATGGTTTCAGAATCCATTTGATCAGGCCAAATTCGTGGAGTATTTTCTGCAAAATCAGTAGCAGATTAACCAGAACGACAATTTTAAAGGTGGTAACTGAAATACCCGAGAGCCAGTTTAAAAAAGTTGGCAAAAACATTTTGGTCTGAACGGTCATAATTTGGCCTGCCTGCTCAATTTCAGGCGAAAGGACAAGATTTAATATACAAGCCGCTACTAAACTGGCTGTTAATCGGATTGCCAGCATTCGTCCGGGAGCCGAACCTGTCCTTTTTTGAATCGCCGTTTCCACAATCAATGCATGCGAAATCAGGCACATGACCGCTAAAATCGTTCCTTCCCGATAGCCGGTTCCGAGCGTGGTCATTACTGCGATGGCCGAATAAATATTAGTGAAGAAACTTGTGATCAGTACGATTGATGCTTGTCCTGAAAGGCCTATCAGCTTAAAAAGCGGAGCTATCCAGTCTGCAATGACATTCAACAGGCCAAAGTAATCGATCAAAAATACCCCGAACGAAATCGGGATGGTTAGTTTAAGCAACCAAAAAGCGGTTTTCATTCCCTGTGGAATGGATGACTTTACAATGGAGGAAAGTCTCTCTTTGAAATTTTGAAGTTCAGGATTCTTCATTCTGGATTTAATCATGGAAATCAAATAAAAAAGCCCCGCTTTTGCGAGGCCTTCCGGGATTTATTTGAATTTCTTAAGAAGTTCTTTTACAGCATCTTTGTGAAC
>JBAWZG010000470.1:0-2030 GCA_037143155.1 Bacteroidia bacterium
CGCGAACCCGTTCAATGAAATTACAAGCCCGTTCCATTTTGGGTAAATAATGTTTCAAAGCCTCCGGATCGCGGTTTACAAGCAGTATTTCAGACTGCATCACCAGACAGGCTGCGGTGGCTTCGTAAAACCAATCATGTATTTTCACATCTCCATCGCCTTGTTTGTAGATGATTTTTCCGGGAGCAGCCGTATCACCGAGGCCACCATCAGGAGCAACCAATTCCGAAAGCTGATTGGGCGTTCCGTCGCCCCACATGCCTTTTCGAATGCCATCGCCCTGATTGTCCCAAAACAAATCCCATGAACGTTGAAGTATGGATGCCCATGGTTCCTGAAGAAAAGGAGTTGCAGCATACGAAAAACCGTAGCTGTTTTGAATCCACCAGGCTCCCCAGCCAGCACCTTCTGTGAAAGTATCCCAGTCTGCATTGTAGATCATCGTAATATTGGGAACAACCGGGTTTGGATGAAAGAATGCAAACGATTCGTCAATCAGGCGCAGAAAGTCAGCATCGCCGGTTCCGGAGCAGTATTTTCCATTGTATTGATCAGAACGAATAGGTTGTTGTGCCTGTGCAGAAAAGTTTAAAAAAGCAAGAAGTAAAAATGCCAATGCTTTTATCGTTGTTCGTTTCATATGAGTTAAGTTGGTTGAATTAAATTTTCATGAGACTCCGTTTCACTTCGCCCTGTGCTTAAACATGACGGGGCTTCGCCCCTCGATTATTGCAGTAAGTGGAAGAGACTTTCCTAAACTTTTATTAAATGCGAAGACGCAAAGGCGAAAAATGTTAGATTCCAAATTAATATATCTTGGCGATTTAGCGTCTTAGCGTTTAAAAAGATCATTTGCGACAACCTCGTCATTTTATAGCACAGGGAGAGTTAAACCCTGTGGGTGTGTGATTTGTATTTAATTAGCACCAGAATGAAGCTGGTAAACCTTACTTCTGATCTCCGAAAGTTTTCCGATGATGACGTAATATTCGTATTCATAGACACAGTTTTTGTAAAGAATCTCTTTTTTCACCGGGGCGATGTACGAAGTGGAACCATCTGTAGCTTCCTTTCCCGGTACTCCGGCCATTCCGGCCAAAAATTTGACACATTTCGGATTATATATTCCCATTCCCCAAAGATTGTCATCCACAAAAGCCATCCAGTTTTCTGAAACTTCAGGATAGATTCCCCAGAATCCGCTCGAAAGCAAGATTACTTCCGGATGATCTAAAGGAGCGTTTGTATATGGAACATTTCCCAAATAAGTGAATAGGTTTTTTAATGCCGAAATGGGATAGACCGCAGGTAATTCCTGATCGTTCAGAATACTGTCGCCGTAAATCTTGTCGGTCCGATGACAGGTTAGGCGGTTGCGAACTTTAAGTACTGAACCTTCGAGCGTTGTCCATTGTTCCATCTCCGCTTCTGCCGGACGATTATTCATATCCCATTGCATTGGGATGCATTTTACATAGAGTTCATTCCCGTTCTTTTGAAAATCCAGTATTTTAGCGCGGTTTCGAAAAGCATCTCCCACCTGAATCGGGTTCCAGCTCCACGGTGACCAGCTGGGAGACTGTCCATCTGCTTTCCGATCAATACTTTTTCCGGCGTAATACGATTGCTGGATATACCGGCCTTCGTCAGCAATGTTTATCACACTTCTTTGTGAACCTGATAAGGAAAGGTATGAAATGGCTCCACCCCGGGACAAATCCAGTTTTAGTGTCAGAATTCCGTTGTCGATTATCGGATCCACCACTGGAATTATCGGGATAGGTTCTACTATTACAGGTTTAGTTTCCTGACTTTTGGCGCAATGAAAAAGTAAGAATGAAATGAGAATGAACCCGATGAGCTTTTTCATGATCAGATGAATTTTGCCCGAAGAGCAACTTTGTTTACTTTTCCGACACTGGTTTTGTCAATGGCTTCAGCTCTGCGGACTTTTATAGTGATAGCCTCACGAGGTAACACGCCATATTCAACACTTGCTTTTACTATCTGAATAATATCCCAATCGTCAA
>JBAWZG010000471.1:0-2022 GCA_037143155.1 Bacteroidia bacterium
TGGAATTGTCGTTTTCTTTTCAGAATAAAATTCAGAACAAATTGGTTTTGGATGCTTTGGAATGGTTAGGAATTAAAAAGTAAGGAGGAAAAAGAATGTACATGAAAAATGCACCCATGAAAAAATCTTTCGTTTTCTACGTTATACTGGCAGTTGTTTTAGGATTTGTGATTGCATGGATTGACTCGCGTCCGAATTGGGACGATACAGGAGTTTCAGTTTTTATGGTTTTAGTGGCTTCATTACTTTGTGGATTCCTTGCCACTCAAAAACCATGGCTCATTGCATTGGCTGTGAGTGTTTGGATTCCTCTGTATGAAATAGTCTCCACTCAAAACTTTGGAAGTTTACTGGCGCTGGTTCCGGGATTCATTGGTGCATTTGCAGGATATTTCATTAAAAGAATGAACACAAAATCCTGAATAAATTTAAGTAGCAGATGCTAACCGTCTATTTCCTGATTTAAAATGAAAACCTATGAACTCTCGCGAACGTGTTTTGAAAGCCTTCAAACGCTTGCCCGGATTGCCCGACCGGGTTCCCGTTCAGTTTGATTTGTGCCGCAAGTTGGCTGATCATTTTGGAAAAGAGTTGGGAATTCCTGTGAATTACACCGAAAACCTGTATGAAGATGTGACCTACCGAATCAGTGCTAACGAGCTGAGGGTGGCAATGGGAAGTGATGTAGTCGTTACCGGAGCTTCTGTTTCGGATGATTTCCGGATCGTAAAAGCTGCCGATGGAACCTGGCTGAATGAATATCAGATGCGGATGCGACAGGGCGATATTTATGTCGAAGTGGTGGATTATCCGCTTGCAAAAGCAGAAACAAAAGCAGATATTGAAGCTTTTCGTTTTCCTGATCCGGATGCTCCCGGTCGTTTCAGGGATGCTGAAGCATTGGTGAAAAAATACAAAAACGATTATCTGATTATTGGCGACATCGAAGTAACGGTGTTTTCATTGGCGCACCAGTTGGTTGGCATGGAGAAACTGCTGGTCGATATGATGATGGAGACCGAATATGTAGTTCCGTTGTTTGAGGCCTGCGCCGAATTTCAAACACAAATCGGGCTTCGGCTCATTGAAAAAGGAGTGGATGCCATCTGGTTTGGCGACGATTTCGGAACACAGACTAACCTGATTATTCCTCCGGAAACCTTTCGTGATCAACTGAAGCCGATTTACACGAAGATGGTCGAACGGTTTAAGGAGGCGAAATCGGATATTATTCCTATTTTGCACTGTGATGGTGCGGTCGCCGGTTTGCTCAATGATATCCGCGAGATTGGCTTCGAAGTTTTCAATCCGGTTCAGCCGGGCGTTCCGGGACACCAGCCTCAGGATATGAAAGATAATTTTGGCAATCAGTTTGCTTTTTGGGGAGCAATCGATCAGCAGGACCTTTTACCCAACGGAACCGATAAAGAACTGGAATGCGACATCTCTGAAAAAATCAACATCCTCGGGAAAGGTGGCGGCTACATGATAGCCCCGGCGCATATCATTCAAAATGATGTTTCGCCTGAACGTGTGCGGAAGTTTATTGAATGGTGTAAAAAACATGGAACCTATAAAACTTAAAAGCTTTTTTCCACCTGCTACTTTCGACTGGGAAAGTTTTCGGAATTTGGACATTAACTAAAAAGATAACGACTATGAAAAATTTAATTAACCGGCTGCTTCTGTTAACTATTCTTTTTCAGCTATTTGGCTGCAAAGTAGAAAAGAAACCGGTCGATAAAATGGACTGGTGGAAAGATGCCAAGTTTGGAATGTTCATTCATTGGGGACTCTTTTCGGTTCCTGCCGGCGAATATAAAGGCAATCCAGTTGGAGGTATTGGTGAGTGGATCATGAATAACGGGAAGATTCCGGTGAATGAATATGCTCAGTATGCTGCTCAATTTAATCCAACTGATTTTAATGCTGACGAATGGGTGAAAATGGCCAAAGATGCCGGTATAAAATACATTGTAATTACCTCGAAGCATCACGATGGTTTTGCGATGTTCGATAGTA
>JBAWZG010000472.1:0-2003 GCA_037143155.1 Bacteroidia bacterium
CTAATCAGCGAATTGGAAAAGAAGTACCAGAAAGTAGTCAACGACCTGTATAAAACCATTGAGAAGAAGGAAAAGGGGAAAATCCTGATCTCCGGAATCTTCCAGACCATCAAATCATTCACTTCCGGAGAATTTAGTACAGTAGCTGAAAACGCCATTGTTGCGCAAGGAGAGTTGCTTTCCACTGCACTTTTTACTGAACTGATGCTCGAAAACGGTTTCAAAACAGTATATCTGGCAGCCCTTGATTTTATGAAAATTGATGGTGATAAAGCAGCTGATTCATATTTTATCCGCGAAAATATCTCCCGAATTCTTCAGGAATCTGAGGATGCAGATTACTACATAACTCAGGGATTTATCTGCCGGAACCCGGAAGGTGACATTGATAATTTACAGCGCGGTGGAAGCGACTATACGGCCACGCTGATTGGTGCTGCCATTGATTCGGAAGAAGTTGAAATCTGGACCGACATTGACGGATTTCACAACAATGATCCAAGATTTGTTGAAAATACCCGGAAGATTGATCAGCTCTCGTTTGACGAGGCTGCTGAGCTGGCTTATTTCGGAGCAAAAATTCTACATCCGCAAACAGTTTTACCGGCCAAACTGCAGAACACCCCGGTTCGGTTAAAAAACACCATGAATCCAAGTGACGCCGGAACTTTGATTTCATCGGAAACAAGCGGTCAAGGCATCAAGGCCGTTGCTGCCAAAGACGGTATTACTGCCATTAAAATCCGCTCGTACCGAATGCTGAATGCATACGGTTTTCTGAAAAACATCTTTGAGATTTTTGAGTTTTTCAAAACCCCAATTGATATGATTTCGACTTCGGAAGTCGCAGTATCATTGACAATTGACAACACCAAGCATCTGAATGAAATCGTTTCAGAACTAAAAGAATATGGTGAGGTTGAAGTAGATACTGAGCTGACAATCGTTTGTATTGTCGGCCACATGATTGCTGAAGAAACCGGATTTGCATCGCAAGTATTCTCGGCTCTCAGGGAAATCCCGATCAGGATGATTTCATATGGAGGGAGTCGCCACAACATTTCGGTTCTTGTAAAAACTGAACTTAAAAAACAAACCCTTCAGTCGCTTAGCAATAACCTTTTAAATAGCTGATCCGATATTTCGTTCCAGATTTTTTTATTTTACTCTAAATCAGCAATTTTTTAACATTAGATAAAGCTTTTATGCAAATTTTAATATATTTGCAGCAGTATATCAATTTTTTATTTATTATTATGAAAACAGGTAAAGTTAAATTTTTCAACGAATCTAAAGGATTCGGTTTTATTAAAGACAGTGAATCTGACAAAGAATACTTCGTTCATGTTTCAGGTTTGGTTGACCAAATCAGAGAAGATGACGACGTAACTTATGAACTTCAAGAAGGAAGAAAAGGATTAAACGCGGTAAATGTTAAACTAGCATAATAGTCTAATATTTTTAAGATTTAAAGTTCGAAGCCCTGCATTTTATGCGGGGCTTTTCTTTTGCTAACGCAGTCGGCACATTTCGCTGAAAGTATGCCGTGAAGTCAGCCGGACATTAAACCGGTCGGTTAAACTTTCAAACCTCGAAATGGCCAATTCAGGGCTGTTATTTTCTCCGGAAAGATGGCTCAGAAAAACATGAAGCAACTCAGGACCCGCATGATCCCGAATCAATTCGAATGCCTGATCGTTGGATAAATGCCCATGGGCTGAGGCAACTCTCTGCTTTAACATATACGGATACGAACCCTCCCACAACATTTTTTCGTCGTAATTGGTTTCAAGAAACAGTGCATGGCATTTGCGCAAATGGCTCTTCACCTGTTTGCAAGCCTCACCAATATCTGTAAAAACACCAACATGCCAGTCATCGTGCTCTATCCTGAACGAACAGGGTTCAGCTGCATCATGATTTTTCAGGAACGGATGAACAGTGAAAGAACCCGATTTAACCGATTTTCCGGGAATAAAAATACTTGACCGGTCAGGTTGTTC
>JBAWZG010000473.1:0-2001 GCA_037143155.1 Bacteroidia bacterium
TGGAGCGGGAAACATATGATTTTTTTGGGATTATTTTCAAGGGACATCCCAATCTTAAACGTATTCTGAATGTGGATGAGATGACCGATTTCCCTTTACGAAAAGAGTTTCCACTTGAAGATCAAACACGTGAAGACAAAGATGACAGTATGTTTGGACGATGAATATAGAGTTATAAATTCTAAGTTTGGAGTTATCGATTATTGGATTTTTACTTTAAAATTTGAAAGAAATACAACAACAATAAATGACATTCGGAAACTATACAGATTATTATAAAAAAGACCTAATTAGTTCAGAGGAGCGTAAGGAATTCAACACACTGAATGTGGGTCCAACTCACCCGGCGACGCATGGAGTGTTTCAGAATGTCATGCTGATGGATGGTGAATTTATAGTTGAAACTGAACAAACAATTGGATATATACACCGGGCTTTCGAAAAAATAGCCGAACGACGTCCTTTTTACCAAATCACACCACTTACCGATCGTCTTAATTATTGCTCAGCACCGCTAAACAACATGGGCTGGCATATGACTGTTGAAAAATTACTTGGTATCGAAATCCCAAAACGTGTTGATTACCTGCGTATCGTGGTTATGGAACTGGCACGTATTGCCGATCACCTGATTTGCAACAGTGTTATTGGCGTAGATAGTGGTGCCCTCACTGGGTTCACTTACCTGTTTCAGGATCGGGAATTCATTTACGAAATATTTGAAGAAATCTGTGGTTCAAGGTTAACTACTAACATGGGTCGTATCGGTGGTTTTGAACGTAATTTCAGTGAAAAAGCCTGGGATAAAATCAAGTATTTCCTGAAGAAATATCCCTCCAAACTTCAGGAATTTGAAAATTTGCTTGCCAGAAACCGCATTTTCATGGATCGTACCATCAATGTCGGGGCATTTCCCGCAGATCGTGCACTTGCTTATGGATTTACTGGTCCAAACTTACGGGCCTGCGGAGTTGATTACGATGTACGGGTGATGAATCCTTATTGTTCATACGAAGAGTTTGATTTCATTGTGCCTATTGGACAAAACGGCGATACCTATGATCGTTTCATGGTTCGTCAGGAAGAAATGCGGCAGAGCTTAAGCATTATCCAACAGGCAATCGACAAACTGGATTTATTGGAAGACAAGGATACTTATTTTGCGAAAGATCCACGTTTTGTGCTTCCTCCCAAAGAGAAAGTTTACAACAATATGGAAGCGTTGATCTGGCATTTTAAAATTGTAATGGGCGAAACTGATATTCCGGTAGGCGAAGTTTACCATTCTATAGAAGCAGCCAACGGGGAACTTGGATTTTACTTGGTCAGCGATGGCGGACGCACACCTTCCCGATTGCATTTTCGCCGTCCAAGCTTTATATATTATCAGGCTTATCCTGAAATGGTAACCGGAATTATGCTCTCTGACGCTGTATTGACAATGAGTTCGATGAATGTAATTGCAGGAGAATTGGATGCTTAGAAAGGAAGCTCCCTTCCCGTTTCCCCGTTGGGGGAAAGCTTTGGGCATCGGATTTCGGTAGGTTTTAGCCCTGAAGGGGCGACATATACAAGCACAGGGAACGCCCTGTGGAAAGAATGTGAAGTGAAACCGTCGGCGCAAAAATGATATAAAAGGAAAGTCTCTCTTTTCGGACGGAAGGGGAAATATATTGGAAAAAGAAAACAGAAAATAGGAAAACATTCAAAAACGAAACAATATCCATATCCGACTGCTTTAGTCGACGGATTTGAAAAATAAAAAATAAATGCAGAACAGTAAAAATATAGGATTCAACACCGAAACGCTTGAACTGGTGAACCGGATTATCAGCCGATACCCGGAAGGACGTCAGAAATCGGCGATATTGCCGATATTGCATATCGCCCAATCTGAAAATAGCGGCTGGTTAAGCTCCGAAACCATGGATTATGTGGCTTCTTTACTTCAGATTCAACCCATTGAAGTTTATGAGGTAGCATCTTTTTACAGCATGTTCA
>JBAWZG010000474.1:0-1999 GCA_037143155.1 Bacteroidia bacterium
AAAGAGATTGAGAAAATCGCTCTCGACCGCGGACACGAAATAGTCCTGAAAATTGACATTACCAATCCGGAAGAACTTACGATTGCCAATTTGAAAAAAGCTGATACAGCGATCGAATTCACTACACCTGATTCGGCTGTGGCCAATTATAAACTATGTTTCGAAGCCGGAATTCCGGTGGTGAGCGGAACAACCGGCTGGCTCGAAAAACTGCCTGAAGTTCATCAGCTCTGCAAAATCCTGAACGGTACATTTTTCTATACATCCAATTACAGCCTGGGCGTAAATATTTTCTTTGCCCTGAATAAGAAACTGGCCCAGCTGATGGCCAGTCACTCTGAGTATTCGATCGAAATGAAAGAAATACATCATACGCAAAAGCTCGATGCTCCCAGTGGAACGGCTATTACCCTGGCTGAAGGAATTATTGAAAATATTCCGGAGAAAAAAACCTGGGTCAATCAACCAACTGATCAGGTGGACGAAATTGGAATCATTTCGGAACGTGAAGGTTTGGTTCCGGGAACTCACATCATCAAATACGATTCGGAGGTTGATTTCATCGAAATTACACATCTGGCAAAAAGCCGGAAAGGATTGGCCTTTGGGGCGGTTTTGGCAGCCGAATACAGCTTCGGTAAAAAAGGAATTTTAAGCATGAATGATTTGTTAAATCTATAAAACTCGATAAAATGAAAGAAATACTTTCCAATAAATGGTTCAAGTTTGCGCTGGTCGGATTAATTTATCTGTTATGGGTAATCTGGATCGAAAGCTACCTCTGGCTGATCGGCCTTGGCGTAATTTTCGATATGTACATCACGAAAAAAGTTCATTGGGCATTCTGGAAAAAGCGGAATACTCCGGATGGCAAGCAAACTAAGGTCGTTGAGTGGGTTGATGCCATTATTTTTGCCGTGATTGCCGCCACTTTTATACGGATGTTTTTCATCGAAGCATACACGATTCCAACTTCCTCGATGGAAAAATCGATGCTGATTGGCGATTACCTTTTTGTGAGCAAAACTGCCTACGGTCCCAAACTTCCCAATACGCCGCTGTCGTTCCCGTTTGTACATCATACCATGCCACTTTCTCAAACGCAAAAATCGTATGTGGAATGGATAAAGAATCCGTATAAACGTATCGCCGGTTTCGGTAAAGTAAAAAACAACGACGTGGTGGTTTTTAACTTTCCTGAAGGTGATACTGTGGCTGTTAAGGTTCAGAACCAAAGCTATTATTCACTGGTACGCAACTATGGACGCGCGCGGGTATGGTCTGAAAAGGAAACTTTTGGCGAAATCATTTCTCGGCCGGTTGACAAACGCGAAAATTACATCAAGCGATGTGTCGGAATTTCAGGCGATGTGATTGAACTGAAAAACGGACAATTGTTTGTGAACGGAAAGGAACAGCAACATTTCCCCGGAATGCAATACGACAACATCGTAACCACCGACGGAGCAGGAATCAATAAACGTACATTGGAACAACTCCATATCGCTGAAGAAGACCGACACGTTTATTCAAGCACGCAGTACCTGTTTCCTTTAACACAGGAAAATGAGGAGAAACTAAAGGCCATGAAAAATGTGACTTCAGTAAAACGCACGCTGGTAACAGGCGCCAACTGGGATCAGAATATTTTCCCTTTCAGCAGCAAATATCCATGGAACGTCGATAATTTCGGACCACTTCAAATTCCGAAAAAAGGACAGACCGTAAAACTGACCATAGATAACTTGCCTTTGTACGAACGCATCATTCATCTGTACGAAGCCAACACACTGAAAGTAAAAGACGGCGCCATATACATTAACGGTGCAGTTGCCGACAGTTACACCTTTAAAATGGATTACTTCTGGATGATGGGCGACAACCGCCACAACTCGGCCGACTCGCGATACTGGGGCTTTGTACCTGAAGATCATGTCGTCGGAAAAGCAGTCTTCATCTGGCTTTCGCTCGACAAAGACCAGCCATTTTATAACAAAAT
>JBAWZG010000475.1:0-1992 GCA_037143155.1 Bacteroidia bacterium
TGGAGCGGGAAACATATGATTTTTTTGGGATTATTTTCAAGGGACATCCCAATCTGAAACGCATTCTAAATGTGGATGAGATGACCGATTTCCCTTTGCGGAAAGAGTTTCCGCTTGAAGACCAGACTCGAGAAGACAAAGATGACAGCATGTTTGGACGATGAATTATAAGTTTTGAGTTATAAATTATTGAATTCTTACTTTTTTCTTTAAATTTTGAAAGAAATACAACAACAATAAATGACATTCGGAAACTATACAGATTATTATAAAAAGGACTTAATTAGTTCAGAGGAACGGAAGGAATTCAACACACTGAATGTGGGTCCGACTCATCCGGCAACACATGGAGTGTTTCAGAATGTCATGCTGATGGATGGTGAATATATTGTTGAAACTGAACAAACCATTGGCTACATCCATCGCGCTTTCGAAAAAATAGCCGAACGACGTCCTTTTTATCAGATCACACCACTTACCGACCGACTGAATTATTGTTCTGCTCCACTGAACAATATGGGTTGGCACATGACCGTTGAAAAACTACTCGGAATTGAAACGCCAAAACGCGTGGATTACCTTCGTATTGTGGTAATGGAACTGGCCCGGATTTCCGATCATCTGATTTGCAACAGCGTGATTGGTGTTGACAGCGGTGCACTCACCGGATTCACCTACCTGTTTCAGGATCGGGAATTCATTTACGAAATATTCGAAGAAATCTGTGGATCAAGATTGACCACCAACATGGGTCGCATAGGCGGTTTCGAGCGTAATTTCAGCGAAAAAGCCTGGAATAAAATCAAGTATTTCCTGAAAAATTATCCATCTAAACTTCAGGAATTTGAAAACTTGCTTGCCCGAAACCGCATTTTCATGGACCGGACCATCAATGTTGGGTCATTTCCGGCTGAACGAGCCATTGCGTATGGATTTACCGGGCCAAACTTGCGAGCCTGCGGGGTTGATTATGATGTTCGTGTGATGAATCCTTACTGTTCATATGAAGAGTTTGATTTCATTGTGCCGATTGGACAAAACGGCGATACCTACGATCGTTTCATGGTTCGGCAGGAAGAAATGCGGCAGAGTTTAAGCATCATTAAACAGGCAATCGACAAACTGGATCAATTAGAAGACAAGGAAACTTATTTTGCCCAGGATCCGCGGTTTGTGCTTCCTCCTAAAGAGCAAGTTTACAACAACATGGAAGCTTTGATCTGGCATTTTAAAATAGTAATGGGCGAAACTGATATTCCGGTAGGTGAAGTTTACCATTCGATAGAAGCAGCCAACGGAGAACTTGGATTTTATCTGGTAAGCGATGGTGGGCGCACTCCTTCCCGATTACATTTTCGCCGTCCAAGCTTTATATATTATCAGGCTTATCCTGAAATGGTAACCGGAATTATGCTCTCTGACGCTGTATTGACAATGAGTTCGATGAATGTAATTGCAGGAGAATTGGATGCTTAGAAAGGAAGCTCCCTTCCCGTTTCCCCGTTGGGGGAAAGCTTTGGGCATCGGATTTCGGTAGGTTTTAGCCCTGAAGGGGCGACATATACAAGCACAGGGAACGCCCTGTGGAAAGAATGTGAAGTGAAACCGTCGGCGCAAAAATGATATAAAAGGCAAGTCTCTATTTTCGGACGGAAGGGGAAACACATTGGAAAATGAAAACAGAAAATAGGAAAACATTCAAAAATAACAATATCCATTGCCGACTGCTTTTGCTGACGGATTTGAAAAATAAAAAATAAATGCAGAACAGTAAAAATATAGAATTCAACATCGAAACGCTTGAACTGGTGAACCGGATTATCAGCCGATACCCTGAAGGTCGTCAGAAATCGGCGATATTGCCCGTATTGCATATCGCCCAATCAGAAAATAACGGTTGGTTAAGTTCCGAAACCATGGATTATGTGGCTTCTTTGCTTCAGATTCAACCCATTGAAGTTTATGAGGTAGCATCTTTTTACAGCATGTTCA
>JBAWZG010000476.1:0-1988 GCA_037143155.1 Bacteroidia bacterium
AATAAATAGTTAAATTGTTTTTTTACTGGCGATATATTTTAAGTTATCGAACAGCCGGAGCAATAGGTTTCTCAATATTTCCCGTTACTGATTCAGATAAGCAATCCTTTATCAAAGAGGTAAGAAAATGCTTGAGTAAGATTTCATCATAATAATGGGAAACACTGTTTTTTGCAATTAACTTTTCTATCCAGGCATTGAGCAATGATGATAATTCTGGTTCTAAATTTTCCCTTTTCATCAGTCGAAGATGAAGTGAATACGGAATTTCATCCGCGACAAATCCAAGATTTTCAATTAATTGTTTGATACGAATCTGATCAGCATACATCTGCTGCGTAGCAAATTTGGCAGTGGAAATTTGATCCGCATGCCGTCTATACTGCAAAAGGATTTCCGGAATATTGCGGATCTTAAAATGCCGGAAGCCGCGAGCGCAAAGGTCAAAATCAGCGGAATAAACATACTCTTCGTTGTAGCTCAATTGATATTTCTCCAGAAATTTTTTTCGCAGGATCAGACTTGGGTGTGAGCAGTAGTTGTTGGAGAGAAAGGTTACCTTTAAAAGCTTCTCATCTGTAACAAACCTTGGACAACTGCCCGATGGGATATTCTGGATAAAACTCCCGCATATGCCGATTTCAGGGTTTCGTTCCATGTAATGGTACTGCCGTTCCAACCGCAAGGGCATGGCCACATCATCCGCATCCATGACACAGATGTATCTTCCGCGGGCAAGTTCCATCCCAATATTCCGGCTTGGGTAGTTGCCGAGATTTCTTGAATTTTTAAGCAAAACGATTCTTTTGTCTTTAAAGGAATGGATGATTTCAATACTCTGATCGGTTGAACCATCGTCTACAATGACAAGTTCAAAATCAAGAAACGTTTGGTAGAGGATACTTTGCATAGCCTCAGCCAGGTACCGGTTGCCATTGTAAACCGGCATAACCACAGAAACTGAAGGAGAACGGTTGGTGAAATTAATCATCTCCGTGGGTTTCATTGGTGAAGTTCCCTGAAAGGACGCCCGGCCATACTATTTCAAGGAGACCGATACCCGCAAGCCCTAATGAAACGCCAAATTGTATGTAATTATTCTGTTGGCCCTCCATTGCGAAACTTTCCAGCGGATTTTGATGTATTGCCATGATTTCATGGTAAGTGCGGCAAATCAGATGTTGATTGGGCCAGTGTGCAGGTATTTCCTCCGAAGCTATTTTCAAAAGCCATGCAGCGCCTGGCCAGCCGAAGCGGATGTTCAATAAATCATGGTCGACTTCTGTTTTCAGGATTTTGAAATCTGTTGCAAACAGCAATATTCGGCCTTGCTTTTCAAGTCTGCTTTCTGGCATCAGTGAACAGATTCTCTCCAAGACAACAGCCAGAAAGAGCCTGTTGATATGCATTGACGGAATGTAGGATTCAAAATAGGGCAGCCATTGCCGGACCATACACCGGATTTTAGCGTTGTAGGCATTGAGTTTGAAGGCTTCTGACAATCCATACAGCATAACCGGAAACCGCCAAAACAGGTCGAATTGAATCTCTTTCACCAGGGTTGGAAACTGTGCTGTTGCCAGTTCATCAATTTTATTGACAGTCAAGATCAGGAGTTCCCTGTTGATGCGTTGCGCCATCGAACGCGATTCCGGTTTGTCTTTTAACCGGCTGATCAGGTAAAAAAGATACCCTGTTAATCCATTGCCCAATTCAATGGAAGTGTGGTTTTCTTCATTCAACGACCTGAATACCTTGTTGTCGACCTCTTCGAGTATTTCATCTGTATCACCTTCGGCAAAGCCATGCTGCACCAGGTATTCGATCCCCCAACCGATACCAGCCAGTCCGTTCTCAAAATCCGCGGAAGCCGAGGTCGTCAGGTTGGCAAAAGCCTTGTCGAGCAGATCGTCTGCCAGCTTCTCGTATTCAGGGTTGTTTGTTTGCCGCGAAAGCAGGTTAAAGAAGATGCTCAAACCTGTATTTCC
>JBAWZG010000477.1:0-1975 GCA_037143155.1 Bacteroidia bacterium
ATTCCTTCATCTGGAAATCGATTCCTTCTTCTGAAATCTGATCGTTCCAGTCCCAAAGCGGAGCGCTTCGATATTCCGAAGGCGGATCGGCCAGCAGTTTCTTCAGTTCAACAGTGGTTTGAATGCCCTCCTGAACCGGTTTTTTGTTGCAAGCTAATGTCACAGCCAGCAAAAGGATGAAGCTGAAAATTGTAAGGAAATTTGTTTTTTTCATGGTTTTAGGAATTTAGATTAAAGCCCCCTAAATCCCCCAAACGGGGGACTTTGACGCGATTCAAATTGACGACTAATTATCCTTTAAGAGAAATCTTCCAAAACTTTCAAGCCCAAACTCCCTTCCCTGTTTGGGGAAGGATTGGGGATGGGGCAAATTAGCAGATCTTCACCATAGCAATGCCCAGAATCTTACCCAGTTTCTCAATTTTATTCGCAATGTGACCAACGCCAATCGCACAATGGTGTGCCGGGCCTTGTTTCGACCATTCGTTCATAAAGCGTTTGGCTCCAATCGAAAAGCGGTAGCGGCTGTTGGTGTTCCCGATTTCAAGTACTGGTCCGGCAACCGATTCGCCTTCAGCAACAAGTAGAAAGATTCCGTCTTTGCCTTCAACCACAGAAAGCAGTGTAACTGGTCCATGTTTTACAGTCATCTGAATCGACAATCCTTTCCCGGGTTTTCCGTGATAGACCGACAGCGGAACCAGTTTCACCCGCCCTTCTGCAATGGCCGAATGTGCAGGTCCGTCGTGACCCAACATGACCACATCATCTTTGAAATCCATCAGGTAAAATTCGGAGAACGAACCACCGGCGCCAAACTCTGCCATGATCTTCATGGCCTGTGCATTTTTCACCTCGCACTCGCCAGCAACCGGAATGTTTTTGCCAGTCAGCAAGGTGTTTCCGGCGATCACTGAAGTCACGATATTTTCATACTCGTTTCCCGATTCCCCTTCGTAATAATAGGCTATTGAACCCAGGTTTCGATTTTCAACCAGTTTGTCCAAAGCCACCGCAGTCCTGGCAGCCCGTTCAACTTCGGAAATTTCACATTCCGGAGAAACCTCAAAAGTGTTCGAAAATTCCTGAATTTTTCCCTGAACTTCGACATCGCTCACTTCATCCCGGTATCTTTTCAGTTCGCACATTTCGAGCATTTCGATGTGTGTACCAAATGTGGCCGATTGTTTGGTCAAATCGGTGTACACATCGAGCATTCCGCCGTAATAGTGACCCAAAATTCCCAGACGGTTGTTTCGCATCGCTTCGGCAACACGGGCAGCTTCGGCCCAGGCTTCAATTTCGGTCCAGGCTCCTTCATCCTGAAGGTATCCGGTGACTATATCGTACTGTATTCCAGAGCGGTTAAACACGCTGGCAATCTCGGGAACCGAGCAGGCCTGGCAGTGTTCGAGCCATACGCCGGTCATCTTGCCACGGTCGCCCAGTTTGTTGAATACTTCGTAATCAAGTTGGGCAACCGGCTGAAGGTTCAGGATCACCACCGGAACTTTCAGCTTATGAGCCACGGGCAAAACCGTTGATGAAAGTGCATAAGTCGAAAGGTATAAAAATACAATTTCCACATCCTGTGATTTTAGAAAATCGGCTGCTTCCCTTGCACCAACCGAATTGTCAACCATTCCGGCATCAATGACTTCCACTCCAAATCCAGAGATTTTATTTTTGATTTGTTCTTGATATGCTTTCAGATTGTCAAGCAATCCTTCGAATTGCGCCCAATAAGTATCGAGGCCAATTCCGAATAATCCGATTTTTGTCATAAAATAAAATTTTAAAAAGCCCCCTCTAAATCTCCCCCGAGAGGGGAGACTTTAGGTAGCATATATTCCCAACAATGTTTTTCAATGAGCATTCTTTATAGCTTAACCTTCCTAAATCCCCACATTCTGGAAGGGTTGGCGGAGGCTTCTATTTATATTTCACCAAAATCCTCACCGGCCCGATCAATCCG
>JBAWZG010000478.1:0-1959 GCA_037143155.1 Bacteroidia bacterium
TCGTATTCCGTTCGGGTAATAAAAAAGCGTGCCAGTTCAACTTCCAACGGAGTCGCCAAGGTATATAACAGCATACCAATGTCATACAAAATAGGGTCGGCAGCCCAAGAGATACTAACTGTTTTGTAGAAATGATTATATTTGCTTTAAAACAGTTAAAGTGAACGAGAAAGAGTTTTATATTTTCCTGGGAAATCAATTCAAAGACAGAATTAGAGTTCGCTTTGATAAAGATAAAGGAGAAATACTTGATTTGATTATCCAGTATGAAGCAATGATTAATGGCAAATGGGCTGCAATTGTCAGATATGATTGTGCTCATGGATTCTTTCACAGAGATTTATTGCATCCGAATGGAGATAAAGAAAAAAAAGCAATAGAAGTGCCTGATTTAAAATATGCGTTTACTTTTGCTAAGCAAGATTTAGAGGATAAATGGGATTGGTATAAAGAACAATACATTAAAAAAGTTACAAATGACAAATAAAGAACAAATTCAGCGAGATATAGCAGTTGCTTTCGATTTCGTTGAGCAAATCATCAATAATCCGGAATTGACAGACAAAATACCTGAGGGTTCTGTAATCACTTTTATTGATGAAGAAAATACAAAGATTGAAAAACGCTCTTCAAAATTCCAACAAAAAAAATACGTAAAAGTTAAAAGGCACTTTGAAGTTTTATAACTCATAATTTTCAGTTTTCAAACATTCTTCCTTAGGTTAGGAGAAACTATGTAGTTTATGTTTTGATTTGATTGCAAAACTCTCCAGCAAGAAATTTTCATTAAGTGGAGTGCGGGTTAAGAAGTTTTGTACAACAACCCAATTTGATTCTACCGCAGATTCGGTCCCTGAGCCTGTCGAAGGGAAAGCACCATTTACATTATCCGAAGGACTTCATCGCACCCTGCACTATGAGTTTATTGATTTGGAAAAGGATGAAGTTGTATTTGAGTCGGAATAACGATGAACACAGCCTGCCCCTGCCTGTCCCGAATTTCGGGAAGTATCGGGGGATAACGATGGAATACAGATGACACGGATGCTACACCAGCCTGCGTCGGGCAGAAATGAATACTGATAAAGAATATAATAATCTGACTTTGTTGGGCATGGTGCTTAATCTCTGTTCAAAAAGATTTATAATTTTGTTTAAAATTTCATAGACATGGAAGCAATTATTATTGAAGTTAAAAATGAAGCTGATATTAAATTCTGGCTCAATCTGGCAAAGAAAACTGGAACTAAAGCAAAATCAATCGACACAGAGGATATTGAAGATTCCAGGCTTGCTGATTTAATCGAAAAAGGGATGAAGTCCAAGTCGGTCAGCCGAGAAAGTGTAATGGAAATCCTTGGACAAAAGTAATGAAGACAGAATTTAAAGCTTCGTTTCTAAAAGCAATAAAGAAGATTGGTAGCAATCAACTTAAAGCGGATATTGCGAATGCAATTCTAAATGTTGAATCAGCAGAGAACCATAGACAAATCAGCCAGCTTAAAAAACTTAAGGGCTATAAACAATATTACCGCATACGGATTGGCGATTACAGAATTGGGATTAAGATAGAAGCAGATACGGTCTTTTTTGTGGATATTGATCATCGAAGTAACATTTATAGGATCTTCCCAAAATAATAATATGGAAACTTTAAATATTACAGAAAAGAAGAATAAAATTAATTGGGATTATGATGCTGATGCTGATGTTCTGTATATTTCTTTTGGAAATCCTAAAAATGCAGAAGGAGTTGATATTGGCGAAGGAACGATTATCAGGATAGAACCTGATTCCAAAGAAATTATTGGGATTACGATACTTAATCCATTGCATAGGACTTTGTCGTCACTAATGGGTAAACAACGTTTGAAAAGTAAAAAGAAAACTACTGATGTTACAAAATGAACTTTTGATCCTGATCATGTAAAAGCGAACCTTTACAATGCAATAAATTAG
>JBAWZG010000479.1:0-1959 GCA_037143155.1 Bacteroidia bacterium
GGAAACAGTTCAGTTTGATTTTCCCTCCAGTTTTTTTTTGATAGACTATTACCTAAGTTCAATAAAATACTTTCTGACAATCATGTTATGGATATTATACTTCCGGCTATTGCCCCCTAAATCCCCCAAACGGGGTACTTTGCGCCCTGCAGATTGAATAAATATATCCTTTAAGATAAGATTTTTAAAGTTTGCAGTGCCGGAACTCCCTTCCCCGTTTGGGGAAGGGATGGGGAAGGGGCAATTATAAATTTGCCTTAAAAATAATCTTAGGTCGAACTCTGACTTTTAATCGCTTAGTTCCTTAATCGCCGACTCAACTTTACTTATCAGATCTCCAACTGCTTTTCTGATGATCTCAACTTCGGATCCTTCCCGGCAAAGGTGTTCCAGCCTAATGGCAAGGTCTTTTGTTTCGGTCATGCCCATCATGATCCATTTAGTTTTAAAACTGTGAACCTGATTGGCAATCTCTTCAAAATCGTTCGTTTCGAGCGCCGCATGGATTTTTTCAATCAGGCCTGGTGCTGAAGATGTAAACATACTGATATACTTCTTCATCCGGGCCGGATCTCCTTCGCAAAACTTTTCAAGATAGTCCAGATCGGTAACTCCGGAAGATGGTATTGTTTGACCGTTGGTGTCCGCTTGCTTCTTTGCTTTCAGGGAAATGTTCAAAACCTGAGCAATACCAGTAATCAACTGGTGGGTATTAAAAGGTTTCGGAATATAGGAATCCATTCCGGCTTCCTTGCATTTATCGAGATCGATCCGAAGTACGCTGGCTGTTAATGCGATAATTGGCGTTTCTTTTGCCGGACTTTCAAAATTGGCCCGGATAAATCGCGTGGCATCAAAACCATTCATCATGGGCATCTGAACATCCATTAATATCACGTCAAATTGTATTTTGCCGACTAAATCGATGGCTTCCTGTCCATTGGTGGCCTCGATAATTTCAACGTTTGCTTCTGATTTTAAGGTATCTCGGGCAACAATCCGGTTATATTCATTGTCATCGGTAATCAGGATCCGGAGTCCATCCAATATGCTTCCGTCCACACGTTGTTCAAGCGCCATACGCTGCTCCAACCGCCCGGCAGAACCTTCTTCGAATTTTACAAGGAAAGAAAATTTGGTTCCAAAGCCTTCCTTGCTCTCGATGGCAATATGGCCGCCCATCATCTCAACCAGTTGGCGTGAAATACTCAATCCCAGGCCGGTACCGCCATATTTTCGGGTGTCGGAGGAATTAGCCTGCGAGAAACTCTCAAAAACTGTTTGCAATTTATCTTCCGGAATTCCAATTCCGGTATCGACAATTGCAAAACGGATTTCTTGATTCTCTTTGGAAACTTCAATCGATACACTCCCTTTCTCTGTGAATTTTATGGCATTTCCTGCGAGATTTATCAAAATTTGGTTCAGACGCACCGGATCACCCATCACCACAGCGGGAACATCAGACTTTATTATCGTCATTAATTCCAGACCTTTTTCATCAGCCCGGTGGCGAATCGTTTGCTTCACCTGATCAACCAAATCGTAGATAGAAAAGTCAATGTGTTCCAGTTCCATTTTGCCGGCTTCGATTTTGGAAAGATCAAGTATGTCGTTAATAATATGCAGCAGGTTATCGCTCGATTTTTTGATTCCTTCGAGGTAAAACTTTTGTTTCTCCTGAAGTGGTGTGCCTAAAACAAGGTTAGTCATACCCATCACGGCATTCATAGGTGTCCGAATTTCGTGACTCATGTTGGCCAGGAATTGCTGCTTGAATTGCTCCGACTTTTCAGCCTTTGCACGCTGTGTTTCGGCCTCGTCTTTCTGTTTCCGGATTTCGGAAGTGGCCACTTCCACCTCGGTTTCCAATTCTTTTTGGCGATGCTTGAAACTTGCAATGCGCCAGCGGTTATAAACTAAAATAAGCAGCAATGCGATTGACCCATAAACTGTGCG
>JBAWZG010000480.1:0-1952 GCA_037143155.1 Bacteroidia bacterium
GTGACATTCATTTCAATGCGCTGTTCTTCGCTGGCTGTGATTGTTTTTTCAACCGACCCATAGCCGATGATGGAATAAACCATAACTACCTTTTTCTTTGCCGGAATTCGTAAAAGGTATTCGCCATTGCGGTTCGATACGGTTCCGATGGAAGAGTTTTTCAAGGAGATATTGGCCAGTTCGACAGGTTTTCCGGTTTCGTCGTTCACTTTCCCAAATAGAGTGGCGTTGTTGCTTTGTGCGAATAAGTTTGCAGAATATAGAAATAGTGCGGTAGCGATTAAAAGCGAATGGATTGACCTCATGCGGCAAAAATAATATTTCTATATTATAAACTGTTCACAGCCTGATTAATTGTTTCAGGCAAGGTGTTTTTGTGACGTTTCTTCATGAAAACAGTCATTAGCAATACTGCCCAAGATTCGTTGGGTTAATAACGATATCTAACTAAATGGTAATAGGAAGACGTCATTAGTCATTCGGAAAATCGCTTTTATACAGTTTTCGATAGACTTTTGACTTTCTCATGTTAGTTAAAAGTCATTTGAATATGTGCTGCTTAATATTTTTCAAATGACCAATGACTTTTTCCTGCTATCACGCCTCGTTCAATAAATTCAAGGTGTGGCAGGCCACCACGCCTGCAGTTTCGGTACGAAGACGACTTTCGCCCAGGCTAACCGCCTGGAATCCTGATTTTAGCGCCAATTCAATCTCTTCGGGCGAAAAATCGCCTTCAGGTCCGATCAGAATCAGGTAGTTCTGATTCGGAACAATAAGGTTTTTCAGTAACTCGCGGCCTTGTTCTTCGCAGTGGGCAATGAATTTTTGTCCGTCAAAAGGCTGTTTGATTATATCTGGCAGTTTGGTTAAGCCGTCCAATTGTGGCAGATACGCTTTTAACGATTGTTTCATGGCCGAAATCATCACTTTTTCGAGTCGCTCCGGTTTAATTTCCTTCCGTTCGGAATGTTGACAAAGAATTGGAACCACCCGGTTGATACCGATTTCAGTGGCTTTTTCCAGAAACCATTCCATGCGTTCGATATTTTTTGTGGGTGCAATAGCGACGTGTACCTGAAATTTCCTAAATCCTAAATCCAATTCCGATTTGATTACGTTTACCGAACATCGTTTAGGATTCGGGTCGGTTATTTCGGCGGTAAAACAGCCACCGCGTCCATCAACAAGCGTAATCTGGTCATCCTTTCCGAGCCGCAAAACCCGGACGCAGTGCTTCGATTCGTCTTCGTTTAGCGTGTAATAGTTTCCTGAAATATCGGGCGTGTAGAAAATGTGCATCTGTTTCGAAAGTGTAATTAAAAGATTAATGCTGAAAGTTTAAAGTTGAACCGAAAGTGTTTTTTGCCACCAACACACTAAATCACCAAACTCCACCAAAATGAACAGACTGAATATCCTGTTCTTGTGCTGTTTGGTGTCTTGGTGCTTTTGTGGCTACACCGATTTTGGTGTAATCTGAAAGGCAACTTGTCCGGCCCGTGCCGAAACATCCTTCCATTTTTCAACTTCAAAATCCATGACAACCGTCGCGCATGTAGGCATATCGGAAAGAAATCCGTTGACCAGGTTATATACCAATGAATGAACCGTTGGATTGTGTCCAAAAACGAATACCGTCTGAACCTCTTTCGGCAATTCATGAAGCAGTTCAATAAAGTGATGGGTTGTAAGCCCATCATACAAAACTTGTTCCTGATGAATGGACTCAGTTGGAATTCCCAGATTCTGAGAATAAATGGAAGCTGTGTGCATGGTCCTCGTGGCAGGACTTGCAATTACCATTTCCGGAAATACGCCCAGTTCTTTGAGCCGCAGACTTATTTTTTCAGCGTCGGAAATTCCGCGGTCGGTCAAATCCCGGTTAAAATCATCATCGTAACCAAAAGGATCTGATTTTGCATGTCTGACAATTACTACCCGTTTCATAG
>JBAWZG010000481.1:0-1915 GCA_037143155.1 Bacteroidia bacterium
TAACCTCACGATTGAATAGGGTTGCCAGTCGCTTGCAACTTTCTTCCAGTATCTCCTTTGCAGGAGTGTGCAAAGTGATGATGATTTGATTTTCACGAATTTTAACCGCTTCCTGTAGTCTTCCTATATCTTCCTGATGCTTCCTGTTGACTTCCTGTAATTCTTCCCCCGTGATTCCATCAAATTGCATACGTTCTTGCTCCGACTTCCTTAATGCTTCTTTGGTGGAAGTCAGTTCTTCTTTAATGGAAGTTAGTTCTTCCAGTAAGGAAGTATGTCTTTTATCTTGTGCAAGAATGGTTCTTGCCACATTTTCCAGTGAGGTATCAGCCAGGAAGCCCAACGATTCAACAAAGGATATACGTTCCGCAAGCAACTGATCGACCATCTCGGTTGATTGATTATTTACTTCATCATTCTTGTTTTCGTAGCCTTGCATAATTTTAGCAAAAGCCTCACCCTGATTAATACCAGGAGTTTCATTTATCAGTCTTTCATAAATTTGCTCAAACAAATCGTTTGATTCCTCACTGATGTTGAAATTTTTCTTTTTCATTTTCGTAAAAATTTGGTGATTAAAAGGATAATTTATTGATTTTGATTGTATCTTTGTGGGGTAATTGGTTTGTGTCAAGCGATTAACCCTTAGGGTTGTATAAGGCATTAATGAAAGTGTGCGCTACTTTCGGAGCTGATTACTATTTGAATAAATGCTGAACACCCAACTAACAGTGGTTTCAGGGTCAAATAAAATATTTGTTGTTCCATACAGTGCAGGAATGTAAAATTATCGGCGTCGATGTTTTCGGTAATTTCAATTAAAAGAGCTCGATCTTTATCGGGCTTTTTTCGTTAAATCAAATGCAGTAAGTAACCAAACCTTACTATTTTTATCATCTAAAGCAATCACAAAACGAAACATTTTATTTTCATAAACTCGTTTTTGTGAGTCGGATTTTTTAATATTAAATTCTCCATATTGAACAACAATTGGGATAAAATCCTCGACTTTAAAACCCAGTCGCTCTATTTCCTTGCCGTGCTTTTCGACAATGTGTTTTAATCCAAAGCCTTTGTTTGTGGCAGTATCTTTTTCTCCCCAAACTATATCTATAAAGCCAACATCTGAACGATATAAGGCTTTCACACATTCACCCTCTTGCACTTTTAGCAAATGTTTGATAGCTTCTTTGGGTTTGCGCTCAAAACGCGTGTAGATAGTTCCGAATTTGCCTTTTTTCATAGCTGGATAATAATTTTATTTTATAATATTATTTGTTTTTGATAAGATTATTATAAATACATAGTATTATTGAATTATCACAGTATTATTTATAAACTATTGATTTAGAATGTAATAGAGTTCAAAATTAAGTATTTATATTATTTATTGCAATTTTTTTAGCGTTTATTTTTAGGCACAAAAAAAACTAAATGATAACACTCCATAAATAGCATCGAAAAAACGCTATTTATTACGCCGTTGGCTGCAAGGCTACGACACTTCAATTTCGGACACCTTTTTCTTTAGTTCATTATATGCAGACAAATACACCTCTTTTGACTTCTCGTAAACATTCAGCAAGTAATCGTATGTTGCATACTTTACTTCATCTTCTAATGACATATTTGAACCGTCATTATTTTCATCTGTACAAGGATATTTATTATCAAAATATTCTTTATACACATCAAGCGTTGGTATCATAAATTGAGGTTCTAAACTGATTGTTATCTTGCCCATATATTTTGTTTTTAAGTTTACTATAATTTACCGCCCTGACAGCAATACTTGGACGTTATCATTCAATTTCTCACTATATAGCTGTAATCGTCTGCAAATTCGTAGTCGGGATGATCAATGATGTATCGACACGCAAATTTGATGAAAGGGGCTAAGCGGTTGCCGTTGTAC
>JBAWZG010000482.1:0-1910 GCA_037143155.1 Bacteroidia bacterium
GCAATTCTATCTGCAAGTTCAGGAATGTATTTTTCCAAAACAGGGTTGAACCATTCAATTGCAATTCGTTCATGATTTTTTGGAGGATTTTTGGCAGTCCGGATGACAAAACCCTTTCCGTTGGATTGATAGCCCCGGCCAACTCCTTTATGAACGAAGACCCCGTGCCGTTCAAATGAGAAACCAACATAGTTTGCCAAGCCAAATTCTTTACCGACTTTGCTGTTTATACTGGCTGCCAGTTTTTTTTCGACTTGTTTACCACCATCCCTGATTACCATTGATTCAAATTTCCCATTTGAGAACCAACGGGCACTGCTTCGCAGAGCTGTCCGAACTTTGGGTGTCCATCTGAGAACCAGTTCGTTTTGTTGCTGTATCAATTCTGAATCAGACTGAGCTGATAATATTCCAGAGGAGTATTTATTGCTGCGGCCAGACCGTTTCCCGCTCAGCCAATTGATTCCGTCGTTTTCCTGATTTGGATCGTATCCCATTTTTTAAGTATAAAGTGTATTCCACTTTTCAGGATTTACCTCATTGGTTCGCGGTGAAGTCAGGGTGTAGGTGTAACGAATGCCATAATTGCCATCGAGTTCGTTGGCAATCAGCATGGCTTCGATACTCGAAAAGTCAAAATCACGGACTGCCGGTGCCAACGGATTGCGTATGTCTGCTTTCATCCGGACCAATAATTCATCGCCAATTTCTTCCATGTTTTCCCAAACCTGCTGAATGGTTTCATAGTCGGACGAATCAGGCACATGATCCATCAGGATAAAAGCGCCACGGCGGTTTTTGAGTAGGTTGTCGCTCTTGCTATCGGTGAAATCATAGCTGTAACCTTCCAAAATGAGGAAAGGATATTTGACATCCGTCCGGTTGATGCCACCCAGCACTTCATCGACTTCCATCCGGAAGAAATGTTTTTCACTGTCGGTATGCCCGATATCTTTATGCAACCGGGCAAGGTTTTCGAAATAGGAAACGAGTTGAGAAAATTTTGACATAGAGAGTTACGAGTTACGGGTTACTTGTTGCGGGTTCTTGCGTTTTCCTTGTATTTACGGGTCATGTAGGCGAAAATGGTATTGACCGGTTTGGAGGCCCAAACATCGTCGTGAAGGATATCATCACCCACAAAATTCTGAAAGACTTTGATCCAGGGGGAAGGATCGGCCTTCGACACGCTATGCTGCTCAGGCAACGAAGCATCACTGATTATTTCTTCCCGCTTTTGGAATATCAATGGATAGGCTAAAGTGAGCCACTCGTGAATCAATTGGAAGTTCAGGACAATCGCCTGACGGATATTCAGATTCAATTTTCCAATAGCTTCAAATCGTTCCTGAATTAAATGCTCTTCAAATTTTTCATTCATACCTAAATACAGCGAAGCGATGAATTTATTCAGATCAATTTCCTTTTGTGACTCCTGATAATTGGCAAAATAGGTGTCTGCAAAGATGAACTGACCAAAGGTGACACCTTTGAGTTTTGGTTGTGGAGAATAGAGGATTGTTCCCTTCGACTGCTTCGCGCTCAGGGAGCGAACCGGCAACTTCTTGATTATAAATTCAGGATAAGGTTTTAGTTCTCCAACAAAATCAACTATTTCCATAAGTTTGTGCCGTTCAAAATTCGATAATTTATGGACGATTTTCTTCTTCAGTCCTGACATGGATTGCAGAAATGCAATGTCAGAGGTGGCCGAATTGAAAAGGCAAGCCACCGCAATCAGTTGTTCTTGATTCAGTTCACCCCAATTCTGAGGCACTTTGCTTTCAAGCTTTCCGGAGAAAGGCAGCCAACGAACAGGTCTGAATTTGATTTCAATTGTGATCATGCCCAGAACGATTTTTTGTCGGTATTATTCCGGCGAAGTACAGAGCCAACCGGTGCTGAAACAT
>JBAWZG010000483.1:0-1907 GCA_037143155.1 Bacteroidia bacterium
CGGAAAGTCAAATTCTTGAACTACTCAAAAACGTAAAAGAGGGAAATCTGGAACTTGGACAGGCTGTTAATCAACTCAAACAACTTCCTTTTGAAGATTTGGGATATGCCAAAGTAGATCATCATCGCGAGATACGAACCGGTTATCCAGAAGTGATATTTTGCCCGGGAAAAACGAATGAACAAATTCGTGGCATTGTGGAACGCTTACTGGCAAAAGGCACCAACATCATGGTCAGTCGTGTTGAAAAATCGGTTTATGAAGCCATAAAAGATTTGCATCCCGATATGGAGTATTATCCCGAGGCGCGCACCATTTTTATTCAGCAAAAAGATATCACTAAAAGCAAATCCCGTGTTTTGGTAGTTACCGGTGGCACTTCGGATATTCCGGTGGCTGAAGAAGCAGTTGTTACGGCCGAAAAATTAGGTTGCACCGTGGAACGACTTTATGATGTAGGCGTGGCAGGCATTCATCGTTTGCTCGCTAATAGATACCGTTTGGATAGTGTACAAGTAATTATCGCAGTGGCAGGAATGGAAGGTGCATTGCCAAGCGTGTTGGGCGGATTGACTGATAAACCGGTAATTGCAGTTCCAACGAGTATTGGTTATGGTGCTAATTTCGGTGGACTGGCAGCACTTTTGGCAATGCTAAACAGTTGTGCCAGTGGAATTTCTGTCGTGAACATTGACAATGGCTTTGGCGCCGGATTTATGGCAGCGACCATTATCAGACAAATTGATTTAAATAGTAAACAGTAAGTAGTTTTATGAGAAAATTTATTTTTATTTTATTTTTATTTTTCTCGCTTTCGATGAAAGCACATACTGTCGGAAGTGTTTATGGAAATGTATATGATTCAAAAAACAAAATTCCATTAATAGGAGTAAATATTCAACTGAAAGGTTCATTAATCGGGACAAGTTCAGATATGAATGGGAAATTTGAACTCAAAAATATTCAAGCAGGAAATTATGAATTGCTTTTATATTATGCAGGTTATCAGACTATCAGTAAAAATATAATTATTCGAGAGAATGTCACTGACACATTAGGAGTTTCGCTTTCTGAATCCACAATTGATTTAAACGAAGTAACTGTTCAGGGAACTCGCCCAATATCGGCAGCTTCATCAAAAGAAATTCGGGCAATTGATATGCAACTGAAACCATTTCGAACATCGCAAGACATGTTATTAATGGTTCCCGGTTTGTTTATTGCTCAACATCAAGGTGGTGGTAAAGCCGAACAAATTTTTCTTCGTGGATTTGATTGCGATCACGGCACAGATGTTTCGATAAATGTTGACGGTATGCCTGTTAATTTGCCTACTCATGCACATGGTCAGGGTTATGCCGATTTGCATTTTTTGATTTCCGAAACAGTGGATGAGATGGATGTAAACAAAGGACCATATTTGGCTAATATTGGCGATTTTTATACAGCCGGCGCTGTGAATTTTAAGACGAAAGATTTTTTAGAGAGCAATTTAATTAAAATTGAAGCGGGAGATTTTAATACCCAAAAATATACTTTGATGTTTCAGCCCGAGAATGGCGGAATTCAGCAAAATGGTTATATTGCCCTGCAATACCACCATTCGGATGGACCATTTCTTAGTCCTGAAAAATTTGAAAGAATGAATATCTTTGGAAAATACTTCTTTCAACTGACGCCTAACAACAAGCTGACTTTTTCGGCAGGAGGCTTTTCTACAGGATGGAATGCTTCCGGACAAATACCGGATAGAGCAGTAAAACAAGGAATTATTAGTCGATTTGGTGGAATTGATAATCTTGAAGGTGGTATAACAAACCGAAAAAACTTAAACGTTGACTACAATTTTCTAACTTCGAACGGTAACGAATTTGAGATAAAATCATACTTTACACAATATAATTTTA
>JBAWZG010000484.1:0-1900 GCA_037143155.1 Bacteroidia bacterium
AGTTCGCTGTAGAGCCATTGCTGGATTTCAGGCGTGATGGTTTTTACATAAATCAACCGGTTCTTGATTTCCTCTGAAATTGATTTCATTTTCTCGAGCAGATCATTCTGATGTCTTTGGCGGTACTGTTCAATGTTGTAATATATGGTTCCGGAAGCTACAAACAGAAGCGAAACAAGCACGACTGAAATGATTGAAATCTGAATTCGGAACCTGAGGTCCTTTGGAATAATCAGCTTTCTGAAACTTGGGTTTCCCAAAAAAGATATACTTAATACAAATACGAAGTAGAACACGAAGATGTAGGGAAAGGAAATGACATAGTCGATCAGACGAAGCGACTGGTTGCTTACAATAATGTGGTTTTTTTGACCGAAAGTATAAACCAAATGGTCGTACCCGTCCCATTGCATCAGTTGGAATTCAGGTCCGTGTTCATTCAGGTTGTACGACCGCAGGTAAAAGTTGTATGTAAACGCTCCGGAACGGTTAACCAATTCGTCTTCGAAATATTTTGCATACGAAAGGTTTTTATACCGGGAAGGCCTGATCAGCGTCCGGTCTAAAAGCAATTCAGGAAATCCAATTCCTTCTGAGGCAATTTTCGAATTGATCTCGATGAAAACAGAAATGCCTTTCATATTTCCAAGCTTTGGATATTGAAGTTTTCCAAGGTAGGAAACCCGTCCGTTCATATTATTCATAAAATAGAAACTGGTTCCGGAAACCTTTATTCCTGATTTTTTTATCATTTTTTCGAAGAACGGGAAACAAGGTTCAGATGTGTTTTCAGGTCTAATTAAAACACTGTCGAGTTCGTTGCAAAACGTAAACTGGAGATCATATTTTCGAAAATACCCGCTGAAATAAGTTCTGGCAAGATAGTTCTCCAATTCATCAAAGGGAGGTTTAACAAGCGAAGGTATTATTAAATCAGAATTGAATTGTTCCTGAATCTTTCCCAGAAAAACTTCGGCAACCGGATCCTGTTCAGAGCTTAAATTGACTGCCATCAGTTTCATTACTTGGTAGTCGTGTTTTTTGATGGTTTGGTAAACAAGGAACAGGCTGATAACCGAAAAAAGTGAAATGAACAGGATGGAATAAGAAAGTGAATATATTGAAATATACATCTTTTTGATTTGGCAATGCATCAGGTTGACGGCAAAAAAAAGTGTCAGGATAAATGATGCCGGACAGGGTGAAATGAAACTCAAAATGACTGAAAGAGCCACGGCAATGAGATGGAACCTGAGGAAAATGGCTTCCCTGATGAGATGTTCGGTCTTTTGGATGATTTTCAGGTGAATGATGAAAACAGAGAAAAGAAGCATTGCAATGGACAGGTAGCTGCTGATACTGAATTGATCAATGTCGGTAATCTGATTGAGTTTGTAATTGATGTTACTGTTTTGAATCAGGTTTACGATCATGAATGCTGCCAGCTGATATAGCACCAAGACAAAAGTGTAGAAGGGAACTGTCATCCCTTTTTTCAATTGATTCCGGCCCGAAAGCTCCCGGACAAAGACGAGACTCCAGAAAAAGAATAAAATAACAATCAGGAAAAAGTCTCCAAGTGATGGCAGCCATTTCGAAACCGCATAATATTTTGCAGTGAAAACCGGAAGTTGGCTAACAATTTCAGGAATGCCGAATAAAATATGGATCCAGTAAACGGCCAGCAAAATCGCAAGGATTACCAGCATTTTGATCACAAAGTTTTCTTTATGATATCGTTTGATACTTCGGTAAAAAGAGAAGAGCAGAAATAAGAAACCGAGTAAATATAAAAGCGATGGAAAATACAGCTGCGATTCATTCAGCAGACTTGTTCCGGCAGGCAGAACCGAAAATAGATATTCATTGGCTTCATCCCGGATCTCATGTGCATTTTTAT
>JBAWZG010000485.1:0-1889 GCA_037143155.1 Bacteroidia bacterium
GGAAAAGCAAAGCTGTTCTTGTTGCTCTCAGTCATCCGGTTACGGGTCATTTCGTTGACGTTAAATTCGAGTGGTACGAAGAAAAAGCTTAGTTTATATCGCAGGATGGTGAATCCATGAGCCTCTATCTTCAGATCGAATTGTTCGGGTGGTTTGCTGGCCAGTGTTTTGTTGTTAGGAAAATTGACAAAACTTACCGGAACATTGATGTCTTCAGTGTATGTTTTGCTCAGTGCATTCAGAAACCAAAAAACTGTTGCGATAGCCACACATACCAGGTAGGCGGCAACGCGCTTGTCGTTCCGGAAATATACCTTTTTCAGGTATTTCATCAGTTTATAGATCCAGTTTGTCTTCACGGCATCAAAGATAAATAAAAAGGGCCGATCCCGAGTACTCGGGACGGCCCTTCTCTATTTCATGATGTACTTTTCTACTTTAAAGCAGTTGCGTCAGATAAGTCTTTAACCAGCGCTGCTTTGTCAACTCTGATTTTTACGTTGTCGTCAACCTGCAGAAGTACAGTATTGTCTTTCATTTCTACAATTTTACCATAGATTCCGCCTGTTGTAACCACTTTGTCACCTTTTGCCAGGCTGTTGCGGAATGCGGTAACTTCTTTTTGTTTCTTCATCTGTGGCCTGATCATGAAAAAATAAAATACTACGATGACCAGAATCATCGGAAGAAAAGTCATGATTGGATTTGCCGGTGCAGCACCTGGTGCTGTTTGTCCCATTAATAAGTAGTTCATGTGCATATGAATTTAGTTTAACTGTATATTTCTATTAACTCGTTGCTTACGTTTGCTTTGATATAGATTTGTTTTTGAGCTTGTTCTGCGTTCGATTTAATTGTAATTGTTTTCAGTTGCCTCCCAACTTCTCCGGCTGAATTGTAGATTACTTCAATTTGTCCATCTTTCCCGGGAGCGATCGTTTTATTGGGAATATTTACCTGAGTACAACCACAACCCGAATCTACTTCATTGATAACAAGTGATTTTGTGCCCCCGTTCCTGAAACTAAAAGTGAAAGCTACAACTTCACCAGCTTTGAGCGCCCCGAAATTATGGATTTCTTCTGAAAAGACAAATTTAGCAACTCCGGATTCATCTGAGGCATTATTCGACTCTGCTTTTTTTGTTCCTGAATGACATGAAAAAAGTAAAACTCCAATCATTACTAAAATGATAAGGAATGAGCTTAACTTGAAACTTGAAACCTGAAACTTTGAACTTTTTTTCATTCTTCTGCTTCGCCAATTAAACCACGTCCTGCCTTGATGATTTTATTGTCTTTTTTCAAGTCTTTCAAAGCTTTATCCAGAATTCCGTTAATGAAATTACGACTTTTCTCGGTGCTGTAATATTTCGAAAGTTCGATGTATTCGTTCATGGTTACCTTAGTTGGAATGGACGGAAAATAGAGGAATTCGCTTAAAGCCAATTCGAGTATCAGATTGTCGATGAATGCGATGCGCTCGATATCCCAGTTTACGGTATGCTGTTTAATCAATATTACATTGTCGGCATGATTCACAATCACTTTTCTGTATAAGTCTTTAGAAAACTGCCGATCTTCATCGTCTTTGTACATGGGTAGCAATGCCTGCCGTTCGTCGCTGTCTTCCTTGAATTTTTTGAAAGTCTTCAGGATCATACTTACAACAAAATCGAGGTCATCATTCCAGTAAATGCTCTGTTCTTCAAGAAGTGACTCAATTTCCTCGTTATCCAAAATGAGGAATTTGAAAATTTCTTCCACTAATTTACGGTCACCTGAATAGCTGACTTCCGAAGCAGCCATGTATTCCTGATAAAATTCCTGGTCGATTAATGAAGCATAGATTTTTCGGATAATTTCTTCGTTGTCGCTCCAGCTTAATTT
>JBAWZG010000486.1:0-1876 GCA_037143155.1 Bacteroidia bacterium
AAACTGATTTATACGCATCTCGAAATGCCGTTGACCGCCATTGCTGATTTCGCCGAACTGGGAAAATTACAACCTTTGTTTGCGAAACTGGCCGAAATCTGCGACCGTCATCAGGGATTGTGGTCGGTTGAGGCTGAAGAATATTTGCTGGCAAATTAATAAGCCCCTCTAAATCTCCCCAAGGGGAGACTTTTGTTAGCTTAATCATAAATCTCAACAACGCTTTTAGCCCTCCCTTTCGGGGAGGGTTTGGGAGGGGCTATAATCTTAAGTCTGTTGTCTAAAATCAAAATCTAATGTCTATTTCCCCTGTGCTTACTTTTGATACTGTACCTTTGTCGCATAAACAATTACATATAAAACAATGATTTACATGGCCGACACAGCCGACCTGAATGAACTCAGGGAACTGTACACATTTTTTCCGCTGGAAGGCGTCACAACCAATCCAACCATTTTGAGTCATGCCGGAAACAGGCTTTCCGTTGCTATCGAAGGCATTCAGGAACTTGTCGGAAACGGGATGGTTCATGTGCAAATGATTTCATCAGAATCGGATGATATGGTTCGCGAAGCCAAAAAATACCGCAGTTATTTTGATTTCGGCGATAATTTTTATGCCAAAATTCCTGTAACTTCCAAAGGTTATCGCGCCATGCGAATCCTGAAAGATGCAGGGATCAATGTCACTGCAACAGCTATTTTTACGCAGCAACAGGCTTTGGTGGCGATGAAAGCAGGTGCCGATTATGTGGCGCCATATGTGAGTCGTCTCGATAATATTTCTTCGCACGGAATTGAAGTGGTGGGCGATATTGTACAGAATATTTTTGATTACGGACTGAAAGGGAAGGTTCTGGCCGCCAGTTTCAAAACGGTCGACCAGATTTACCGTACCAGCATGGTTGGAGCACATTCGGCTACCATTAGCCCCGAATTACTTTATCAGCTTATCAAACACCCCATGACCGACATTGGTGTGAAGCAGTTTGAAATTGATGCTGAGGGATTGTATGATATTGATTTTTAGAAAAAAAGACAACAAATAATATGGTGGCTTATTGAAGGAATCCGGAGAAAGTGAAGAAAAAATTGTTTTCCGGGCCTGGTAAAAATGGAAATCTGATTCTTTTCAGACTTCCATTTTTGCTTTTCTTAGGTAGTTCAATCAATCTGCCAATCCGAAGAAAAGGCAAAACCTATTAAATATTCTAATTTTTCTATTGATGGTGTGAACTTTTTCTATCTTCGCACGCTTAATATAAATGTATATAGATTTATAGATATGAAACGAATCGGTTTAACATTCATTCTTTTAGTGGCACTCCTGATAGAAATGAAAGCACAATCTGTGCAAAATGTGGATGCAACAAAATTCAAGCAGTTAATTGAAACCGAAGATGCAATTCTGTTGGATGTGCGAACGCCTGACGAATATTCCCGTGGGCATATCAAAAATTCAACTTCCATTAACATCGCTGATCCTGAATTTACTTCGAAAATCAGCATGCTTCAGAAGAATAAAACCATCTTAATTTATTGCGGTTCAGGGGGTAGAAGCATGTCGGCTGCAAGTTACATGAGTCAAAACGGGTTTAAAAATATTTACAATCTCCAACGCGGAATGATGGAATGGAACCAGCAGGGATTTGCTTCTGAACAGAGCAATCAGGTTGTTGCCAGTTCCAGTACTGCCTTTACTGAACAGAGTTTTGGCAAGTTGTTGAAGGATAACAAGCTGGTTTTGGTTGATTTTAATGCGGTTTGGTGTGCTCCTTGTAAAGCCATGATGCCGGTTATCGACAAGTTATCCGTTGATTTTAAAGGAAAAGCGAAAGTAGAAAAAGTAGATATTGAGGTCAACAAGGTGATTACA
>JBAWZG010000487.1:0-1872 GCA_037143155.1 Bacteroidia bacterium
GTGGTATTTGTACCAACAACCACGATATCTACATGCAAATGCGCGACTGGGTTCCACTTTATGAAGGATTCCTTACCTATGGCGGAATGAGTGTTCGCGAAATCGAAGCCATGGCCGTGGGTCTGGTTGAAACTCTGGATTTCAATGTAATCAGCCATTCACCTACCTTCATCAAATACCTGGTGGATGCTCTTGACAAAAAGGGTATTCCGGTGATCACACCTTCAGGAGGTTTAGGCTGCCACCTCGATGCAAAAGATTTTCTGTCCCACGTTCCACAGCAACAATATCCCGCAGGAGCCCTAGCAGCAGCTTTATACATTGCCTCAGGAATTCGTGGCATGGAGCGCGGTACCATTTCAAGCGTTCGTGACGAAAACGGCGATGATGTGCTGGCTGATGTGGAATTGCTGCGTCTGGCATTTCCGCGCAGGGTATTCACCTTATCACAAGTCAAGTATGCTGAAGACCGCATTCAGTGGCTCTATGACAACCGTCACCTTGTTGGTGGATTGGAATGGACCGAAGAACCTCCGGTCCTCCGTTTCTTTGTGGGTAAATTAAAACCTATTGGTGACTGGGTGGATAAATTAGTTGCAAAATTCCGTGCTGATTTTGGTGAAAGCCTTTAATAATCTTCTGGAATAAAGTCAATTGTTTGACTTCTTATAAATATTTTCGCCCTGCAAGTACAAAATTGCGGGGCGATTTTTTATAGCATCGGGCTTAAAATCCGGGCAAACGATTCTTTAATCTTGTTTATGCGAGGTCGTTTAATCCATTTTTTCAAAATTACCTCCTGACTCTTTTCCTGATCTTCTAAAAATTGCTTAGCCAGTATTCCGGCAATTTCTTCATCATAAATCATCGCGTTCACCTCAAAATTGGTTTCAAGGCTTCGGAAGTCCAAATTTGCTGTGCCGACTGATGAAAACAAGCTATCAACCACAATGACTTTGCTATGGATAAATCCAGCTTTATAGAAATATATTTTCACCCCGGCTTCGAGCAGTTCCTCAATATAGGAATTGGTTCCCCATTTGGCTGTAATGGCGTCTGACAATCCGGGAACGATAATGCGGACATCAATTCCGCCTAAAGCTGAAGTTTTCAGTGAAGTCACAATATCTGCAGGAGGCATCAGATAGGGCGTCGAAATATACACGTATTCAGTTGCCGACGAAATAGCCGCAAAATAGGCCTGACCAATACTTTCCCAGTCAGAGTCCGGGCCGCTGGCAACCATTTGAACCAGTTTTCCGCTGCCTGCTTCAAAGGGTTTGAAATAATTATCTCCTTTCAGTATTTCCTTCGAAACAAAATACCAGTCGGCCATAAATATAATCTGCAAGGCAGTAGCTGCACCTCCGGATAGTTTCAGATGTGTATCGCGCCAGGGGCCAATTCCGGGAACTCCATTCTGATAGCGATCCGCAAAATTCAAGCCTCCAACAAAAGCAGTGGTGCCATCTACCACAAGTATTTTACGGTGGTTTCGGTAATTTACTTTTGATGTCAGATTCGGAAACCTGACCCGCATAAAACAATCCACTTTCACCCCGGCATCCGACATCGAACGAATAAATTTTCTTTTTAATTCCCAGCTGCCCACATCATCGTAGATAAAACGAACTTCAACCCCTTCGAGGGCTTTCCGAATCAGAAGTTCGCGCAGATAATTTCCTATTGAATCATCTTCCACAATGTAAAATTCCAGATGGATATGGTGTTTAGCCCCCTCAATGGTTTTGAAAATCTCCGGAAAAGTTTCCGCTCCATTTCGTAAAATCTGAATTTCATTGTCGCTTGTTAATACCGCGTTCGAATTGGCAAGCAATAGGTTAATTAATCTTTTTTTGGAATAGAGTCGTT
>JBAWZG010000488.1:0-1862 GCA_037143155.1 Bacteroidia bacterium
TCCCAATAGTCACACTGTCCGTGCGCAAAATCGTACATCGGGTAAATGCACCATTTGTCGCCGGTTCGGTGGTGGTTTGCTTTCATGATCCGGTAAAGAATCGGGTCGCGCATGTGCATGTTGGGCGATGACATATCGATATTGGCGCGCAAAACACGGTCGCCTTCGTTAAATTCGCCTGCTTTCATGCGTAGAAACAAATCGAGGTTTTCTTCTATGCTACGGCTCTTGAACGGGCTTTCGATACCCGGACGGGTTGGTGTACCTTTCTGAGTACTGATGGTTTCGGCATCCTGATCGTCGATGTATGCTTTTCCTTCCTGAATCAATTTTACCGCAAAATCAAAAAGCCGATCAAAATAATCGGAGGCATACAATTCATTGTTGTTCCAGGTAAATCCCAGCCATTTCACATCTTCCTTGATGGAATCAACATATTCCGTTTCTTCTTTCGAAGGATTGGTATCGTCGAAACGAAGGTTGGTCAACCCGTTGTATTTTTGAGCGGTGCCAAAATTCAGGCAAATGGATTTGGCATGGCCAATGTGCAGATAACCATTTGGTTCCGGAGGAAACCGGGTATGCACACGTCCACTGTTTTTACCGGCACTAATTTCTTCTTCAACAATCTGGTGAATAAAATTAATCGATTTCACCGAATTGTCATTTTCTATCGCATGTTCGCTCATTGTATTCAGATTAAAAAATGGCTTTTTTTTATTGGGATTACCGACAAAAGTATAAAATGATTTCAGCTATCAGATATTCATCAGTTTGAAAATTGATTTCCGGAACAATAAAATTAATTTTGTGGGCGAAGTCGGAAGACTGATTTGAAGATTTGAAAATTTGGGAATTTGAAGATGGCAGAGAGGTTTGCTGATTGCAGCAAGGAATAGCGGTGTAAATTGTTTAATTGTAAATTACGAAGATGGCACTGATTGAAATTGAAGGAATGGAGTTTTATGCTTTCCACGGGCATTTTGAAGTGGAGAAGATTGCCGGAAACCGTTTTGTGGTGAATCTGAAAATTGAAAGTGATTGCAGCAAAGCCGGAAAATCCGACAAGTTGGAAGACACACTCGACTATCAAAAAGCCTTTCTGGCGGTGAGAGAAGAAATGGCTGTTTCATCCGATTTGCTCGAACACGTGTGTCAACGCATCATCCAACGGATTAAAACTGAATTTCAGGAGATACAAAAAGTCACAGTGAAAGTATCGAAAATGAATCCACCGATGGGAGGACAGATTGAAAAAGTAAGTGTGACGATGGAAGGATAAAACCCGAAGCGCTATTTCGATCCGCCAGTTGGCGGAGAAGTTATCTCAACGGATTGCTTCAGTCATTCTTCCTTCGCAATGACGCTCCAATTTAAATCTATTTCACTTTCGAGAACCTCATCAATTCCGAAGCATGCGGTTCAATTGAAATTGAATATTTAGAATCAAATGAGACATTGTATTTCTTGTTCCATAAATTTTCAATTTTATAGTTTCCCGAAATACCAAGTTCAGCAAGAGTAACTGAAATCCCGGAAAGTACGGTATCGTTGATATTAAAAAAAGCCACATATTTATCTTCAGTTCCGGGGACATCAGCGGTCCAAACAATCAACCCGTTTTCTTCTTTCAGCTGTTTGTTATTGGTGCTGTTCTGATTAACCGCCAGTACTTTGTCGTTGGTCAGCAGCGAAAGAGTGAATTCATCGTTGCTGGGCAAATCGCCTCCAAACATCATCGGTGAGCGAAACATGGCCCAAAGGTTCATCAGAGTATATTGTTCGGTTTTTGTAAAACCAGTCATCCGGTCGGCTCCGCGTTCACCACGAATGGAAATTCTCCCCAGCGGAAGCATGTCGGC
>JBAWZG010000489.1:0-1861 GCA_037143155.1 Bacteroidia bacterium
CTCCATTGAACCGCCTGTAGCCAGCATTGGATCGGTAATAATCAGTGTTTTACCTGTCAAGTCAGGCGAAGCAATATATTCAATGAAAATATCAAATTTCAGTGCATCCTTATATTTGCGATAAGCCGAAACAAAGGCATTTTCAGCCGAATCGAAATAATTCAGAAACCCACTGTGAAAAGGCAATCCGGCGCGAAGAATGGTTGCAATCACAATTTTTTCATCGATTACATCTGTCGGTGCCATGCCGAGTGGCGTTTTTATTTCTTCGGCCTTGTACCGCATAGTTTTACTTATTTCATACGCCATAATTTCGCCAATGCGCTCCATATTCCGCCGGAAACGCATCGAATCCTTTTGAATTTTCACCGAGCGAATCTCCTTGAGATAATGCTTTAAAATGGAATTGTTTTCTGATAGATTGTTGATTTTCATTGTATTAATCTCTTTTGCCCCCTAGCCCCCTAAAGGGCAGGGCTGTTAAGTTTTCTTGTAAATATCTGTTTTAGATGTTATTAAACATCTGAGTTCTTTGAAATTATTAGCGTAAAATTGCGTACCATACTTAATTGAGTCAAAACCATTGGTTCGAAATAGGTTAATTGTTATGTTTCTCATGATTGAGATATTTTGTGCAGCATTACCTTTTGCCGTTTTCGAAATATCTTCTTTCATCGAAACATCTTTTACCCAATGTAATCGATTTTCTATTCCCCAATGTTGTTGAATATGTTTGGCAAATTTATCAGCTTTATTAGACCGAATACTACTTATATAATAAGCTGTTTCTCGGGTAATTCGTTGATTTTTTATTGTCATCCGTTCAACCCGAATGATTCTTTTCAATCCAATCCATTCAGACGAAATTCCAGTTAGATTCTTATAAACACAAACTTTTCTGTGTTCTATTCGACCTTTATGTTTGATCGTTGTTTGTTGAATATCAACTGATTTCGAATCTTCTTCGGTATTAATCTTTATTTGATTTTGTAATAGCTTTTGATTGCCTTTTAATTGAATTATATAATGGTTTCCGGAAGCAATAATCACTTCTGTCGTTTTTTTTGGCAGTGCAGTGCATCTATAGTAAAGATTTCTGATTTTACATCAAGAGCTTCAATAAGTTTACGCACTGTTGGAATCTCACTTTCTTTATTGTTTTCAATTTTCTCACAACGAAGAACGATACCTCTTTGAACGGAAAAAACGGAAACTAAACTTATAAAGTTTTGATATGAATTGTCATAATTTACAATAGTACTAGCAATGGCTTTTCCATCAATTGCATTTGTATGGTCTTTCCCCATTTGTACATATTGCCCTGCCCATTCATTGAATGCATTGCAAAATGACTCAAAATCAAGACTTTGTAAGATAGAACGAATGGTGACGTGTGAAGGTACTTTATGTAGCAGTCGAAAGGTTTGTTGAAACTCTTTGGAATGATTCTTTAAAAATCTTCCTATTTCACGATAACCATAATAACCACTCATTATAGCCATTATACACATAAGCATTACGTCTGTCAATTCGTGACGAAGACCAAAACGGGAACGTTTATCTTCAGCTTTTGATAGCATTTCTATTAATGTCATACTGTTTCTGTTTACAATTTGAACGCTAAGATAATCATTTCAAAGAACTTTGCAAAATAACTTAACAGCCCTGCTCCAGAGGAGGGGAAAAATGCAATTCACAACTTTAAATAGTATAATAGACGCGCTTCCCCTCCACTTTGGGGAGGTTGGGTGGGGTCTATTCCAAAAAATCTTTATAATCTGGCAATGCATCCTCAAATTTATAAATTGTTTCAGCTAAAGTCAGATAACTTTCACCACCTGCAGCATTCAAATGACCGCCA
>JBAWZG010000490.1:0-1849 GCA_037143155.1 Bacteroidia bacterium
GGTGGCGACCAAACCGTAAAAGGTAAAGGTGGCTACATCGACAAGGACGGAATTCCACGCCTCAATATTCTGGAAGTTCAGAAGCAAATCCGTTCGATGCCAAAACCGGTCATTGCCATGGTAAACGGCTTTGCCATTGGTGGCGGACATGTTTTGCATGTGGTCTGCGACATCAGCATTGCCAGCGAAAACGCCATCTTCGGGCAAACCGGCCCCAAAGTCGGAAGTTTCGATGCCGGATTGGGTTCATCCTATCTGGCCAGTATCGTTGGTCAGAAAAAAGCGCGCGAAATCTGGTTCATGTGCCGCCAGTATTCGGCAGCCGAAGCATTGGAAATGGGTTTGGTCAACAAGGTTGTTCCGTTCGATCAATTGGAAGATGAGGTGGTGGCCTGGGCGCAGCAAATGCAGGAACACAGTCCGCTGGCACTGCGAATGCTGAAACTTGGATTGAATGCCGAACTCGATGGACAAATCGGAATTCAGGAATTCGCCGGAAATGCTACTTTGTTGTATTACCTCACCGAAGAGGCGCAGGAAGGCAAACACGCATTCCTCGAAAAACGCAAGCCAGACTTCAAAAAGTACCCTAAATTCCCTTAATATCAATGTATTAGGCGTGTTACAAATATGTAACTTACAAAAATGTAACTTACATATTTGTAAGTTGTATTTTAATGATTATATTTGCTTCAAAAAACAAAATGGAAACTCCTTTTGTATTTGGGAAATTGGCAGTCAATAGCAACTTCACAAACAGGGATGATGAAAGGCAACATTTAATTGGCAATTTTAATTCTCTCGTAAATACGATCCTTATTTCGCCCCGCCGCTGGGGTAAATCATCATTGGTTCAGATGGCTGCAAACGAAGCTATGGCAGGGAACGGCGAATTGCATTTTTGTTTCCTTGATGTATTTAGCGTTCGGACAGAAGAGCAGTTTTACCAGCATTTGGCGATTGAAGTGTTAAAAGCTTCATCTTCGAAAATGGAACTGTTGCTTGATAATGCTGGGAGGTTTTTGGGTAAATTTCTTCCGAAACTGTCTTTCAGTCCTGACCCACAAAATGAGATCTCATTAGGACTGGACTGGAAGGAAGTTAAAAAACAGCCGGAGGATATATTGAATATGGCAGAAAAACTTGCCATCGAAAAGGGATGGAAGTTTATCATTTGTATTGATGAGTTTCAGAATACTTCAACTTTTGAAAATCCTTTGGCTTTTCAGAAAAAGTTGAGATCCCAGTGGCAAAAACATCAGCATGTAGCTTACTGTTTGTATGGAAGTAAACGGCACATGCTGATGGATGTTTTCACAAACGCTTCGATGCCATTTTACAAGTTTGGAAGCCTTCTGTTTTTGGATAAGATTAAAAAAGAGAATTGGGTTCAATTCATTTGCGATCGTTTTGAGCAAACACAAAAGCACATTGATCGAGAATGTGCAGCTTTGATCGCCGATTTGGTTGAGTGTCACCCGTATTACGTACAACAGCTCGCACAGCAGAGTTGGTTTCGCTCCAGAGAAACATGTTCGACCGAAATTGTTATCGATGCACATCAGGGAATTATAGCGCAGCTTAGTTTGCTTTTTCAGTCGAAAACCGATGAGTTAACCAATTCTCAGATAAACTTTTTAAAAGCCTTAATTGACGGTGTGGAAAAGTTTAGCTCAAAAGAAACGCTCGAAGAATATAAAATAGGTACTTCAGCAAATGTTTTACGTGTTAAAAATACACTCGAAAGCAAGGAGATAATAGATATTCAGGGGAACAAAATTTCTTTAACCGACCCCATTTACAAAAGCTGGCTAACAACCGGATATTTTAAATATTAGAAGCAAAAAAA
>JBAWZG010000491.1:0-1828 GCA_037143155.1 Bacteroidia bacterium
TGGGCAGAATATCGTTGTTATATAGATCCAGAATCCGTTGAACGGTAATTAACTGAACGGCAGAATTTCCTCGTGACAAGGCATGAGCCTTAAGTAAAAGCATCAGCCGAACCACATCCGAAGGAATCTCAGGTCCAAGATTGCATGCATGAGAAATTACCAGGTTTTCCTGCAATTTGCTAAGATCATCTTTCGAAACTTCAATGTTGCAAAGTGCCCCAAAACCGGTATTGATACCATAAAGCGGACCTTCCGTTTCATTGATTTTACGGTCGAGATAAGCTTTGCTTTTTTGAATCAGGGAAATCGATTCGTCGGATAATGCAAGCAATTTATGCTCTTCCAGAATCTCTTCGATGATTGGGTAAGTTAATTTTTCGGGTGATATATAATGAATTTCTCTTGACATAAAATTATTTTTTTGGTAAGAAATATTCAATATTCAATAAACAATATCGAATATCGAATAAAAAAATATGAAATAAGGAATCAGAAACAAAACAAGGTATGCATTTTAACGCTTTCCCCCTGCGGGGGAATCAAAAGGGGGCTTTCAGGGACAGCGGATGTCGCCCCCAACTGTTTTTGAAAATCGATATTCTTTGTACTGCTGAATCATTTCCTGAATTTTCAGGAAAGAAACGTAATAGAATATTATTCTGAAAGGATTTTTATCAGTTCCTGTGCGTCAACCAACTGTTGCTCGCCTGTAAGCATGTTTTTCAGGTTTATTTTGCCCTGAAGCATCTCGTTTTCACCGACAATAGCTACAAATGGAATATTTTTGTTGTTGGCCCAGGTCATTTGTTTGGCCATCTTGCTTTTATCGGGAAAGATTTCAGCATTGATTCCGGCATTCCGAACCGCTGCCAGAACTGGCAAGCAAAAAGCCTCTTCAGCAGGACCAAAGTTCACAAACATTAGTTTGGTCGAATCAACTGTAACTGAAGGGAATAATTCCAACTGAGACAGTAAATCGTAGATACGGTCGGCACCAAACGAAATACCCACACCCGAAACGCCTGGCATTCCGAAGTTTCCGGTCAGATCATCGTAGCGGCCACCTCCGCAGATGCTGCCCATGGCTGCATCTTTTGCCTTTACTTCGAAAATCGCTCCGGTATAATAATTTAATCCGCGTGCTAATGTCAAGTCTAATTCAACTTCGGTGGTCAATTCCAAAGTATTCAAGTAAACAAATAAGGTCCTCATTTCCTCAATTCCCTTTTTCCCAATTTCCGAATGACCAATGACTCCTTCCAATTGAGCCAGTTTTTCAGAAACTGTTCCGGATAAAAGAAGAATCGGCTGCAATTTATCGACAGCAACCTGAGGAATGCCTTTTTCAATCAATTCTTCGTTCACTTTCACAATCCCGATTTTATCCAGTTTGTCGATTGCTACTGTAATGTCAATGATCCGGTCTTTTTCACCAATCACTTCGGCTATTCCAGCCAGAATTTTACGGTTGTTGATTTTGACAACCGTTCCAATCTTCAGTTTGGCAAATATCTGGTCGACAATCTGAACGAGTTCCATTTCGTTAAGCAACGAATCGCTACCTACAATATCCACATCGCATTGGTAAAACTCGCGGTAGCGACCTTTTTGCGGTCGGTCAGCGCGCCAAACCGGCTGAATCTGATAGCGCTTAAATGGAAATGAAATATCGTTGCGGTATTGTACAACATAACGGGCGAAGGGCACAGTCAAGTCGTAGCGCAAACCTTTTTCGGAGATTTTGTTGGTCAGGCGGATACTGTTCCGTTCCAGCAATTCCTGATCAGATGGAGCAGCAGCAAAGTCTCCGGAATTGAGGATTTTAAAC
>JBAWZG010000492.1:0-1826 GCA_037143155.1 Bacteroidia bacterium
GAAAGTCGGGGTAATTACAGGCTGAGATCACACCCACCGAACCTGATACGGGTAATGCCGGCGAAGGGATGGCGAAAGGGAAATACTTGCCTCATTGGTTATTTATTAACCATTTTAAAGACAACAATGAAAAGGATTTATTTGACATTGCTTTTGCAATGTACAGTGTTTTTTGCAATCGCCCAATTTACACTGAAAGGAACTGTAATAAGCGATACCGGGGAACTCTTAAACGGCGCCAATCTGTCGGTTTCGGGTAGTTTTATCGCAACCCGGACTGACGCAAAGGGATTTTTTCAATTTAAAAACCTGAAAGCCGGGAATTTTCAACTGACCATTTCGTACCTCGGATATGAAAAACAAACGAAAGAGATTAAATTGTCCGGAGATCAAACGCTGGAAGTTATCCTGAAACAAAGTACAATTATGTCAGAAGAGGTTTTGATTTCGGCCAGCAGAGTCAAGGAAAAAACCCCGATTGCGTTTACCACAGTCGAAAAATCACAAATCAGGGATAATAATCTGGGGCAGGATATTCCATATCTTCTCAGTCTTACTCCTTCATTTGTCTCAACTTCTGATGCAGGAAATGGTATTGGCTACACCAATTTCAGGATTCGCGGAACCGATATGAACCGTATCAACGTGACTGTGAACGGTATCCCGATGAACGATGCCGAATCGCACGGAACCTGGTGGGTAGATATTCCCGATTTGGCTTCTTCAACCGATAACATTCAGGTCCAGCGAGGAGTAGGAACTTCAACCAATGGAGCGGCGGCTTTCGGGGCAACTATCAATCTGCAAACCACTACCATCAACAAAGATGCTTCCGCCGAATACAGTTCGTCTGCGGGCTCGTTTGGCACGATGAAAAATACTGTTGGAGTGAGTTCCGGCCTGATCAAAGACAAATTCACCTTCGATGCACGTTTATCCAAAATTACTTCCGACGGTTTTATCGACCGTGCGTCATCCAACCTGAAATCGTTTTTTCTTTCCGGAGGATATTTTACCGGCAATTCTATCCTGAAAATCAATATTTTTTCAGGATTGGAAGAAACTTATCAGGCCTGGAACGGTGTGCCATCGGTTCGGCTGAACAATGATCTGGCTGGAATGCAGCGGTATGCCGATCATGGACTGTACACACAGAAACAGGTGGATGAAATGATCAGTTCGAACAGCCGGACATATAACTTGTACACCTATCCGAACCAGGTTGATCATTACCAACAAGATCATTATCAGATGTTGTTTTCGCATCAGTTGAATGAGACCATAAACCTGAATGCAAGTTTGTTTTATACAGCAGGAAGAGGCTATTATGAAGAATACAAAGAAAACCAGAAACTTGCTGATTATCTGATTACACCGGCAGTAATTGGCGGAGAACCCGTCACCAGTTCGGATTTAATCCGCCGTAAATGGCTCGACAATGGGTTCTACGGTGTGACCTTTTCGTCGAATTATAAAAAGGAAAACAGCGAATTAACATATGGGGAAGGTTATACCGTTTACGATGGGAATAACTTTGGAAAAGTGATCTGGATGCGGAATGCCGGGGGTTCTGAAATAAACCATGAATGGTACCGCGGTACCGGCCTGAAGAAAGACCTGAATTTGTTTGTCAAATACAATTTCAAACTGGCTGAAAAACTGAATATGCTCGCCGATTTGCAGTATCGCAAAATTAATTATGATATTGGTGGCACCGATGAAAATCTGCGTAACCTCGATCAAATGCATAACTTTAAGTTTTTCAATCCGAAACTGGGCGTTTATTACCAACTGAGCGAAACCCAAAATTTGTACGCAAATTATGC
>JBAWZG010000493.1:0-1822 GCA_037143155.1 Bacteroidia bacterium
GGTGTACCGGATCGAAAAGAACCCAATCATATTAAAGCGGATCAATGAGGAAGTTTTAGCCGTATGTAATTTCCAGGATTGGAACCCATCCCATTTTCTTGATGTAGCTGAAATGTCAATGGCTGTTGCGCTCGCACTCGATTGGACCGCCGGAAAATTGCCAAAATCGACCATCGAACTGGCAAAGACATCCTTGATCGAGAAGGGGATCAAACCGAGTTACAATGAAAAAGGGAATACTGGCTGGATCAAGGGGACTAACAACTGGAACCAGGTTTGCAATGGTGGGATGATCGCTGCATCGATTGCAATTGCCGAAAAGGACCCTGAATTGGCCGCTAAAACAATCAGCAGGTCTTTGAATGGGATGCCGTATGCCCTTCAGGAATATGCCCCCGATGGTGTTTATCCCGAAGGCTCGACCTATTGGGGTTACGGGACAAGTTTTTCGGTTGTTACATCTGCGATCCTTGAAAGTGCTTTTGGAACCGATTTTGGGATTGCTGAATATCCTGCATTTAAAAAGAGTGCCATGTTCAGGGTGTTGATGAATACCCCATCCAAATGGTATTACAATTATGCCGATTGCGGTGACAAACGAAGTGAAGGTGGTGATGTGACTTTGGCATGGTTTGCGACCAAGACTGGCAATAAAGCTTTTTTTGAAAAAGAACGTTTTTTGATCCCCAATCTTGAACTTGGCGAACTTTCAAGAATTTCGGGTGCTGCCCTGGTTTGGATTTCGCAATACAAGGAAAAAAGTGGTGGAACGGTTCCCCGGGCATGGAAGGGTGATGGACCAAACCCGATCGTGATATTTCAGGGACCAGAAAACGATACCCGTGGCTACTATTTTGGAGGGAAAGGCGGAAAAGCAACAACAAGCCATGGAAACATGGATGCCGGCTCGTTCATCTTTGAACTCGACGGTGTAAGGTGGTCGATCGATCCGGGAAATCAAAGCTACAACGAAATTGAGCAAACCGGCTTCGATTTATGGGGCAACTGTCAGGAGTGCCAACGTTGGATTTTGCTCTCAAAAAACAATTATGGCCACAGTACAATAACGGTCAACAACGCCCTTTTTGTGAACAACGGGTTCGTGCCTTTGAAGGAATTCAAAGATGGGAATAATCCGGAAGCTACTTTTGACCTGACTGCCTCTTACGGAGAGAACCTTAAAAAGGCAACACGGAGGTTCCTGAAAGAGGACAACCGCTCGATACTAATTGAAGATCAATTCACGGTTGCCAAATCGACACAAAGCATTGTATGGCAAATGATGACCACTGCTGATGTAGAGGTGGTAAAAGGTGGGGCAATCCTTCGGCAGAATGGGAAAGAGTTGAAATTGGACAACCTTGCCCATCCGGAATTGACCCTCTCTGTCATCTCATTGGATCCGCCACCCTTCTATCTCGACAGGAAAATTGATGGTTTAAAAAGGCTCGAAATCCGCTTGCCTGCTTATCTCCTTAACAGTGGAGAAGGGGCCTTCAAGGTTAGATTATCGGGGAAGTAAGGTAAGAAATTGAAATAAATGGAAATAGATGGAAATAGATGGAAATGGATAGAAATGAGTTGAAATAAATGGGAATAAATTGAAATGGGTAGAAATGTTGAAATGGTCTCCATAATACCATTTTCCATCCAATTCTAATTATTTCTTTTAATTTCCTTATTTCCAAATATTTCTAATCATTTCCAGCTATTTCCATCGAAGATTATTTCCAAATATTTCTAATTATTTCCTTCATAGTTTATTTCCAAATATTTCCATTTATTTCCATATTTCTATTTATTTCAAAAAATGAAGTATCTG
>JBAWZG010000494.1:0-1819 GCA_037143155.1 Bacteroidia bacterium
TAACCGACCAGTTGCTCGACATGTTATCGAACCAAAAGGCCACGTTATCGCTGAAAAACCCGCGGTGAACGCCGTGAATCAGGTTATTCCTGACTTTTGAATTGAAAGTCATTCCGGTAACCACAATAACTCCGGCATCATCAGCATCGTGCTGAACATCGTCAAAATGGTTGTATTCGACCACCACATCCCCGCTTGCAGTGCCTTCCAATCCACCAGCTCCGCAATCAATGGTGTAAGGCCGTCCGGATTTGGTGAAATAATTGTGTGAGATGGTTGTATGGATCGTTCCACCCACGCCAAGCGTGATCCCTCCGCCAAGTCCACATTCCGAGAAAATATTTTTTGAAATAAGAGTTTCGCGGGTGAGCTGATTCAGTTTGCCATTTTTCATGTCGCCGGTACTGCTTACACCCAAAGCACCTTGCTCAAGTCCATCGAAGCGATTCCCCAAAATCAGTGTATTGAAGCATCCTCCTCCAAGAGTCATTCCCAAGCCGCCACAGGCCCGCAATTCGGAATCAACCAACTCGCAGTCAGATGCATATTCGAAAGTGATGGCGATGCAGCCCGGAGTTACTTCGTAGTAATGCGGGAAATCTCTGAAGTTATCTTTCGCACCTTCAAAAGCTAATCCATAAAAACGCAGGTTCCGAACCGGTTTGTTTTCATCTCCACGAACCTGAACGAGTTGGTTGATCTGTGGAACAGACAAGTTGGCAAGATTGGGATCAGAAATTCCATCAGACGGAATATAGCTGATCTCTTTTTTATTCTGATCGAAAAACCATTCACCGGGTGCATCCAGAAACTCTTTCACATTTTCAATGTAATAGCGGGGTGGAACGACCAGAAGACCGTTGTTGTTATCCGGACCATCTTCGGGAGTTTTCAGATAGGCAATCTGTTTCTTTTCGTCTATTCTGTCAATTGAATTAGACGCAGTCCGCCAGCGAAGCAAAATTGCGATCCGGTTGTCCTGCATATCTTTCCAGCTTTTGATTTCTCCCGATTTAAAAGGGATTTCCGAAGAAGATGACGGAGTTGTCCGAAGGGTAAAATATCCTGAATTTGGAGTTCTTGCCAAGGTTTGTTTTTTACCATTGGCGATCAGAGTGGCAACCTCTCCTTGTGTAAATGGAGCAACCCACAAATTGCCTTCCTTTTTCCAGCCGATAACAGCTGCTGCGCCTGAAATTACTGGTTTTTCACCAGGATAGGCGGCATAAGTCACATAATTGTCGCGCAAATGATGCCATTCAAAAGCTCCTGATGGCAGATTGGTTTCAACCCGTTCGCCACCATCTTCCGGAGAAAAAAGCAGCGGTTCTGTCAGCGAATAAAAGCCCTGACGAATCAGAACAACGATGTCTTTGCCTTTCCAGAAAGGATAGGCAGTTCCGACATATCGTGCATCGATGGCCTTTCCCTTGGGCAGATAGACTTTCGTTTTCAATTCACGAACGGCCAGTTTGGCGCGGCTTAGAGTTGCAAACGGGCCATCGGTTTTGTCCGCATTGGGTTCTGCCAATGTACCCGTCCAGGCGTCATTCCCTTGGGGTGAAACATAGAAATCACCTTTTGAATTTTGTAGATCATACGGTTGCCACAATTCACTACGAAGTAACTTTCCATCTCTGGAAGTGCCTGAATCCTGAGCAGAAATAACTATGGGTTTTGAAAGGAATATCAGACAAATAATCGGATAAAAAAGGAGATATTTTAAAACGTTAGCTTTCATATTTGCGTTTTTAAGTAATAAGATTTTATAAATGTCGTACTTCAGATTCATGGTATTTTTGACTCACCCCCTGCCTGC
>JBAWZG010000495.1:0-1768 GCA_037143155.1 Bacteroidia bacterium
CAGAAGGTCTGGCCTTTCAATAAAATGTTCTATATGATCCTGAACCTGGCTTATGGCGGCTCCTGGGGCGGACAAAACGGAGTGGATGACACGAAACTTCCTCATCAGTTTTTAATCGATTACGTTCGGGTTTATCAGCTTCAGGATACAGCAAGTCCGTTTTCGCTGAAAGTCAATCCGGCAACCGGGGGAACTGTTGAGGTCTCACCTGATCAGCCAGGCTATCCGGAAGGAACTTTGGTTACCCTGACTGCCAAACCTCAGGAAGGATACGAATTCGTAAGATGGCTTCACCTGAGTTCGGCCAATCCGCTACCAATTGATCTGAATAAAAACTGGACTATCACTCCTGTTTTTCTAAAAAAAAACGAAGTGATTTTGAACGGTGATTTTAGCCAGGGACTAAAAAACTGGCCCGATTTGTATTTATATAGTCCAACTACCACAGCAGCAACATCTTCCGTAGTCGACAGTGTTTATGTGGTTAATATAACCAAACCGGGAACTGCCAACTGGCACATTTGTGGTCAGCAACCCAATGTCCCTTTGATTCAGGGAACAACCTACAACATTAGTTTCGATGCCTGGGCCGACAACCCGAATACGATGGATGTTTTCCTTTCGAAGAATTACGGCGATTATGCCGGCTATTATTCGACCGTAAAAAACATTACAACCAGCAAACAGAAGTTCACATGGACTCAGAAAATGTCGCAGGCAACCGACTTAAACTGCCGCTTTGGCTTCGGTTTTGGCAGGTTTTCGGGAAAAGTTTACATCGATAATGTGAGCATTGAAAAGGTTGCAGCGACCGAGGTGAAAACCTTGAATCAACCGGAATCGAATGCTATCAGCATATTCCCGAATCCCACTTCCGGAGTTTTGGAAATTACCAGCAGCATCTCCGATAAATTTCCGGCAACCATCAAATTGTTCAACCTTCAGGCGCAACTGATTGCTACTTTACTTGAAAATCAGGTCTTAAATGCAGGTCAGTCGCTTCATTTCAACCTGAAGAATTACCAGATAAAACATGGAATTTATCTTCTTACCATATCAAATACGGAAAGACAAATAACCCAAAAACTGATCGTCAATTAATCTTAAACAAGCTAAACCTATATCCAATGAACCGAAAACTAATCTTTACATTCATCATGTTAGCCATTATTATTGGGGGTTCAAACCTCTCTGCCCAGTCACCATACAAAGCTACCTGGGAATCACTTGACTCGCACAAAATGCCTTCCTGGTACGACGATGCCAAAATCGGACTGAGCATGCACTGGGGAGTTTATTCAGTACCTGCCTGGGCTCCGCGCGAAAAAGGAATTTCGTACGCCGAATGGTATGGGAACAAGATGCACGATGAAAAAAATCCGACCTATTCGTATCACCGCGACAAATACGGGAAGGATTTCACCTACGATCGGTTTATTCCCGAATGGAAAGCCGAAAATTACAATCCAACTGAATGGGCGAAGTTCGCGAAAAAGATGGGCGCCAAATACATGTTCATTACTTCGAAACATCACGATGGATTCTGCCTTTGGCCAACGAAATATACTGACCGAAATGCCATGAAAATGGGCCCGAAAAAAGATATTCTGGGTGAATACTTTGCTGCGGCCCGCAAGGAAGGTCTGAAAGTGGGTTTGTATTATTCGCTTTACGAATGGTATAATCCGTTATATACAGGCAAAGACATTCCTTATGCAGGCTTGAAAAAAGCAAACAATTATGTGGATGATGTGATGATTCCGGAAAT
>JBAWZG010000496.1:0-1759 GCA_037143155.1 Bacteroidia bacterium
TCTTGTTCTCACCGTCAATCTCGGCTTTCGAAACTACACACAACATCATTCGGGGGACAGCGGAATCAGTACAAACGGCCAAAATGTTTGGCGAATATTATGCGGTTTCTGGAAGTACAGCGGTGGTTTCATTACCACTTGCCATTGGAGCGGAAGCTTTTGGCACTTTTCTGCTGCTAATTATGATTTTCGCCCTAACTGAAGGTTGTAATATTGGTCGTCCACACGATGCTATGGCTCCATTGTTCATCGGATTGACCGTTAGCTCAATTATTTGCCTTATTGCTCCATTGACTCAGGCAGGACTGAATCCGGCACGCGATTTTGGTCCACGGATGGTTGCATGGATGGCTGGATGGGGAGCTGCTGCTTTTCCAGATCAAAGCGGAGGATTTTTCTTCGTTTACATTTTAGGACCAATGATAGGTGGAATACTCGCAGCGCTGTTTTTTGTATATGTTCTCGAACCAGCCATGAAACGTTCATCTATTCGATGCGATTGTGAAAATGACAAATCAATAAAAAAGTAAAATTAGAAGATATGAAAACCACACGACTTATTCTGGTAGGAGGATTCCTCGGTGCCGGAAAAACAACTATGTTATGGGAAGCTGCCAGCAGGATAATGAACGACGGAAAACGGGTAGGACTGATTACAAACGATCAGGCTTCTGAACTGGTTGATACAGCCTTACTTTTGCGCAACGAGGTAAAAGTTGCTGAAGTAAGCGGAAGTTGTTTCTGCTGTAATTTCAACGGGCTGATTAGCGCGATGAAACAAGTTCGCGAAGAAGCCAATGCTGATGTAATTATTGCCGAACCGGTTGGAAGTTGTACCGATTTATCGGCAACTATTGTCCAGCCACTCAAAGAAAATATGAAAAGTGATCTTGTAATCAGTCCGCTTTCGGTAATGGCTGATCCTGCACACCTCACTGATATTTTAAATGGAGGAACTGCCGGATTACATCCCAGCGCTGCTTATATTTTCAGGAAACAATTGGAAGAAAGTGATATTATCCTGATTAGCAAAGCAGATCTTCTAGAAACTAATGATCTGGTTTTGCTGAAAGAAAAGGTGAAACTGAATTACCCGGATGCCGATGTAATGATAGTGAGCGCAATCACTGGTGAAGGTATTGAGGAATGGCTAAAGGAGGTGATGAATCGTACCGATGCTGGAAAGCGATTGGCTGAAGTTGATTACGATATCTACGCAGAAGGTGAAGCGGTACTTGGCTGGCTAAACAGTAGTATCGAACTAAGCGGCAAACGGACGGACTGGGATGCTTTTGCCCGCAATCTTTTGCAAAACCTGAGTCAGCAGTTCGACAATCTCAATGCTTCAGTTGGTCATGTCAAACTTATTCTTGAAGCTGGTGACAATTACCTGACAGGAAATCTGACAGGTCGGGGCAAAACGCTGAATTTTCGTGGATCGGCTGGAACAAGCGAAAAAGCCCGTCTGACCTTGAATGCCCGCGTGGAAATTAGTCCTGAAGCTTTGGAAGAAATCGTTCGCCAAACGCTAAGCGCTAATACAATGGAAAACCTGAAGTTTAAAATTGTCGCATTGCGGTCATTGAGTCCCGGACGGCCAAATCCAACTTTCCGTTTCGACCGCATTGTCTCAATCGGTTAATAATTGATAACAAAGAATTGGAGAATTGAAGTTTAATTCTGATTCACTTCAAAACCTATTTATCTAATCTGCATCCGGGTTGCATTCACCGCGGCATCAGCGTTGATTTCAGCAATT
>JBAWZG010000497.1:0-1755 GCA_037143155.1 Bacteroidia bacterium
ATTTTGGAAATTGACAGTGAATCTGATGTCGGAGTTTGTAGACGAAAATCGGTCAGCTTAGCAAGTCAACTTGGTTTCGACGATGTAAAAACCGGTGAAGTGGCTATTCTCGTTTCGGAACTGGTTACCAATGTGTTGAAACACGGTGGTGGAAAAGGAAGGATAATGATATGTCAATTGCAGGATGATGAAAATCGCAAAGCACTCGAAATTTGGTGCTGTGACAATGGAAACGGAATTCCGGACTTGGAAAAAGCAATGCACGATGGATTTACCAACAAACAAAGTTTGGGAATAGGATTAGGAACAATTCGTCGGTTCTCCGATATTTTCGAAGTAGACCCAAAGTTAAGCGAAACGGTAAATGGAACTGATTATAAACCACTTAGCAATTATAAACATTGTTTGAGAATTGTGAAATGGATTCCCGAGAATCGTTGGAAAGGAACAAATCGGAATTTGATTACAGGAGCTTCATCGCGCTGTAAACCCGGAGAAACCTTGAATGGTGACTCCTATGTTATCAGTAATCTAAGTTCTGATAAAACTATTTCAGCCATTATCGATGGTTTGGGGCACGGCAAGGATGCCCACCTGGCTTCCAACATTATTAAAGAACAGATTTTACTCAAAAGCGAACTGCCACTTGTTGAACTTATAAATTATACACATCAGGCTGCTAGAGGGACACGTGGAGCAGTTATCGGTTTAATTTATATTAATATTGAAACATCAAAACTCTATTTTGTAGGAATTGGAAATATCGAAGGATTTGTACTTTCTCCATCGGGCAAAAAAAGTCTGATTTCTTTTGGCGGAATCCTGGGACATAATATTCGTACACCTCAGATTTTTGAATTTCCGTTCAGTAATGGTGATTTAGTTTGTCTTTACAGCGATGGAATAAACACACGCTGGAATTCAGATGAAATTAATTGGAAAGAACATCCGCAAAAAATAGCCGATTTTTTAATCAACAACTATTCAAGACTGAATGATGATGCCACCGTTCTTATTATCAGCCACACTTCATAAAGTTGGTTCGATACCGGTTCAGTTCGAGTCGGATGTCGTTCGTGCCCGTAATTTGGGTTCATTGCTTGCTCAGGAGATTAAGTTTGACAAAACCTCCAGCATACGCATTGGAACAGCCGTTTCGGAACTGAGCCGTAATATGATAGAACATGCCAACGGTGGACAAATTGAATTTTTTATTGCAAAAAGATCGGACAATAGTGATGGTGTGGTAATTGTATTTAAAGACCGTGGACAGGGAATTCAACGGCTCGATGAAATACAAAACGGCACATTTGTATCCAGAAAAGGTATGGGAGTTGGACTGAGCGGGTCGCAACGACTGATGGATGATTTTGATATACAAACCCAAGCCGGAAAAGGCACCGAAATTACCATTGCCAAATGGCTAGCAACATTTTCGCCTGAAATTTCGGGAAATATGCTCGAAGCAATTAAGTCTGCATTTAATAAAACTATCGAACGTGGCGATTCCAGCCTGGTTGAAACAATTAATTCGCAAAATAATGAATTGCTTTTCCTTTTGAAGAACCTTCAGGAACGCAACGAAGAAATTGAAACCATTAACAAAGAACTGGAAGATACAAATAAAGGTGTGCTTGCTCTAAACCGTGAACTGGAAGACAAAGCACTGGCAATAGATAAAGCCAAACAACAGGCCGAACAAGCTAACAGAGCCAAAAGTGATTTTTTGGCACACATGAGCCACGAAATCCGCAC
>JBAWZG010000498.1:0-1747 GCA_037143155.1 Bacteroidia bacterium
TTGACGATTGGGATATTATTCAGATAGTAAAAGCAAGTGTTGAATATGGCGTGTTGCCACGTGAAGCAATCACAATGAAAGTCCGCAGAGCTGATGCCATTGACAAAACCAGTGTCGGAAAAGTGAACAAAGTTGCACTACGAACAAAATTCATCTGATCATGAAAAAGCTCATCGGGTTCATTATCATTTCATTCTTACTTTTTCATTGCGCAAAAAGTCAGGAAACTAAACCTGTTATTGAAGAACCTATCCTGATCATTTCGAACAACGATCCGGTAATCGATAGTGGTATCCTTACTCTGAAGCTGGATCTGACCCGGGGTGGAGCTATTTCATACCTTTCTTTATCTGGTTCACAAAGAAGTGTAATCAACATTGCCGATGAAGGCCGGTACATTCAGCAGTCCTATTATGCCGGAAAAAGTATTGACCGCAAAGCTGATGGACAGTCGCCCAACTGGTCACCATGGAGCTGGAACCCGATTCAGGTGGGAGATGCTTTTCGAAACCGGGCAAAAATTCTGGATTTTCAAAAGAACGGCAATGAACTCTACGTAAAATGTATCCCTATGCAATGGGATATGAATAACCGTCCAGCAGAAGCGGAAATGGAACAATGGACCAAATTGGAAGGTTCAGTTTTAAAAGTTCGTAACCGGCTCACCTGCCACCGGACCGATAAAATATACGGCGACAGTATTCTCAACGATCAGGAATTACCGGCAGTCTATCCCATTTCGGCACTAAAAAACCTTTATACTTATCTTGGAAAAACGCCTTTCACCAATGCGACTCCTGACAAACCTGAGGTAATCAATTTATCCAGCGGATTCTGGGGAATCTATCCTGAAGTTTCAGAAAACTGGATGGCTTTTGTGGATGACAATCTTTGGGGAATGGGAATTTATAATCCGAAATGCGCGAAATTTCTGGCCGGAATGGCCGGAGTGCCGGGAAAGGAAGCTACCGATGGCTCCACTTCATACATTGCTCCGGTGAAGAAGGAGATGCTATACAAATACTGTGTCTATGAATATGAATACTACGTTATTATAGGAACACTTCCGGAGATAAGAGCCAAGGTTTACCAGCTTCATTCAGCAACCAATTAACTTAGAAAATGAAAAACCTAATCATCGCGCTTTATATATGTTTATCCTTAACTGCTGTTGCAAAGGATAACAATGCAACGGAACAATATCAGGGAAAATACTGCTCCGGAACTGGCGACGCTGACTTTCTGCGACTGATCGACGAATCGTTTGCTTTCTTTCATCCAAACCCGGTGGTGCCCAATATTACGATGCTTTACAATGCCGATTGGGATACTTTTACCGAAGGTGCCGGCTGGGGAGCCTGGTGGATTCAAAACAGCTACGGTTTTTCGTATGCAGCCACTCCTTTTCTTCAGGAACCATGGGCATCCATTCTTCAGCGTTCATGGGATTTGTTTTGGGACAACCAGGGCGATGGCATTCGTAAAGGATTGTGGGGTGATGGAACGCCAAATCAGCTTTCGGAATTGGTTGCTCCGGATGGTGGTCTCGGTGACACGGCTGCTCCCGGAAAAATCATTTACAAACAAGGCGATGGCGATGTGAATAAACATGACTGGTTTTACGAAGCCACCGCAGCTTGTCTGGTGATGCAGTCGGAAATATTGCTGGTTAACCGAGATCCGAAGGCATTAAAACATTATTTACCCAAAATGGAACGGGCTTGTAATTTCATTGAACGGGTTCGCG
>JBAWZG010000499.1:0-1729 GCA_037143155.1 Bacteroidia bacterium
AATCTTGAAATCCGGATAACTCAGTCCAAGCGGTTTGGCCAGCATCACATGTTTCCCTGCCCTTGCTGCTTTGATGGCGGCCAGAACATGCCAGTGATCGGGAGTGGTAATATTTACTGCATCAATATCCTTTCGTTCCAGAATTTCATTGAAATCGAGGTACGGCAGGCATTCCGGAGCTTTAAAATTTTTCTCTTTGTAGGTTCGGTTGACATACTGCGCCGATCCGATTCGGCGGTCGAGGAAAGTGTCACAGGTGGCCACCGCACAAGTCGTTTCGAGCGGCATGAACCAGCTTTGAAGAACAGCTGAGCCCATCGATCCCACACCGATGTGAGCTAACATGATGCGGTCGTTGGCACCCTTGGCACAACTTGACAAGATGTTAGGCGAAACGATGGTGCCTCCGGTTACTATCGCGGCATTTTTCAAAAATTGTCGTCTGGTTGAATTCATTTTTTCCATGTTATTTCGATTTAAATTGGTTCCAGCTGGATTGTATTTTTGCCTGGTCAATTTCTCCTGAAGACACCAGTAAACGATATTTCAGGCGAAGTATTTCTCCTTTTTTCAGAATAAGTTTGGAGTCGAAAACGACTGCCGGACTGAAATAGTAGAACGGAGTTTCCGCATCATTCGAGATAAACCATTTGTTGGGAGAATTCCGGTTTTCCGGATGATCAAAAATGGTCATTGAAACCGCTTGTTCTTTCAGGTTTTTGGCTTCATAAGTCATCCATCGCGATGCTTTACCATGCAGTCCTTCTTTTTCACCGGATTCGTTTACAGCTTTGACATCCCAAAGCTGGTTATTCAGACGGGCAGAAAATCCGGCATAACCGCCATACGATTTACCATCAGGTTCGCTGGGCAAAGGAGTCCGGTCGAGAACCACCTCATCAACCAAAGCAGTAAAAGTGCTTTCCCAATCCATGAAATAACTGCCATCTTCTGCTGGTGCTGATAAACGAACCACACGCTCCTCTTTCAATAGATCGGCTCCGCCTGGCGGATGATAGCCGAGTTCCATTTTGAATTCTGCATCAAATTGTTTGGTCAGTTTGTACTTGACCGATTTAAGTTCAGTAATTCCCTCCGATTTTCCGGTTATGCGGTCTTCCTCCCAATAATTCAAACCATTGATGAACTTCCACGAGAACCAGATAGCCCGGTGCCAGGGATGATCTTCAGGCCGAAGTCCAGTGAGCACAGAGCCGTCGATGGTTGACAGCGGATGAAAATAAGGTTTTCCTTCTGCCTTGTCGAAATGATGTTGCCAGACTATTTTATCGCTGTTCAGCAAGGTTACCGAATTTTTATCTTTTTGCCAGGCAAGTTTTCGGGATGGATTGTTCAAACTCAGTTCGTCCGGAATTTTCTGAGTGACTTTTCCTGTAGCAGCCCACTCCGATCCGCGCAGCAATAAAGTCTGGAATCCGAGATTTTTCATGGCCAGAACATTGTGCCCCAGTACCAGAAAAAATGATCTCCCCTGCCCTATTTGCTGGCTAAGAATAATGGGTTCAAGCTCATCAGAACCTTTGTTTGAAGCCGGTGCAAAAGCATTTCCGAGAACTGTTGGTTTTCCGTTGATTCGCATATCCACCCACAATTCGTCTGAGGTCCGGAAATTGGCCAGGCCCCTGGTTACCGGATGATCCGTTTTGGAAATTTCCACCTGAAAAGGAGCGAACTTTCCATGTTTGGTGCTGTCGCCCCAGGTTCCTCC
>JBAWZG010000500.1:0-1728 GCA_037143155.1 Bacteroidia bacterium
AACCTTGATCAAGTGGTTGACCTTGCTTTGGAAAGAGGGTTATACCTGGGTTTGGTCCCTGTTTGGGGCTCAAACGTGAAGGCCGGGTTGGTTACTGAAAAGCAAGCCGAAACTTATGCAAAGTTCCTGGCCTTGCGATACAAGGACAAACCAAATATTGTCTGGATGAACGGTGGCGACATCAGGGGCGATGATTCCATAAGGATCTGGAATACGATCGGGAACACCCTTAAAAAGTACGCCCCAAACCAACTTGTTACTTTTCATCCCTTTGGCAGGACGCAGTCATCGGAATGGTTTCACAACGAGAAATGGCTCGATTTCAATATGTTTCAATCTGGACATCGTCGGTATGACCAGGATTCAACCGGGACCGGAAACCATTTTGGTGAAGACAATTGGCGGTATGTTCAATCCGACTTTGCCAAAATTCCAGCAAAGCCGACTTTGGATGGCGAACCTTCGTATGAAGGGATTCCGCAGGGTTTGCACGACACATTGCAACCATTATGGAAAGACAACGATGTTCGCCGGTATGCTTATTGGTCTGTTTTTTCGGGTGCCTGTGGCTTTACTTACGGGAATAGCGCAGTGATGCAAATGCACAAGAAATCGGAGAAAACAGGAGCTTATGGTACCAAACAAGTTTGGGACGAGGCCATCAACGCACCCGGTGCCAGTCAGATGATTTTTCTCAAGGAACTGATGCTGAAATACCACTATGTAGATTTGGTACCAGACCAGTCCGTTTTGAACGCTCCAGGAGAAAAATACAACCATCAGGTTGCTTTGAGGGGAAATTCACGCCTTCTTGTTTATACCTACAATGGAAGGACGATCAATCTTAATTCGATTCCATTTCCAGGAAATCAATTGAATTTCAAATGGTACAATCCACGTAACGGAAAGTATTCTGACGGTGGAAAAATTGGCAAAAAGAAATTATTGGAATTTGACCCTCCCGGGAAAATCGAAAATGGGAATGATTGGGTTTTAATTGTAGAAATGGAATAGGTTGTTTATCATTATATTGACAGTATTCAAACACATAGGCACATAAGAAAAACACACAAAGGCACATAGGATTTACATTCGGATATCATGTTAGTTATCAGCAAATTGAAGAAATATTTTTTAATTTTTATTGTTCTGACGGTTTTTTCCTGGATAAGCTTTGGCCAGACAGGTGAGCAAAAAGGGATACCCCGCGATACCTCTTATACCCCATATCAGACATGGGTCAAGATCAGAAAGGAGTTTCCGCAGGCTGAAATTGTCAAACCCAATCTTCCGAAAGGTGTAAAAGCCGAGTATGAGGTTGTTTATACAACAATTCCTGCGTCGCCTTTTGGTAACCGCGATTTGCACCTCGATGTTTTTCGTCCTGAAAAAGAGGGAAAATATCCGGCACTGCTAATGGTTCATGGAGGTGGATGGCGGTCGGGAAATAGAACCATGCAGGAGCCTATGGCACAACAGATTGCCAATCATGGTTATGTAACTGTGACTGTCGAATACCGCCTATCTCCGGAGGCAATTTATCCGGCTGCCGTTTATGACCTGAAAGCAGCCATCCGGTTTTTGCGTGCGAATGCCAAAAAATACAACATTGATCCGGATCGGATTGCCATTACAGGAAGTTCAGCAGGGGGCCAATTGGCTGCTTTGATTGGGATGACTTCTAAGGTTAAAAAATTCGATGGAAACGAAGGAGACCTAAAAATCTCC
>JBAWZG010000501.1:0-1726 GCA_037143155.1 Bacteroidia bacterium
AAACACGACTGACCCTAAAGTTAAAAAGACTCCTTTCGAATTATCGGACATAAATCAAACTTAAAATAGGTTCGCAAAAATACCGAAATTATCCTGAAGAAAGCTGACAAAAATGATACTTGCCGGTAAATAGGAATGAATTCAGTTCTGGTTTTTAGTCTTCTCGCCAGGAAAGTTACTTCCCGGAATATCTACTTGCATATAAGCAGTTTAGCTCTCGAAAAATTCAAGTTTCCTTTGGCCTCAACCAGATAATTTCCGGAAGGAAGAATATTTCCGGCAGAAACTTTCACATTCTTAAAACCATTTTCATCGACGTTGCAGGAATTGGTGTATAGAATCTGTCCAGCCAGGTTGAAAATAGTGATTGAAACTTTTTCGTTCGAGGCAAAATCAGTCATCAACAGGTTGAAATCGCCCTTGGAGGGATTGGGATAGATACCGGCCGTTTTTTCAAGCGATAAGGTTGGAACTGAAGTTGGAATGATTATTGGTTCAAGTATCCACATGGCGCTCCACCACGAAGGTTCAATGGTGCTGTACCATGCCTGATTCTGCAGTTTTTCAAGATTCATGTAATCCAGCGTATTCCATGCGCTTTTAAGCCTTACAAACCCATCTCCGGCATCTTCCAATGCCCATCTTGAACTCATTGCACCGGTCGTTCTGGAAGTACATTGGACGTAACCCAAAAGATTTTCGATGTGCATGTAATCACCGGTTGAAAAATTCTGAATTTCTTTTACTCCGTCAACATCTACCAATTTCCATTGATAGGTTTTATCGCTGGCGGTAGCCGAATATTTTACTACGTCGCCTCCATCATAAAGATAGGTGTTTTGCCAGCGGTTCTTAATTTTGTAAACAGTCAATGGGGTGCTGGTTACATTCAAATTACAGGTTGCCGAGAAATTTCCATCCAGAGTCGTAACAGTCAGAGTCGTCTGTCCTTTCGATAAACTGGTAACAAGTCCATTATAATTAACTGTAGCGACTGCCGGATTGCTTGAGGTATAGCTAACAATTTTGTTGGAAGCATTCGTCGGCGAAAATTTCGGAACAAGTTGCAACGATGCGCCACCAGCCATACTGGTGTCAGCAGGCATAAGTTTTATACCGGTGACAGCTGAAAGTTCACAGCCAGTGAGGGCAGTCCACGAAAAATTTCCTTTTAAAGTTGTATTAAAAGCTGTACCATTTGAATTTCCACCCAAATTTGAATAATTCAAATTGCAATAAGTTGCGTTTCCCACCGGAAACTGTTCAAAAATAACAGCAAATCCAAACTGGGAAATTGCATTATTGACATTATTGTTGGGGTATTCCTTTCCTGTTCCATTGACTGTAACATTCTCGAACTTTACATTAAAAATTCCAGTACCTGCATTTTTCGCGATGCGGATGGCATCACATTTTGAATCAGTAATATCGATGTTGTTGAACCGAAGGTTTTGAACTTTTGTTCCGGCGATAGCAGCACAATTGATATTAATTGCTCCAACCCTTGAATTGTCCGTGTCATTAAAAGTTCCGCATCCAATGAGCGAAATGTCGTGAAAATCATGCATTCCGTTATCATTGAACCCAACCCCGGTAAAAAAGTTGTTGACAGTAATACCAATCTCCAGATTGTCTTTAATGATGATATCATAAAACTTGTTATCCTTACCTCCATACAAGCCGGCACCAGCAGCCCGCCAAACGTTTTCAACCGTATTGTTCCTGA
>JBAWZG010000502.1:0-1725 GCA_037143155.1 Bacteroidia bacterium
CTCTCAGCCCAAAAAGCATATATTTTAGGTTTGAATTTCAATGAATTTGTCCACATTTTGTCCACGCGGCTCATTGCATTCTTATCCAAATTAAGTTTATCTTGCGCCAATTGTTTTTATCAAAACAATTTAATTGACTTGTAATGTATTGCTTTTGCCAAAACACTGAAGATGCAACATAGGGAGGCTTAAGTAATACAAGCATGTTTTGAATCTGAGTTTTCCGGAATGACAGTAAATCCCGGTTTCACATTCATAATATGCCAAATAGTACTGAAACATGAGCAAAGAAAATTCAACAAGCAATTTCGTTTTACGTTTTAAAAATGTACGAAAACCACTTTTCGTCTTATTCATAGGGCTTCTTTTAACTTTTGGTGCAACAATCCATTACCACAAGATTCTTGAAACGCAAGCCAAACATGATTATCTGATTAATTGCAATGAAATAAAGATTGAGATTCTGAACGGAATGCATTCTCAGTCCCAGATTATACGCGTTGCATCAGCATTTATTGAATCTTCAGACACTGTAAGCAGTCAGGACTGGAAAACTTTTTACCAGCAATCATTGGTTGAGAAGGAATTACCTGGCATCCGGAGTTTTGGTTATGTAGCCGTCGTTTCGAACGGTCAGCAAAAAGGAAATATTCAAACGATTCGGAAAGATGGATGTCCTGCAGATACGACGGTTTCCTCTGAAGTGAAAACTTTTCAAACCTCCTGCATGTTCATTGAACCATTTAATGATACTAATTCGCGGTTTCTTGGGTATGATATGTTTGCCAAGCCCATTCGCAGAAAAGCGATGGAATTGGCCATAGATTCTGATCTGGTCGCCCTTTCAGGCAAAGTAATTTTAGAACACGAAACCTCCACGGTAAAAGAGGCAAGTACATTGATGTATGTCCCTGTTTTTCGAAACGGCAGCCCCACCAGCACTGTAGAACAGCGTCGTAAAGCCATCAAAGGCTGGGTTTACAGTGCTTATCACATGGATGATTTAATGCGTGGAATTATAGGACGTAAAGATTCAATAGCTCATAATAAAATTCATCTCCAAATATTCGATGACAGTATTTCGGGCCAATCGCTATTATACGACAGGCCAATTAAAGAAAAAAGTGCCATTACGAATGATTCAATCTGGTTCGTTTCGATTCCCGTTCTGATTGGCGGCAAGAAATGGATTTTAAATTTTAACCAATACAAGGAGTCTGTTCTTCATTTTCAAAGCTTTGAACTCATCCGGTTTATCGGTCTCTTTACGATTAACTTCCTTTTATTTTTCTTGCTTTTATCATTACAGAATACCACTTTGCGGGCAAACAAAATAGCAGAACAGTTAACAAGAAGGTTGAGTATTACCAATAAAGAACTTGACTATCAGAACGAAGAACTTAAAAGGTCAGAGGATGCACTTCGAAATAGTAATGTCTTCAACGAGACCTTACTCAAAACCATTCCATTCGGAATGGATATAGTTGATGATGCGGGGACAGTCCTGTTTCAGAGCGATAATTTTAAAGAAATCTTTGGCGAAAATGCAATCGGGGGAAAATGCTGGGATTTGTACAGGGATGATAAAAAGCAATGCATCGATTGTCCCTTGACCAAAGATGTAGCTGTTGGCAAAACTGAGACTTCCGAATCATACGGTATCCTTGGGGACAGGATATTTGAGATCAATCATACTGGTATGATTTATCAGGGCAAGAAGGCGGT
>JBAWZG010000503.1:0-1704 GCA_037143155.1 Bacteroidia bacterium
TCTTTAAATCCCCATGGAATTAATGCCTCTTTTTAATTGAAAAAATAACTTTTAATGTAAAATCATCAGAAAAGTTAATCCGCAGCTTAATTTTTCAACGGATTTGAATCTATTTGCAAGATTTGATAAGATGACCTAACCAAAATAAGGATTGAAATATAAAAGTCATGCTTGAATTAAATTTGAACACAATTCTGAGTGTTCCTATTATTTTTTCGTTAAAAAAAAGACCTGAATATCTGAATTAATCAAAAGCTTTTAAGAAAACGATACACCTTTGTAAAGATTTAAAATTATTGTAGTTTTATGAACAATTCGGTTCAGTAATCGTTTCTAAATTCGTTCTAATAATAAAAAATGCCACAAGATTATATCCCAATAATAATTCAAACACTGGTAGTACTGGGGTTTGTTATATCGACTATGGTTCTGACTCATTTTTTGGGACCCAAACGGTTCTCACGTGCCAAATTGGAGAATTTCGAATGTGGAATCGAAGGAATGGGAAATGCACGGAGCCCATTTTCGGTAAAATATTTTCTAATTGCCATTCTTTTTGTTCTCTTCGATGTGGAAGTCATTTTCATGTATCCATGGGCTGTGAATTTCAAGGATTTAGGAAAAGATGGATTCGTCGAAATGTTCTTATTTATGATTCTTGTCCTTGCGGGTTTTATATATATTCTCCTAAAGGGAGCATTCAAATGGGATAAGTAATCACTGAAGATTAATACATCAGATCATGCCAGATAACCAAATCAAATCTCCTGCTATTGCCGAAATGCCTGAAGGAATTACCGGGCAAGGTTTCTTTGCGACTTCGTTTGACAAAGCAGTTGGACTTGCGCGCAAAAATTCGCTTTGGCCTTTGCCTTTTGCAACTTCATGTTGCGGCATTGAGTTTATGGCCACTATGGCGTCACACTATGACCTCGCCCGATTTGGGTCAGAACGCTTAAGTTTTTCTCCCCGGCAAAGCGACTTGTTGATGGTTATGGGAACTATAGCAAAGAAAATGGGCCCAGTTTTGCGTGAAGTTTATATACAAATGGCCGAACCAAAATGGGTTATCGCTGTTGGCGCATGCGCCTCAAGTGGCGGTGTTTTTGATACGTACAGCGTATTGCAGGGAATCGACCGGATTATTCCCGTAGATGTTTATGTGCCCGGCTGTCCTCCCCGCCCCGAGCAAATCATTGATGGAATCCTGAAAATTCAGGAATTAGTTGGAAATGAATCGCTGAGGAGAAGGAATTCCGAAGGATATAATAATTTAATGAAACAATACCATATTGAATAGCAAGTGCTACAGACAAAACCACATAGAAACCAAATAGTTACCAACAAACTCATCAGACAGTTTGCCGAAGGAATTGAGGCAAAAGAAATGCTGGCTGATATGCTTTGTATCACTGTTCAGAAAGAATTCGTTCCCGAAGTTCTGCGATTTCTGCGCGACGACAAGGAACTGGATTTTAATTTCCTTACAACACTCTGTGGGATGCACTATCCTGAAAAAAAACAACTTGGAATGGTTTACCATCTTCACAGTTTCAACTTCAACCACCGAATCAGGATTAAAGCCAATATCAAAATCAGTCAACCATCCATAAGCAGCATCACTTCGATTTGGCCTGCCGCTAACTGGATGGAGCGGGAAACATATGATTTTTTTGGGATTATTTTCAAGGGACATCCCAATCT
>JBAWZG010000504.1:0-1704 GCA_037143155.1 Bacteroidia bacterium
AATCAAAAAATTCAAAAAACCTAAATTTGGCAAGTTAACTTTCCGTATTTAGCTAAATTTGGCAAGTCAACCGTCTAAATTTAGCTAAATTTGGCAAGTCAAAGATGTTTTTTATTCACGAGGCGACTTCGAGTCAACCCGTGAATAGTTTAAAGCATAAACTTTCCCTTCACGATCGGTCCTCTCTCAGACCACTGCACCGTTGCACATTCGGCGTACAGATCGTGTTCAAAAAACAGGATGTAATTCTTTTCAGCAGCTTCTTTCAGGAATCGCTGCTTTTCTTCCATGGCGGTTACCGGAAATAAATCGTAGGCTGCCAGCCACACGATCGGAATGTTAGCTACTGTCGGAATCAGATCAGCCATGTAAACGTAGGTTTTTTCTCCGGTATCGATGAAAGGTATCATCTGTCCGGGAGTGTGCCCATCAAACATCCGGACCGAAATTCCGGGGAATAGTTCGCAATCATCCTCGACCATTTGCATGTTCCCTTCATTTTTCAGGAAGTTCAGAATTTCAGGGAAATAGGCAACCCGTTCGCGAATATTGGAGATTTTGGAGTGTTCCCATTGCTGTTTACTGCACCAGTGTGTGGCATTCGGGAACTGAAGCTTCAATTGTCCGTCTTCACTGAGAACCGCTCCATTGCAATGATCCCAGTGAAGGTGAGTAAAAAGCACATCGGTAATATCTTCCACACGATATCCTTTTTCGGCAAGTGATTTTTCAAGTCCATCCGTTTCCTGATGACCGCTGTTTCGCCTCACTTTGTCCGAATAATGGTTTCCTACTCCGGAATCAATCAGAATTTTTCGCTCACCTGAATCAACCAACAGGCAGCGAAGAATTAGTTTGGTCACATTGTTCCTGTCGGCAGGATATACCTTGGACCAAAGTGTTTTTGGAATGACTCCAAAAAGAGCACCTCCATCGCACGAAAAGTAACCGGCATGTATGGGGAAAAGTCGCATATTGCATCAAATTAGGATGACAAAAATAAGAAACCACCCTGAAAATACATCAAGGTGGTTCTATATTGGTAAAATTGAGTTATTAAGCTTATGCCGTATATGGTTTCCGTGATTCCCTCCGGAAGATTTGATCTGCCTCCGGATCACCGACCACTTCGCCTGCAACAGGATTCCAGGTGATTTTTCGTCCGGTACGGATGGCAATATCACCCATGTGACTCACGCAATCAGACAGAATCGCATCCTCCAGAGGATTTGTTTCTTTGATAGTTCCCTTAACTACATCGATATAAAGTTGTCCCATTTTGTAGCCATCTTCCTTGATGTGTCCGCTTTTCGGATCTTTCGGAAAATTATTGAGTTTTTGGTCAAGTTCCGGAATGTTAGACTCCGCTGTGCCTCTGCCAACAGAGATCCAGCCTTTCGATCCGAAGAAGGTGGTTGTATTGTAATCCTTTATTTTCCTGTAGTTCCAGACATTCTTTTTCTCAACGATATCGCTGCTCATAAACCGCAGTTTCACTCCGGATTTGTATTCATAGTTCAGGTCCCAGGAGAGAATGTTGTTATACATTCCGCCCGGTTCCCAGAAGTTTCCGGTTCCTTCGCAGGTGTATTCGCCGTTCATTTGGTCTTTCATGGCCCAGATCATGATATCCAGCGGATGAGCACCCCAGCCGGCCAAAAAGCCAATGCTGTAATCATTCTGAAACCACGAGCTGTTATTGGT
>JBAWZG010000505.1:0-1703 GCA_037143155.1 Bacteroidia bacterium
CAACGACCGACAACTTCTTTGCAGCATTAAATTCAGCCGTATTTTCTGACGGATCTTTTTGCTTTATTCCGAAGGGAGTTCGCTGTCCGATGGAACTTTCAACTTATTTCAGGATTAATACTGCCGGAACCGGACAATTCGAACGTACGCTGATCATTGCCGAAGACGATAGCTATGTAAGTTATCTCGAAGGTTGTACTGCTCCGAAGCGCGATGAAAATCAGTTGCATGCAGCGGTAGTCGAAATCATTGCACTCGACCGTGCTGAGGTGAAATATTCAACGGTTCAGAACTGGTATCCGGGCGATAAAAACGGATTAGGTGGAATTTATAATTTTGTGACAAAGCGTGGAATTTGCCGTGGCGTTTCATCAAAAATCAGCTGGACCCAGGTTGAAACCGGTTCAGCAATTACCTGGAAATATCCAAGCTGTGTGCTGATTGGCGACAATTCGGTGGGCGAGTTTAATTCGGTGGCTTTGACCAATCACCATCAGCAGGCCGACACCGGAACCAAGATGATTCATATCGGCAAAAACACCAAAAGCACGATCGTGTCCAAAGGTATTTCTGCCGGAAAGAGTGATAATTCTTATCGCGGACTGGTTAAAGTTATGCCGGGAGCAATTAACTCGCGCAACTTTTCGCAGTGCGACTCGCTTTTGTTGGGATCAACCTGCGGCGCACATACTTTTCCATACATCGAAGTGGGCAATAAATCGTCGATTGTCGAGCACGAAGCCACGACTTCTAAAATCGGAGAGGACCAGATATTTTACTGCAACCAGCGCGGCATTTCTACGGAAGATGCCATCGGAATGATTGTCAACGGGTATGCCCGGGAAGTCCTGAATAAACTACCTATGGAGTTTGCCGTCGAAGCGCAGAAACTGCTGCAAATTAGTCTGGAAGGCAGTGTTGGGTAATAGCCCCTCCAAACCTCCCCGTGGGGGAGGCTTTTGGGAAATCAAAATCAGAAACATTAATGTATAAAATGAAACAAATATTAATTTCTATTCCTTCTTTTCCTCTGATGAAGGGGAAAAGGGAGATTTTTAAACTCTCCCCCTACGGGGGAGCTGGAGGGGGCCTTTTATGTTATCAATAAAAAATTTACGTGCCTCGGTTGAAGGCAAAGAGATACTGAAAGGGATTAACCTGGAAGTGAAAGCCGGCGAAGTGCATGCCATCATGGGGCCAAACGGTTCGGGGAAAAGTACGCTGGCCAATATTCTGGCCGGAAAGGCTGATTATGAAATACTGGAAGGAGAAGTCACCTTTCTGGGGCAGGATCTTCTCGAACTTTCTCCTGAAGTCCGCTCACGCAGCGGAGTTTTCCTGAGTTTTCAGTATCCGGTTGAAATTCCGGGAGTACCAATGATTAATTTCCTGAAGGCATCGGTCAATGAACACCGTAAATTTAAAGGATTGGCGCCATTGACAGCCGGTGAGTTTCTGAAACTTTTGCGTGCCAAGAAGGAAATGCTTCACCTCGATACTGAACTGACCAACCGTTCGGTGAACGAAGGTTTTTCGGGCGGAGAAAAAAAGAAGAATGAAATTTTCCAGATGGCCATGCTCGAACCCAAACTCGCCATTCTGGACGAAACCGATTCCGGTCTGGATATCGATGCTCTGCGGATTGTGGCCGAAGGCGTGAATGCCTTGAAAACTCCTGAAAATGCAACCATTCTGGTAACTCA
>JBAWZG010000506.1:0-1699 GCA_037143155.1 Bacteroidia bacterium
ACCGCCTTCTTGCCCTGATAAATCATACCAGTATGATTGATCTCAAATATCCTGTGCCCAAGAATACCGTGCGATTCGGAAGTCTCAGTTTTGCCGACGGTTATATTTTTGGTCAAAGGACAATCGGAGCATTGTTTTTTATCATCCCTGTACAAATCCCAGCATTTCCCCCCGATTGCATTTTCGCCAAAGATTTCTTTAAAATTATCACTCTGAAACAGGACTGTCCCCGTATCATCAACAATATCCATTCCGAATGGAATGGTTTTCAGTAAGGTCTCGTTGAAGACATTACTATTTCGAAGTGCTTCCTCTGACCTTTTAAGTTCTTCGTTCTGACGGGCAAGTTCCTTATTGGTGATACTCAACTTTTTTGTTAGCTGTTCTGCTATTTTCTGCGCCCGCGAACTTGTATTCTGCAATGATAAAAGCAGGAAAAATAAAAGCAAGTTAATCGTAAGGAGTCCAATTAACCGAATGAGTTCCAAGCCTTGAAAATGAAGAGCCTGCTCGTCATACCGGTTAAAATTCAAAATCCATTTCCTGCCGCCAATCAGAACGGGAATCGAATTAAACCGGACTAAATCGTTTGTTGAGGCGATTTTATCTTTGACTTGACTGTCGTATAATAACGACTGGCCCGAAATACTGTCATCGAATATTTGGAGATGGATTTTATTATGAGCTATTGAATCCACACCTTCTAAAATCCCCTGCATTAAATCATCCATGTGATATGCGCTGAAGACCCAGCCTTTGATAGCCTTACGACGCTGTTCAACGGTGTTGGTCAGGCTGCCGTTTCGAAAAACAGGAACATACATCAATGTGCTTACCTCTTTTACCGGGGCGTTTTCATGTTCTAAAATTACTTTCCCTGAAAGGGCGACCATATCAGAATCCCGGGCCATTTCCATTGCTTTTCTTCGAATGGGTTTGGCATACATATCGTAGCCCAGAAAACGCATATTTGAACCAATAAATGGTTCAATGAAAATGCAGGAGGTTTGAAAATTTCTCTCTTCCGGAGATTGAATTGTATTTGCAGGACATCCATCCTTTCGAATCGCCTGAATATTTTTTTTCTGCTGATCGTTCGAAATAACCACGGCATAACCAAAACTCCGGATACCAGGCAATTCCTTATCAACCAATGATTGCTGGTAAAAAGTTTTCCATTCCGCTCGGGTTATAGTATCTGAAGATTCAATAAATGCCGATGCAACACGGATAATCTGGGCCTGAGAATGCATTCCGGTCAGAATCTCAACCTTTATTTCATTGCAATCAATCAAATAATCATGGTTGGCTTGCGATTCAATAATCTGGTGGTAATGGTATATTCCAACAAAAGTTAAAAGAATCCCGACAAATAAAACAAAAAGTGGTCTGCGACTATTTCTAAAGGTCATAACAAAATGATTTGTTGACTTTTTTTTGCTCATGTTTCAGCACTATTTGGTATTACTTTCATTCCGGAAAATTCAAATCCGGTTGATTTAATTTGGAGTCGGCTGCAGGCTATGCCTTTTGTATTTATTGGAAAGCAAGACATCCAAAAGCTTATCCTGAATATTTTTGTAAATTAATCGGCACAATATAAACTTAATTTGGATACAAATGCAATGGACCGCGTGGACAAAGTGTGGACAAATTCATTGAAATTCAAACCTAAAATATATGCTTTTTGGGCTGAGAG
>JBAWZG010000507.1:0-1673 GCA_037143155.1 Bacteroidia bacterium
TTGGAAAAACAGGGGTTTTGGTTTCGGAGCTTTGTCTCGGAGCCATGACATTCGGCGGAAAAGGTTACTGGCAAGCCATTGGCCAGGTACCTCAGGACGAAGTGAACCAAATTATTAGATTATCATTGGATAGTGGCATTAATTTCATCGATACGGCCAATGCTTATTCCGAAGGATTGTCGGAAATTATGTTGGGTGAAGCACTGAAAACATTGGCTGTACCTCGTCAGGAAGTATTTATTGCCACCAAATTACGGATTCGAATGGGACCGGGTGCCAATCAGGTAGGTCTTTCGCGCCTGCACATCATGGATTCCGTGAACGACAGTTTGCAGCGCCTGAACCTGTCGCACATCGACCTACTGTACATTCATGGTGTTGATCCGATCACTCCGCTTGAAGAAACCATGCGCGGACTGGAAGATGTGGTTCGGTCTGGAAAAGTTCGTTACCTGGGAATCAGCAATCACCCGGCATGGATGGTCATGAAAGCCAACAGTTATGCTGACAAAATGGGCTGGACCAAATTTGTAGCTTCTCAAAACTATTACACCATCGCCAGTCGAGATATCGAGCGGGAAATTGTTCCGATGGCTTTAAGCGAAGGAATCGGCATTATGCCATGGAGTCCGCTTGCCGGTGGTTTTCTCTCCGGAAAATATACCCGGAACAACGAAGTAGCAGGCAACAGCCGCCGTGATGCATTTGACTTCCCTCCTATCAATAAAACTAAAGCCTATGACATTATTGATGTAATGGCAGAAATTGGCAAACAACACGGCGTATCAGTAGCAACAGTTGCACTCAATTGGGTGACCAAACAACCGGGAGTTTGCAGTACAATTATAGGGGCAAAAACGCTCGATCAATTGAAAGACAATATTTCGGCAGTAAACCTGCAACTTACTCCGGAAGATCTGCAGCAGCTCAATGATATCAGTGCTCCTACGCCGGAATATCCGGGATGGATGGTTACCCGGCAAACGCTGGGAAGATGGCCGGGGTAAATCTTTTTTACCTCAATTATTGAAGGCGCTCATAGAAAGCAAATATTCTATTTCTAAAATGGGAGTATAGAACAAAAAAAAGTCCTTGAAATTCAAGGACTTTAATTGTTAATGGCGGTGCGGATCCCGAGTACTCGGGAAACCCGCAACCCTCGGTGTGACAGTTTTCAAGATTTTTATTTGTCCAAATGGTAAATTTTATTCGAATCGCTTGAAATCAATCGATCATAAAAAGAACGGTTACGTTGCTTTTTAAAGAATAATTCTCTCATATTCGCTTCTTTTTTTGTCTGAAAAGTCTCAATATAAACTAGTTTCCAAGGAACTTTTTTCGATGTGTACCTGGATAATCCTTGATTGTGATATTCCAACCTTTTTATAATATCAGAAGAATGTCCGATATAATAGCTATTATCATCTTGACTTTGTATGATATAGGTAAAAAACATGGAAAAAGGTTTTAAGGCATAATTAAAAAAAGGTTACCTCTTTCGAAGTAACCTTTTCGCGGTGCGGACGGGACTCGAACCCGCGACCCTCGGCGTGACAGGCCGATATTCTAACCGACTGAACTACCGCACCAATTTTCAGTATTTTTAATTAACGTTAGGCCGATATTCTAATCCCGAGTACTCGGGAAACTACCGCACCAATTTTCAGTATTTT
>JBAWZG010000508.1:0-1649 GCA_037143155.1 Bacteroidia bacterium
TTCAAAGTTAAGACGAAGTTGGTAGGATTTCATTACATGAGGATGAAAAAAAGAAGTACAATTATTGCTTATTTTCAAATCCTATAAAATCCATGTAATTTTCGGGATTGATTATTTTAAATGATGCGTTAGGGTAGTTGGACGAAAAGGTAGTGGATAATGACGCCTTTTTCTTTGCATTCCACTTTAATTCGTAACAGAACAATTGACCATCGCATTCTTCAATATAATCTATTTCTTGTTGCTGGGTGGTTCGCCAGAAATAGAAATTAGCGTAATTCATCGAATAGTTGTTACGTTTGAATCGCTCACTGATTAAAAAATTTTCCCACAATGCTCCAACATCATTCCGAATAGCCAATTGATTGTAGTTAGAAATCAAGGCATTGCGAACTCCGTTGTCATAGAAATATACTTTTGTACTCTTTTTTAGTTCATTGCGCACATTTCTGCTAAACGACCGCAAATGAAATAGAATGTATGATTTTTCGAGCAAGTTGATGTAGCGCTGGACAGTGGCTGAATCGATGCCAAGCAGTTTCGAAATCTCATGGAAGGAAACCTCACTCCCAATTTGCAGTGCCAAAGCCTGAAGCAGCTTTTCAATAATTTCGGGTTTACGAATATCCTGAAATTCAAAAATGTCTTTATACAAATAACTTGACACGATATTCGTCAGGATTTCCCGCTCGCTTCCCTGATTGTTCACCACATCAGGATACATGCCATAAATCATCCTGTGTTCCAACAATCGGTTTTCTACGGTCAAGCCATTTACATTCACTAATTCCTGAAAAGAGAAAGGGAACATTTTATATTCGAATTTTCTTCCGGTTAGTGGTTCGTTAATAGAGTTTGATAGTTCCAATGCCGAGGATCCTGTTACCACGACTTGCTTTTCAGGAAAATTATCAATCAACAATTTGAGCGTGATGCCAATATCTTTCACCCGTTGTGCTTCGTCTATCAAAATTAATTCTGCATTTCCAATGAATGCTTTTAATTGTGTAGAAGAAGGCAAATCCAATTTTTTACGCACATCAGGTTCGTCACAGTTAAGGAATAATATCTCCTTATGACTACTTTTTGCTATCATATTCAGCAAAGTAGTTTTCCCAACCTGACGTGGTCCCACAACTACAATCGCTTTCTTTTGGTAAAGCTTATTAACAACAATCTGTTCCAATTCTCTGGAGATAACCATGATGTTTTTTCTGCTAATATATAACAATTTCAGATCGTAATCTGAAAATATTATAATAATATTGGATTACGATCTGAAATTGTTATATATATCCTGATTGGGTAGCTTTGTAACCAGTAATCCAAATGGAATGTCTATGCCGTTACATTCATATGATGGACATGAGAGAATCGCCCACAAAAAAAAAGCCAGCCCCTTTTCAGGAGCCGGCTTTTTTAAACCGCTTATTCAGCTTATTTTTTGATCACTTTTTTGTATCCGTAAACGGCTGAAGCGCCCAATTCTTCTTCGATACGAAGTAACTGGTTGTATTTTGCCATACGGTCAGAACGGCTCAATGAACCGGTTTTGATTTGTCCGGCGTTGGTAGCAACGGCAATATCAGCTATGGTTGAATCTTCGGTTTCGCCTGAACGGTGTGAAGTTACAGAAGTGTAACCCGCAC
>JBAWZG010000509.1:0-1643 GCA_037143155.1 Bacteroidia bacterium
GAATGCAAACAGCATTAAAACTGATGATAAATACTTTCTTCGAGGTATGGATGATTCAACGGTACCAGATTGGCTTTTGATAAGGTATTTGTTACTACCAAAGTAAATAAACCGAGGAATCCCAGGTAAGTTCCGATTTCCAGAATTCCGAATTTCGATCCGTGAACCACTGCCGGCCAGATGTAATAATACAGTTCGGTATATTGTCCAATCATTAATAGAACAATGATCGGCAACATGAAAAGCTTGCTTCTGGAAGTCATTCGAGGCATCAGAAAAAGGAATGGTATAAACCAGTTAAGGATAATATTGGCAAAAAACAACACACCAAATACTCCCTGTGACCGGCTTACATAGAAGATTGTTTCTTCAGGAATATTCCCGTACCAGATAATCATGAATTCAGCAAAATTAAAGTAGCCCCAAATGATGGAAAGCATAAAAATGTATCGTGAAAAGTCGTGCAGGTGACTGCGGTTCAGCATGGGTAAATGACCAATTTTATGAAGGATAATTACGATCAGAGCAATCACGGTTGCGGCATGTAAAAAGGCTGCAATGAAACTTTTCGCAGCAAAAAGTCCGCTGTACCAATGCGGTTCGAGCGACATGATCATATCGATAGCAAAAAGGGTAAAGCTGATTCCAAGAATAAAGATCAGGATCTTCGAATACTTCTCCGATTTATAGAAATTGACCATTCCGCCTTCAGCATCTTCTTTGAGTGATAATTGGCGAAGAAGTTTGGTCATTAAAATCCACAATCCAAAAAACAATACCACACGAAAAAAGAAAAACGGAACATTCAGGTAGGGAGCTTTGTGGGCAAGTAATTTATCGGTTTGGGTAATACCTTCGTGTGACCAGTGAAACAGGGTGTGCATCCCAAAATACATGAAAAGAAAAAAGACCGCGGCAAACGGAAGGTAGGAAGCCATCGCTTCAGGAATCCGCTTAAATGCAGACGACCAGCCAGCCTGAGAAATGTACTGAATGGCTCCAAAAAAAGCAGCACCAATGGCCAGCGAAACAAAATAATAGTTGTTCAACAAATAATTGGCCCATGCCCGTTCAGGATCCAAAACAAATCCAGCGACCATAGAAATTATTCCAATGCCGATCAAACAGTATAGGATGTATTTAAAGTTCTTTTGAACAATTAATCTGTCTTCCAGGTTGTGCATTTTTGATTCCATCGTATATTTTTTTTCTCTTTTCTGAGTATATTTTTATTTCGTCCGAAAATCGTTTGCTTTATCAGGGACATTCTTCACCGAGATGTTTTTTAATTTAAATACGTCCGCTGAAGCAGACGGCAAAGAATAATCCAATAAACAATTTACAACTTATACCTTATCATTCATAGTTTATAGCGCGTCTCACTGTTTCTGCAAAACTTCCTTAACATACATCGCCACTTTCCAGCGGTCTTCAGGTCTCACCTGCGAACCATGCTGTGGCATAACCCCAAAACCAACCGAAACGACATGATAGATTTCTCCGATTGGATTATTTCTGACCTTATCCGACAGCAAACTTTTTGGTGGATAAGGATATTTTCCACTGGTGAAAAGATAACCTTTGCCATCACCTTTGTCGCCATGACAATTGATGCAGAAAATTGAGAACACCTGTTTCCCGCG
>JBAWZG010000510.1:0-1635 GCA_037143155.1 Bacteroidia bacterium
ATGGCTTTTGTATCTAATGCAATTCCATCACCTTTTGCCCCATAATCTTTTACATTAAATATAGAATTATCGGCCGAAATTGTTGAAATCGAAATCAACAAAATCACAATTATACTAATCAGCTTTTCCTTTAATACTTTCATTTTCAATGAGTTTATTTTAGTTTTCTAAACCAGGGTAGTCTTTTCAAAGGTACATCAATTATTAATTTTTTTGGACCATACACAATGCTTCCATCATCACTTTTCCATTTCCCAGCCGGAAAAATTACTTCACGTGAACGAGCACCTTTTTCAACAACCGGAGCTACCAGAATATTATCACCAAGCATAAATTGATCTTTAATGTTTTCAAACCCAAGCCCCGGAAATACGTATTCCATATTTCGTACAATCGGCTCACCTGAAATTGCTGATTGTTTTGCTAACTGGTATATTTCATTTCCCATTTTTGCATGTAAATTAGCCATGTTTCTGCATATTTCAAGATTTTCAGTGTTTAAAATACGCCATGGAGCTACCGAGAATTGTATCATCGTCATTAAAGCACTTACTTGTGCTGAACGAACAACTAGTTCTTCATCAATGATTGAGGTGCTTTTAAATGAAGTATTTTCACCTCCACCCACCATATCGGGGCAGCCATAAGGATGTCCGATAAGACCTAAGGCTATCATATCAGGAATTAAGACTTGTAAGTCGCTCCAGGTGTGAGCTTTGTCTCTTAATCGCTGTGCAATCGGTAATCCTGCCAGTTTCCAGGTGTCTTTTACTTCGCAAAGTGGAAACTCAAGACCTATTTTTGCGTAAAGTACGCTTTGCTCGTTAGGCAATACATCAGTTGAAGAAAATAATCCTTTAAAATATCTTGGATCTCCTCCATCGGCTTTAAAACCATCAACACCATATTTATCGACCAATCTTTGTAATTGAACCCTCAACCATTCTCTCGTTTTAATATTTGAAAAGTCCAATAATCCGCTATATCCATTCCACCATTTTACGATAGCCGGAGTGGTTTTTTCCTGATTGGCAAACATCAATCCCTTCTTTGCAGCCAATTCTCTGAAATTTGGAGTGTCAGCCGATACAAAAGGAGCCAACCAAAGCATCACTTTGAATCCCATTTGGTGTAGTTTTTCTACCATGCCTTTGGGGTCACTAAACCTTGAACCGGAAAATTCCCAGGTTCCGTAAAATTCCTGCCAGTTATCGTCAATCATAAGCACGCCCGGAGGAAAGCCCTGATCAATAATAGATTGTGCATATTTTAGAATTCCGGTTTCAGTTTGGTTGTATTGTAACTCAATCCATGTGTTATACTGTGGTTTGGTAAAGAAAAGCGAATCAGGAGTTTTTCCACTCGAGGGAAAAAACTTTTTGCTTGAATAAGTAAAAGCTGATTTTAATGATTCACCATTTTTACCCACAAAAAGTTCAGCATTTTTTGTTGAAACATTTATTTTTCCGGATGTAAATTCTATGAATAAGGGGTTTTCGCTCCAAATATACCGACCTTTGTTAGAAATATAGTATGGTTGAGATTGATTTCTTTTACAATTTGCAAATTGGTCATAAACGAAATTTTCACCTGAAAATGGCATTTTTGGACCATCCATTACAGCACCACCCCACC
>JBAWZG010000511.1:0-1635 GCA_037143155.1 Bacteroidia bacterium
CATCTTTTTACAGCATGTTCAACCTTCAGCCGGTCGGAAATTGTATGATTGAAGTCTGCCAGACCGGACCATGCTGGTTGAACGGTGCTGAAGATATCCTTGCACATTTCGAAAAAAGACTTGGAATCAAACCCGGCGAAACGACTGCCGATGGCCAATTCAGCCTGAAAACTGTTGAATGTTTGGCTGCCTGTGGAAATGCCCCGGTTATTCAGGTTGGAACTGAATACCATGAAAAAATGACAACCGGAAAGGCCGATGAACTGCTTGAAAAATGGCAGTCGGAAAATAAATGCTCGCATACCAATCCATACCTTTAACCGATGGCACAGCAGATTCTACTAAAAAACAGTGATGTTCCCGGACTGGCCAGTTTCGAGGTTTACCGGAAACTGGGAGGTTATGCTTCGGTTGAAAAAACATTGAAAAACTTTACTCCTGATCAGGTTACCGATGAGGTAAAAAAATCAGGATTGAAAGGACGAGGTGGAGCAGGTTTTCCGGCAGGAATGAAATGGAGTTTTCTGGATAAAAGCACCAGTAATCCAAGGTATTTTGTATGCAATTTTGATGAAAGTGAACCAGGAACTTTTAAAGATAGGCACATTGGTCAACTCAATCCGCACCAACTCATCGAAGGAATGATCCTCGGTTCCTATGCCTTGGGAGCCCGGACTTCGTACATTTACATTCGCGGCGAATTGTTTTATGTGTTGCGCATCATCGAAAAAGCAATCGAGGAAGCTTATGCAAATGGTTTTCTTGGCAAAAATATTTTAGGTAGCGGTTATTCGCTCGACCTGTATTGCCACCCTGGCGCGGGTGCTTACATCTGCGGAGAAGAAACAGCATTGATCGAATCACTCGAAGGAAAACGCGGCAATCCGCGAATCAAGCCGCCGTTCCCGGCTATTGTCGGATTATACGATTGTCCAACAGTTGTAAATAATGTGGAAACCATTGCTAATCTGCCATGGATCATGAACAATGGCGCCGAAGCCTATGCAGCCATCGGAGTTGGGAACAGCAAAGGAACAAAACTGATTTCAGCCTGCGGACATATCAATAAACCGGGAATTTACGAGATAGAACTTGGACTTCCGGTGGAAGAATTTATATACAGCGATGATTATTGTGGTGGAATCCGAAACGGCAACAAACTGAAAGCTGTTGTGGCGGGAGGTTCCTCTGTTCCAATCCTTCCGGCAGAACTCATCCTGAAAACTGCCAAAGGTGAGCCGCGTTTGATGAGTTATGAATCGTTGGCTGAAGGTGGATTCGAAACTGGAACCATGCTTGGATCGGGCGGATTTATTGTGATGGACGAAACAACATGCATTGTCAAGAACCTTTTGACCTTTTCAAGGTTCTATCATCACGAATCATGCGGCCAGTGCAGTCCCTGCCGTGAAGGAACAGGGTGGATGGAAAAAATATTGCATCGGATTGAAGGTGGCCACGGTACGATGAAAGACATCGATCTGCTGGTTAGCATTTCGAAACATATAGAAGGAAATACGATTTGTCCGCTGGGCGATGCCGCTGCCTGGCCTGTTGCAAGCGCAATCCGTCATTTCCGACAGGAGTTTGAAGATCACGTAAAATTGCAGAAATGTCCCTTGTCAAAGTAACAAT
>JBAWZG010000512.1:0-1618 GCA_037143155.1 Bacteroidia bacterium
GAGCATTTCGATTGGGACTGAAATATTGATAAGTTATAAATTATGAATTATGAATGGACAACTAATTAACTTCTTAAATAGTTTGAATTTGGCCATTTGATCGATACATTTATAGAGAATTATCAACGAATTGATTTCTATATCTAACTTCAAAAAAACATAGCAATGAAAAAAGCAATTATTTTACTTGGAATTATCTTATTCGGTATGGCACCCATGATTCAGGCGGCAACAATTATTCTTACCGAAAAAAGTGAACAGGATGCAAATAAAAGTGAATGGCGACAGCTTTTCAACGGCAAAGACCTGACCGGATGGAAACATGTTGGTCCGGGATCGCAGTATGTCGAAGATGGGATGATCAAATCGCATGGCGGTATGGGTTTGCTTTACTGGCCAGGAGAAAAGTTTAGCAATTGCACGCTCAAAGTCGTTTTCAGGATGGAAAAAACGAACAGCAATTCCGGAGTTTTTATCCGGATACCAATTGAACCTTATGAAGAATGGATGCCGGTATATTACGGATACGAGGTTCAGATTGACAACCAGCCTGAGCTTTCGGATGAAGATGATTACCACTACACCGGAATGTTGTATTCCCTGACAAAACCTCTGGCAAAAACAGGAAAGCCTGGACCTGAATGGAATACCATGGAGATCACGCTTGATGGACTCCGGACAATCGTTTACCTGAACGGTATAAAAGTGACCGATTTTAAAGAAGGCGATCCGGTTCCGGAACGCAAATTCAGCTTCGAACCCTACCACGGGCCGCGTCCTGAATCCGGATATTTTGGGCTGCAAAATCATGGTGATGCCGATGTGGTTTTCTTTAAAGAAGTTGCAGTGAAACCGCTTCAGGAAAAGGGAAAAAGTAAATAGTAAAAAAGATGGAAAATACAATTCGAAAATCAGCTTCAGGCGAAATTTCGAGAAGAAAATTCGTTGAAATGGCTGCTTCGGGAGCAGCAGCAATTACGATCCTTCCGAGCTTTACCGTTAGCGGCCTTGGCCATGTGCCGCCGAGCGATAAATTGTATATTGCCGCTGTTGGCTGCGGAGGCGAAGGTGCTGCCGACATTCAGGCTCACATGAAAACCCCGAAAAAGAATGCAGTGATTTCATGTCTGTGCGATGTGGACGACCGCATGGCTGCCGATCGCCGGAAAGAATATCCGAAGGCACCGTTTTACCACGACTGGCGCGAGATGTTCGACAAGGAAAGCAAAAATTTCGATGCCGTTACGGTGGCCATTCCCGATCACAACCATGCCCTTGTCGGCCTCAGTGCCATGCAACTGAACAAACATTTGTATCTTCAGAAACCTTTGACACACGATATTTACGAAGCCCGGATTTTAACTGAAGCTTCAAAAAAATATAAGGTAGTCACCCAAATGGGCGATCAGGGCGCTTCCACAGAAGGTATGCGAACCCTGCGCGAATGGATCGAAGCCGGGATTCTTGGCGATGTCGAAAAAGTTTATTGCTGGACCGACCGACCTGTCTGGCCCCAGGGAATTCCCTGGCCAAAAACCCGTCCTGAAGTTCCAAAAGAACTGAATTGGGATTTGTGGCTCGGAACGGCTCAGGAAACCAACTACATCGAAAATTTAGT
>JBAWZG010000513.1:0-1596 GCA_037143155.1 Bacteroidia bacterium
GACCCCATCCTTAAAAGGGATGTGCTCTACCAGCTGAGCTACTGAGTCATCCTTATTTGCTTCTGTTTTTCAAAAGCGGTTGCAAAAATATGCTTTTAATATTAAACCATCAACAGATAAACCATTTAAATCGAATAAAATTTATAAAGTGCTGTAATTCAATAAGTAAATTTGGAGTATTTGGACACAATTACACCTTAACTTAATATTTTATGATTCTTTTAATCGATTTGATTGATAAATCGAACTTCCTGATAAAACAAATTCCTATTTTCGTGAAGTAATATTCCAATCAAATTTAAGTTTAGTAAAGCATTGAAATCGAAAAGATCAGTATCCTTTAAATTCAGTTTAATGACAAAATCCCAACTATGAATATTCAAATGGTTGATTTATATAAGCAGTACCTCAAAATAAAGGGTGAAATTGATCTGGAAATACAGAAAGTGATCGAATCTTCTATATTTGTAAAAGGAGGAAAAGTTCTTGAACTGGAAGAAAATCTGAAAAAATATCTGAATGTCAATCATGTAATCACTTGTGGAAACGGAACAGATGCCCTTCAATTGGCATTGATGGCATTGGATATCCCTGAAGGTAGCGAAGTAATCACAACCCCGTTTACTTTTGTTTCGACGCTTGAAGTTCTGGCATTAATGAATCTGAAGCCTGTTTTGGCTGATGTCGATCCAGATTCTTTCAATATTGTTCCTGAAAAAATTCGGGAATGCATCACTCCAAATACAAAAGCTATTGTTCCGGTTCATCTGTTCGGGCAGTGTGCCGATATGGAATCGATCAATGAGATTGCTCAAAACCATAATCTGTTTGTGGTTGAAGATGCTTGTCAGGCATTAGGAACCGAATATTATTTCAAAAATGGTACTACAGCCAAAGCCGGAACTATTAGTGATATTGCATGCAATTCTTTTTTTCCGACTAAAAATCTTGGTGCATTTGGCGATGGGGGCGCGCTGTTTACAAATAATGATGAGTTAGCCGGAAAGTTGCGTTCGATGGCCAATCATGGTATGAGTCAAAAGTATTATTACAACCGAATTGGCATAAATTCGAGGTTGGATGCCATGCAGGCTGCAATCCTTGATGTGAAACTTAAATACCTTGATCAGTATGTTCTTGATCGTCAACAAGCGGCTGAATATTACGACCTGGAATTATCCGGAATTCAGGAAATTAAAATACCTGCACGGGTTTCACACAGTTCACACAGTTTCCATCAATACACGGTAAAAGTCTCCGAAAGGCGCGATGAACTGAAGAAGTTTCTCCAGTCCAAAGGGATTCCGGGTATGGTATATTATCCGCTTTCTTTGCATCTTCAGGAAGCTTACCAATATCTTGGCTATCGTGCAGGAGATTTCCCCGTGGCCGAAAAACTATCGGAACAAGTGTTATCTTTGCCCATGCACACCGAATTGACTGAAGAAGAATTAATACACATTGTCGCATCAATCCGGGAATTTTTCAACTAATGGAAACAACTTATTTTGCCCACCAAACTGCTGTCATCGATTCGGGTTGCGAGATTGGTGTCGAAACCAGAATCTGGCATTTTTCGCATATCATGAGTGGTTG
>JBAWZG010000514.1:0-1587 GCA_037143155.1 Bacteroidia bacterium
CCGTTCATCTAAACATGCAGGAAGAAGTTGTCAGTTCCGATATCCGGATTTGCAACGGAATGTAGGTAATCCCACCAATCCAAATATTCGTTTCACGGTTTAAATTTTTACATTTGCAGCTATGATCGATCCTTCTACCATCGAGCGGATACTGGATGCAGCAAACATTTCGGATGTTGTTTCAGAGTTTGTTACACTCAAAAAACGGGGTGTCAACCAGCTGGGACTGTGTCCTTTTCACAACGAAAAAACACCTTCATTTACTGTTTCTCCGGCCAAGGGAATATTCAAATGCTTTGGCTGCGGAAAAGGTGGCAACTCGGTCAATTTTGTGATGGAACTGGAACAACTCAGCTATCCGGATGCGCTGCGTTGGCTGGCCAAAAAATTTCATATCGAAATTGAGGAAAAGGAAGAATCTCAGGAAGAAAAGCAACTGAAAGACGAGCGCGAAAGCATGATGATCGTTTCAGGATTTGCACAAAAATATTTCAGCCGGTATTTGCTGAAGGAAAACGAAGGCCGCACCATCGGACTGAGTTATCTGCGTGAACGCGGCATCCGCGACGACATCATCGCCAAATTTGAACTCGGTTTTTGTCCCGACGGGAAAGATATTTTTACACAGGCAGCCCAGCGCGAAGGCTACAAAATGGATTTTCTGGAAAAAACCGGCCTCACCATCAAACGCGAAGACTGGATTCGTGACCGTTTTGGCGGTCGCGTGATGTTTCCGGTTCACAACGTAGCCGGACGGGTGATCGCATTCGGTGGACGAACGCTGACCAACGACAAAAAAGTGGCCAAATACCTGAACTCACCGGAGTCTGAAATCTACCACAAAGGGCGAACGCTTTACGGAATTTATCAGGCCAAACGCGACATTACCAAACTTGACAAATGTTTCCTTGTTGAAGGATACACCGATGTACTGTCATTTCATCAGGCCGGAATCGAAAATGTGGTAGCCTCTTCAGGAACATCACTCACCATCGATCAGATCCGGCTGATCCGTCGTTTTACGCCCAACATTACCATTGTTTACGATGGCGACGATGCCGGTATAAAAGCTTCGCTTCGTGGAATCGATATGGTTCTGGAAGAAGGAATCAACGTGAAAGTTTTGCCTTTGCCACGCGGCGAAGATCCCGATTCGTTTGCCCGTTCGATGAGCGCCGGTGAGTTGACCGAATACATCAAAAAGAACGAAACCGATTTTATTAAATTCAAGACACAGTTGCTGATGGGAAGCGTCGAAAACGACCCGGTATCGAAAGCGAAGCTGATAAATGAAATTGTACATTCGATTTCAGTAATTCCCGATACCATCACACGCACCATATACATCAAGGAATGCAGCCGACTGATGGACGTTCAGGAAGCAGTTTTGTACTCCGAAATCCGGAAAATTCAGAACAGACAATCGGAAGATCATACCCGGAAAGAGCTTCAGGAAATTCAGGTTCAGGCCGCAAAACCTGTAGCTCCGGTAACAGAAAAGAAAACGGCTAATCCATTTGAAACGGAAGAAAGGGAAATCATCCGGATTCTTCTGAAACATTTCCATAATGAAGCCTTTGAATTTGA
>JBAWZG010000515.1:0-1581 GCA_037143155.1 Bacteroidia bacterium
TCAACAGTTCCTCTTTCAAAGCTTTGTATGGAATTTCCTGAACGGCATGGTCAATGTCAATTGCTTTGCAGGCCGCAATGGCCGCCGATTGGCCAAGAATCATAAACACCGGTTCCATGCGGATTGAGCCATAAGCAATGTGGCTCGATGAAAGACAAACGGGCACCAACAGATTCTGGCATTCACTACTTTTTGGAACAATTGAACCGTATGAAATCGAATACGGAGCCTGTGGAGTAACGCCCACATCACCTTCGTTTTGCGCATATCCTCCGGAACTTACATAGCGTTGGGCATTGTGCGCATCCATGGCATATGAACCCATTCCCACCGGATCGGGCACTTCGTGTTTGGCCAACACATCGTTTTCGGAGGTGACATATTCGCCCAACATTCGTCGTGATTCGCGAATGTACAACTGTCGCGACCAGTTTCCGTTATCCTGAAATTCGTCTTTCGCTAATCCCCAGTTTTGTATTTCATCATGAATTTCCTTCGGAATCCGAGGATTGTTTTGCACGAAATACAGCAAGCCCTTCTGATAATCTTCGTGTTCCTTTAAAATTTCCTTCCGTCGTTCGTAGGTTGCTTCCGGATAATCGTAATTCATACCAATAAAATCCATGCTGAAAGGACCGTGATTGTTGGTGTCCGTTTTTCTATTTGGAATAATATCAAACTTATCAAACCATTCGCGCCAACCGGCATCAAAAACACGGCCCAGCAATTCGTAATTCTCCGGATTGTAATTTTCCGGCTTCGGGAACGGCACCCGATTCCCCGGATGATTGCTCATACACAGCCTGAAACAGTAGGCCTGAATTTTGTTGTCTCCTGAACAATTGGATGCAATCTTTTCAGGAGAAATGCCATACAGCAGGCCACTTTCAGGCTTTCCTGGAATTTTGTACGGGTCGATTTTGTCTTTAAAAAAATGACCATGATGACGGGCATCGGCCTGAACGCCGTTCCAGGTTTCGTTATACACCGAACAGGCTTCACGGCCAACATGATACGAAACTCCGGCGGCGGCCATCAAATCCCCTTCGTAGGTGGCATCAATAAACATCTTTCCGAAAAAGGTTTTTCCTGAGAGTGTTTTTATGGATCGAATATTTTTCCTTTTGATAACTTTTCCAGTTTCTATCACCACTCCATTAGATCGGTCGAGCCATTCGTCGCGGAAAACCGTAATTTTATTTTCGGCAATGAGATCCTCAAAAACCTGCTCGGCCACATGCGGTTCAAAAATCCACATGGTTCGGTTTTCGCCATCCATCGCCACGGTTCCCTGTCCTTTGTTTCCATATTCCGAATGCTTTTGCCATTTCCAGGCGGCAGAATCATTGTAGTGCTGCCAGACCCGGTGGTAAAACTCACGCGAAAGTCCGCCAATAGTTGATTTATTTCCGGTATCGGTATAGCCTAATCCTCCGGAGGAAAGTCCGCCAAGATGCTTATCCGGAGAAACCACCAACACCGTTTTACCGGATTGGACCGCCTCAACAGCAGCAGTTACCGCAGCCGAAGTTCCGCCATAAATGATGAGATCTGCAGAATATTCGTTGGGATTACTGGATT
>JBAWZG010000516.1:0-1572 GCA_037143155.1 Bacteroidia bacterium
AATGTACCACCGGATTGAATCAAAAACCGGTTTCATTCAAAGTATATCCAAATCCGTTTAAGGGTTCGTTTACCCTGGAAACCAGCATCCAGAATAATATGGAAACCACCATCGAACTATTTAATGTCCTTGGAGAAAAGGTTTACAGCAAAGAAATTGACCAGGCATCCCCCAAAAACTTTGTTCCGGTAGCAGAACCTGGTTTTTATACGCTTCGGGTAACGAATGAAAAAGAAGTCCAGACATTCAAACTGATTGGAAACTAAATGAAATTATCAATGAAAAAACTTTTCTTTTTCCTTTTCCTTCTTCCGCTGTTCATTCAGGCTCAAACAACATTGGATGAAATCATTACCGACATGACGCTTCCGCATGAAGGTCGCCCGCACGGAGTGCCGACCAGCATTGACTGGGCACTTAAACCACGAGTTGGGGCTATTGTTCCGCCTGCCGGGTGGAATGCTGCCATTGCCTGGGGCCAGCTTTACGAATGGATTGAAGGAAATCCGGCCACCAATACTCGTGTCCAGATAAAGGATCTCGAAATGTATTACCTGAGTAAATCGGACCAGAAATGGCATTTGTTGCAAAAGTCAGTCGGTGTTGATGGAGCGGCATATGTTGAAGATTTCGCGGGAGATGTCAACAAACCCGCCGACAAGCGCATCGAACCTGATGGTTCGGTTTCGGTTAAAGCCGGAGGGGGTAATAATTTTCATTTTTGGTCTAAACTTGGAAGGGTAAAATACCCTGTAAACGACGTTGCAGGTTGCTATGTCACTGTAAAAGCACGATTGGCGGTCGACAAAGCTGAATTACCTGACGACCGTGCCAAAGCTAAATATGTAATGAGTGTTGGCGGCGACTGGTGGCAAAATCAAACAATTGCCTGGGACCAATGGAAAACTAATGCGGACATGGGAATCGGCCGTTTTCGTTTTGTGACTCCTGAATGGAAATCATTTAATATGATCACTATTCCAATTGATTCTTTGCGCAAAAATCCACCACCATATGTTGAAAATGCGACCTCATTAAATCAGGTTTATTTTTCACATCATGAAAAATTGAGTATGGAACAAAATTACCCGAATCCGTTTTCAACTGCCACAACTATTCAATTCTCGCTGGCAGAGCAAAAACCGATCGAACTGTCTGTTTTCAATGTGAATGGAACAAAAGTCAGGACTCTATTGAATAAAACGCTGACTACAGGTGATTATTCGATACATTGGGACGCATCCGGATTACCTGTTGGAGAATATTTTATCAAATTACAAAGCTGTGAATTTGAAAGAACAAAAACTTGTCAAATCCTAAGATAAACACAAATTCAGATTTTACCTGATTCTTGGAATTATGAAACGAACATGTTGGCGTCAACACAATAACCAATGAAAATATTTTTCGACAACATGTGAGTTCCATCAGACAATTAAAAAACAAATTATTTACTGATGAAATATATATTCTGGTCCATCCTGTTTATTCTGATATTCAACCCGTCATTCGGGCAGAATCTGATTACCAATGGCGGTTTTGAATCGGGAACTACCGGCTGGTCGGGCTGGT
>JBAWZG010000517.1:0-1568 GCA_037143155.1 Bacteroidia bacterium
GCATAATTGGTGTAATCCTGATTTTCGCGAACTTCCTTATTGATTTTCCGGAAGAACGACCATACCCGCGCATCGCAGAAACGGGCGCCTCCGAAACGAACCGGATTGTACACATCTGAAAAGCTGAAAGATTCATCGGAACCTTTATAGAATTCATGCTTTTTCGCAAAGCTTATCACATCGGATGAATGATACACACTTTGTTTCGGGTCGTTCCAGTTGTTGGTTTTCTGAAAAGGAAAAGTGGTGATGCGTGCCTGGTTGGCATGACCACATACATAGCCGTCAGGAATTAAACGGGCTACCCAGACGGCACCTTTTTCGTACTTGCCTTTTCCAATCATTTCCATGATCCAGGTTTCATTAGCATCGGAAACAGAGAAGGATTCTCCACCTGAAATATAGCCATATTGGGCAACGAGTTCTGTCATCACCCGAATCATTTCGCGTGCAGTTTTGGATCGCTGAAGTCCGATCCGCATCAATGAACCATAATCGAGAATAGCTCCGGGCTGTGAACTCAGTGAATCAAGTCCGCCAAAGGTAGTTTCACCTATGGCCACCTGAAACTCGTTCATGAACTGAATAACCGAAAAAGTATGAGCGACCTCGGGAATTGTACCGAGCAGTTTTCCGTTTTCGTAATGATAAACCTGGCACAAATCGCCCGGCTGATGGTCGGCTGCCGGATAAAAAGCGATGGCACCATATCGAACATGCGAATCGGCCGCATAGGTAATCATCACGGACTGGTCGCTACTGGCACCCCGGGTTACAATCAGATTGGTACAGGCAAAAACATGGGTTGTTCCTGAAGTAATTAGAAAAATCAGGCAAATGGTTAGGATTCGATTAATCATGAGAAATCTTTTTGTGTAAATGTAGAAAAAAGTCAGTTTAGTCAAATGATGCCAATGAATTTAACTCAGTCGGCAATTTTGGAACAAGCTGAATGATATTCTGAAAAATCTAATCCAGCTGTATGTTCGTTTCCGCCATATTTTTTATACTTTTCCACTCCCTGATTCATTGAATCCGGATACCACCTTCAAAAACTATTCTGGCATGGAAAACATTGATGCTGTATCACTTTCATCGATTTATAAACTAAATAAAAGCGATCGCGATATCTTTCAGGAACTGATGCCGACCAAGGTAAAAGAAATTCTATTACTCGCCACGCTTTACGACAGTTACTCCATCGTTCGCGAAGGACAATTTACCGACAAAATATTCGGCGAATTCCTTCAGTTAAACCTATATACCTATCCCCGCTTTACCAGTGTTAATACTGAAGAAGAAGCCATCCGGCTGATCGATTCCCGGGATTTTGACCTGACCATTATCATGGTTGGACTGGATAAAAACATTCCAATCGTTGCAGCCAATGCGCTCTACAAAAGGAAACCACAAATACCGATTTTATTGCTCGTCAATAACAACGGCGATCTACGCTATTTCCAAACTGCCTCCTATAAAATTGATTCGATCGACCGAGTATTTGTCTGGAATGGGAATTCGAATGTCTTTCTGGCGATGATCAAATACATTGAAGACAAAAAAAATGT
>JBAWZG010000518.1:0-1557 GCA_037143155.1 Bacteroidia bacterium
ATCGGGGCATCGAACTCACTATTCGCATGGCTTCCTTGTCCAACGATGGATCAACGCTGGTTTTGATCCTTACATTGGTAATCTCTCCAGTTTTACTTACCACAAAGCCGACCATAACTTGCCCTTGAATGCCTTTTTCCAAAGCCACTGCAGGATATTCCATGCTTGAAGCAACAAATTTCTTTAATGACTCCAATCCTCCGGGAAATTCAGGTAATGATTCAACAATCACAGCTACCTCTTCAGACTTTTTGGTGGTAATTTCCATTACGCCATTCTTGCCTTTTTCGCCGTATTTACTAATTGCTGATTCTCCTTTTAGAATTGCAATAGATTCAATTGTTTCAGGAGGAATACTATTAATATCATGGTTTTCATCAATATTTCCATCGATTGAAATCACCGGTTTTGTTCCGGAGTTGGCATCTTTTACACTGATATTTGAACTTTGCAATATGTCACGAACCGTTTTTTGCCTTGCCAAATCAACTCCATCATCAAACATTAAATGCACTTTTTCTTTAGGATCTTTCCCGATCAGTGATGGTAAAATTTGATACAACTCATTATCTAACGTGCAGCTCTTTCTGATGGTATTGCCATTTTCAGTATACTCAACCATTCCATCTTTTTTGATTTGCAAAAACAGAAATTGCGGTGGAGAAGGACTTGAAACAATTGTTTTTTCGCTATCTGAAATATTCTTATTTTTCAATTTAATTTCAACTACTCCGTTTTTACCTTTTTCGCCGTATTTTTTCGTTGCCGATTCTCCTTTCAAAATATTTGCAGATGCAATAGTCTCAGGATGTATTTTGTCATATTTCTTATTATTATCATCAATTACTCCGTCAATAACTATCAATGGGTTAGGTTCGCGTCCAAATGGTATTTTAATCTCTGAATATGGATGATTCTCCTTTTGATTGTTTGCATTTGTTTGATTAAGATTAATTTGAATCGTGTTCGTCTTCATTGTAATCACCATTTCCTTTCCGAAAACGGGTATCACTTTTTGTGTTTCAAACCCGACATACGAAATCACAATCGGCGAATTATCGGTCATGATTAGTTTAAAACTACCATTCGCATCGGTAATTGTTCCAATAGTTGTTCCGGAAATGACAATTGTCGCGCCTTTCAGTGGTTTTCCGTCTTCAGAAATAACTTTTCCTGTAATAGCTTGTTGACGATAAAAGCTGAAACTTCCATTTGGCTCCATTTTAAATCCCGGATGATCGGTCGATGTAAGTTCTCCTGATGAAAAACTGCCTCCTGTGCCATCGGGATATTTTATTGAAGCTGAGATTTGTTTTAGGCTTCCATCTTTTGTGAAATCAAGTGAAGTATAATCAATCTTCATTCCAAGCCTGGCCAATTCTACTTTAATTGTTTCCAAATCGCTTTTTTGTAACTGTTTGGTGAAAGGGATGTCGATTTTGTCTTTTGTGATGGTATACAATGCCCTTTGAGGACTTTGATTTTCTTCCCCTCCGATAAATTTGTATTCCGGAGCGGCAAAAGCATAGAAAACTCCCGCAATCAATGGGACAACCA
>JBAWZG010000519.1:0-1549 GCA_037143155.1 Bacteroidia bacterium
ATTTGTGGCTACAAATTAGCTGCCTGAGGCATACCTAATGTTTCTTCTTCATTGGTCGCTTCCAGGTCTATCGACGCTGGAAGGTCCGGCTTTGCCCGAAAACCTGACAGTGTAAATCTTCTTCGACGGAGAAGGGAATAAGCGACAGATGTTCAATTCGGGATTCACAAAAGGGCGGTTTTTTAACAGGGATGCATCGCCAGAAATCCATCTTCGGCCTGCCATGGAAGGATGAATTAATGGCAAGAGTTTTCGTCAATCCATTTTTATTTTATTTATTTCACGCAAAGGAACTGTCATTATGCCATTACTTCTTTTTTGCAACATATCGCCTCCATAAATAACGATGCCACCTTCAGCTTTAGTCATTTTATTCCAAAAATGAATTCCTTTGAAAAAATCATCGGAAACAGTTTGCCCTGATTTGATTTCAACGGGAATTCGCCGACTTTCTGTTTTTATCAATAGATCAATTTCATTGCCTACATTATCGCGCCAAAAAAATAAATTGTTAGACTTTCCAGAGTTAAACCTCCTTTTCAGAAAATCGAGTACAACCATGTTTTCGAAAAGACTTCCCCGAAAAGGATTGAATGTGAGTTGTTCAGCCTTTTCAATACTAAGCAGGGCAGCAGCCAGTCCCGTATCATAAAAATACAACTTGGACATTTTCACAATACGTTTGTTAAAATTGGCATGGTAAGGATGTAATCTGAATACAATAAAACTTGTTTCCAATATTCCAATCCACGAACTGATCGATTTTACATCAACTCCAACTTCAACAGCCAAGCTACTCATATTCAGCAATTGTCCGATCCGTCCCGCACAAAGACGCAGGAAACGCTCGAAAGCATACAAATCTGTGATATTTTTGATTTGGCGTACATCACGCTCGATATAGGTCCGGATGTAGTTGGGAAACCATTTTGTTGGCTCAGTTGTTTCGCTGTAAAGTGCTGGATATCCTCCTCTGAAAATCAATTGATTGCTGTTCATTTCCAGGTCACCGATCTCCTGAAGGCTTAAGGGCAATAGAAATAAATACCCAACTCTTCCAGCCAAACTCTGAGAAATACTCTCCTGAAGCAAAAAATTATTCGATCCCGTCAAAATAAACAGGCCATTTTGGGTTGATTCGTCAAGAATCTGCTGCAAATAGGAAAAAAGTTCCGGAACTCGCTGAATTTCATCGAGTACTGCCCCTTGAGGATAATTGGATAAAAAGCCCCTGGGATCTTCCAGCGCAAATTTGCGTATATCGGGATTCTCCAGGTTCGCATATGGCTTTTCATTAAAAATCGTACGAACCAACGTAGTTTTGCCCGACTGCCTCGGACCAATTACTGCTACTGCTTTAAACTGGCCAGATAAAGTCCTTAATTCAAATTCTGCGTCCCTTTTTATCATGAAACAAATTTACAATTTTGGAATCAGATTCCAAAATTGTAATAAATTAATTTACAAACGCAGCATGAATTAACCAGGTCGGTGTCAGATTTGTTTTCTGCAACGGCGAACCCGAATTCCGTAAACGCGCCAAATTACG
>JBAWZG010000520.1:0-1547 GCA_037143155.1 Bacteroidia bacterium
TCAAGGTAATATCTGAAAATTTGTCCTTTAGCAGAAAACTCAGAATACCTGTCCCAGCTCCATATTCGAGCGCTTTCATCGAAGAATTCAGTGGAATCCTTTTTTCAAGTTCAGTGGCAATAGCTACCGAACGATTCGTGTGCATTTTATCTTTGTCCCATTCACGGGCCCGTGCATCAAATTCACTCATTTGTTTGTATTATTAGTTTCAATTTCTATTTTCATTTCAAGTTCCATGGATCAGATCAGCATATCCAAACTGGTTGCTTCCAACTTATTGTAGGTATATTGCCTGATATCCTTAAATGTTCCACGGATTAAACAACCCTGTTCGTCAATACAATGTTCACAGTGTTCGTAGTATTTTTCGGAAGTGCAGGGGAGCAAGGCAATGCTGCCTTCAAACAACCTGACGATTTCAAGCAGATTGATGTCCTTGGGATTTTTTATCAGGAAATACCCGCCATTTTTACCGAGCCGGCTGCTCAGATATCCGTTTTTTTTAAGTTCCAGCAGTATAGATTCGAGAAACCTTTTCGGAATCTTTTCACTTTCAGCTATTTCGTTGATCATTAGAATTCCTTTTCCATATTCTTTCGCCAGCCGGACCATCGCCAGCATAGAGTATCTTGTTTTATTTGTCAGCATGTTTATCCTATTTTACTGATGTATTTTAATTTGTCGATGTCTTTGATTGCCAAAATTTTGCCGTCGACAGATATGATTTTTTCGGTTTGCCATTTTGATAAGGTCATGATCACATTTTCGGTTGAACAGCCTGCAAATTCGGCGATTTCCTTTCGTGTAAGTGAAAGATGAAACGAAGTATCGTTATAAACTTCAGCAGCCAGGTATAAAATGATGTCGGCAATGCGTCCTTCTTTTTGTTTGTGAGCCAGGCTAATAAAGTTCATGACCGACTTTTTAAACATTTCGGAGGCAACCTGAAACATCATCATGGCAAATCTTGAATTTTCCACAAGCACTTCTTCAAGCACTTTGGCATCGATCAGTATTACCTCACAATCTTCAACAGCAATAAATGAAAATAAATTGTTGTCTTTATAGAACAAGTTCGCACCTCCCAGGATTTTCGGTGCCGAAACAATAGTCAGAATCAGATTTTTACTTGATTCATTTTCGTAATTAAACTTCACAATGCCTTTTTCGAGGTACACCACATGAGTTGGCAATCCGCCTTGTTTCAGGATTGTTTCACCTTTTTTGAAAATAAGTTTAACCGAAGTTTTCTCCAGTTTATCGAAATCCTTGTCTGAAATAAACTGCGATGAAATTCTTCTGAACCAGGAGAATTCCGGTCTGGGTTCATTGATAGTCATAGCCTGTAAATATTTGAAATGGATTAATCTTTTCTTGTTCTGCCGATAGTTTATCGACGCAAGGCAAAGATACACTAAATCAATAGACAATATGATCGAGTTCAAGCTTATTTTCAAAACCAGGAATGGAATAAATGTGTGTCAATATCTCAAACATGAAATTTTTAATGTTTTATGCTATTAAATTTCATTTGAAGGTCTAAAATA
>JBAWZG010000521.1:0-1537 GCA_037143155.1 Bacteroidia bacterium
AATCGCCTTCAGGCTGACTTCAATGTTGTTGTCAATTCCTACTGAAAACCGCACCAGTCCCTGAGATAAGCCCATTTCATGCTGCACCGAATCAGGAATTTCGGACGAGGTGCTTTTTCCGGAGCAACTGAAAAGCGTTTTAAAATAACCCAGACTGACGGCCAGGTAGCCTACATCGGCCTGCTGCATTTTCTGCATCACCTGATTGGCTTTTTGAACGGTTCCGAAGTCGATGGCCAGCATTCCGCCAAAGCCGAAATCCTCGTTCATGATTTGCTTGTGAAGTAGATGTTGAGGATGATTTTCAAGACCAGGATAAGAAAGCTTCAGGCCAGCCTTTGTTAATTCCTCGGCCAGAAACAGTGCGTTTTTGCTGTGTTGTTTGATCCTTAAATGCAAGGTATGAAGGTTTTTGAGAATAGAAGAAGACCGAAGCGGATCGAGTACCGGCCCAAGCAGCATCGCGGTTCCATTGTTCACATTCGACAAATCTTCTATAAACTGTTTGGTTCCGCAAATAGCACCGGCTACACAGTCGTTTTTTCCGTTGATGAATTTGGTCATGCTGTAAACTACAATATCGGCGCCCATCCGGGCCGGCGACATAATCATAGGGGTGAAGGTGTTGTCAACCATCAGCAAAGTTTGGTGACGATGAGCCATTTCTGCCAGTTTGGGAATATCCGAAACCTGCAACAGCGGATTGGTCACGCTTTCGGTATAAATTACTTTCGTGTTTGGTTTTAGGGCGGCTTCAACTTGTTCCAGATGAGTGATGTCCACAAAGCTGACTTCGATATTGAATTTTGGAAGGTAATTTTTCAGGAAAGCATAGGTACCGCCGTAGGTAGTCACACTGGTTACGATGTGATCACCGGCACTGCAAACTTGAAGAATGGCGCAGGTAATGGCTGCCATTCCTGATGCTGTTATCCAGGCGGACTCGGTATCTTCCATAGCCGCCAAAGCATCAGCAAGGTATTTGTTGGTTGGATTCCAGTGGCGCGAGTATAAAAAACAGCCTTCGGTATGCCCCAGAAAGGTTTCTTCCATGTCGTCGGCATGCAAAAAAGTATAAGTTGACGAATCGGTTATTGAAGGATTGACATCTCCAAATTCACCAAATTGTTTTAAATGCTGGACGTTTGAGGCAGGATCGAATTTCATGGATTCATGTTTTAGTTTCTGCGGAAAGGTAGGTTAACAGAATTTAGAATGTTATGACTTTTTTCATTTTAAAATGATGTGGTTTGAATTTTATCCGTAGGAGAATAATTGGATAACTTCATATTGTTGAAGATAAAAGAAAAGGAATTTATTCCATATGAGAATCTTTTGTCCTCAAGCCGGACAGGCTCTTACTTTTCCATTCCCTGCCCGCGGCAGGCGGGGATGAAAAGTAAGCAATCCCGATTACTCGGGATGTCAAAACGAACCCTCAGCCGGGCGTTTTGACGGCTCTCGCACTCGCTCCGGTCAAAGTTTGGCGAAAATTTGAAGGATGAGGATATAATGACGTTTGTACTGAATTTTTAGC
>JBAWZG010000522.1:0-1533 GCA_037143155.1 Bacteroidia bacterium
ACAAAGTATTTCGAGATTCATTTATTTTATTTATGAGTTATAAGTTATGAGTTATGAAATTGCTATATGACAGGCAAAAGAAAGTCTTCAACATTTAACATGGAGATTGTATGATATCCGGCAACTAAATATGCATTTTGAAAAGTGCTTGAAAGTTTTGTGTTTTTAGTAGAACTAAGTTTGAATTCAAATGCATTAAACTTGCCGTCCTGCTCCTCTATAAAATCAACTTCCTGCTGTTGTGTTGTTCTCCAAAAATAAAAGCTTCCATAGAAACCATAATAATTCAGGTATTTAATCCGCTCACTTACCAGATAATTCTCCCAAAGTGCACCTTTATCATTTCTATTCTCCCATAGAATGAAGTTGCCAATTACTGCATTTCTGATTCCGTTATCGATGAAATATATTTTCTTCCCTTTTTTGATTTCATTTCTGACATTCCTATTCAAAGCATTCAGTCGGAAAATAATAAAGGCTTTTTCAAGCAAATCGATATACTTTTCAACCGTTTCCTTGTCGGCACCAACAAGTTGGCTGAGTTCGTTGAACGACACTTCGTTACCTACCTGCAAAGCTAAAGCTTTTAGTAATTTTTCGAGAACAATAGGTTTCTTGATTTCACCAAACGAGAGGATATCTTTAAATAAATAACTTCCGGCGATATTTTTCAAGAGTAATATTTCATTTCCTGGCGAGCTTATTATCTCAGGGTATGATCCAAAGACCAATCGATGAGGAAGTTGCCTCCTTTCTTCGAGAAGTCCGTGATGCTTGACCATTTCACCAAAAGAAACCGGATACATTTGATGTTCCAGTTTCCTTCCAGTCAACGGTTCATTGATTTGATTGGCAACTTCAATCGACGATGAACCGGACACAAAAAGCTGTACGTCTTTTAATTGATCCGTAATAAGTTTCAACGTCATTCCTATCTCCGGAATTAATTGCGCTTCGTCGATAATGATATTTTTTTTATCTCCAATAATAGTTCTTAATCTCGAAGAATTGATGCCAGTCAATAACTCCCTTACATCTGGTTCATCACCGTTTAATGTCAAAGTATTGTCTGGTTCAAGATTCAGCTGCTGAAGCAGAGTAGTCTTGCCCACCTGCCTAGCACCCAAAATGACAACAGCTTTCTTTAAGAATAGATTTTTTTGTATGTTTTCAGATAATTGTCGAATTATCATTTTGCTTTTTTTATTCAAAACTATAACATTTTTCGATTGCAACCGAAATATAGTATGTTTATTTTCGGTTACAACCGAAAATTATTATAATAATCTGATTATGCTAAAAATCGGGATCACATGGTACTATTACAGAATAGATTCCTTTAGACAAATATATCTTGCCACCAATGACACAGAATCACAAGATTTTACAAAAATGGTAACCCCCGGAATCATTAATATCTCTAATTGTCAAATCTTCAAATTATCGAATTGTCAAATCTTCAAATCTTCAAATTGTCAAATCTTCAAATTGATTACAGCAAATCGCTTGCCAGTTCAGCTAAATAGCTGCGTT
>JBAWZG010000523.1:0-1523 GCA_037143155.1 Bacteroidia bacterium
CCAATGCATGCTGAATCCTGGTTTTAAAATTCCAGCAGGTCATTTGGCGCAGCGAAAGCCGGCGTCCAAATTCATAGGATGAAACATCCTCCTTGCCTTTGCACACCTGGTAAGCAATATAAAAAGCTTTGCTGATCGGGAATTTCACACCATGAAAGACAGTTCCATTGGTCGCAGTTTCCTTGGCCTTGCATTTGGTACAGCGGCGTGAAAACGGCTCCTTGCCCGGACACGAGTTGGTGTTGCCACATTTTTTACAAACAAACCCATTGGTCCATTTGATTGCTGCCAGAAACTCGAGGCATTTATCGTCGCTCCCGAACATTTCATCCAATTGTTCAGGATTAAGGCTATTGCTAAATATTTCGCTCATAAAACATTTTTTCGGATGCAAATGTAAACAAATTAGTGTCACCCAAAAGATTTAAGTGTCACTAATGCGATTTGATCTTTTCTTTTATTAGTTTTGCAGGCAAATAATTTAGAACAAATGCCATGGAAAATAATTGTGAAGTTAAAACAAGATCAGGAACATGGAAGGAAAATCTCAAAACCTGGAATTTCTGGAGACCCTTTCTTTCGGTTACGATAGGTGCCGTGGCCGGTTTTTCCTATTATCACTTTGTCGGCTGTACTTCCGGAACTTGTGCCATTACGAGTAGTCCCATCATGAGTACTGTATGGGGTGCTGCCCTGGGCTACTTTCTGGTGAACAGTCCATGTGCCAGAGGAAGATGCTGAAGATAAAAATACAAATCAATAGGAACATGAAAAAAATTCTGATTTCAATTTTGCTCGGTATATTTAGCTTTCAGAGCAACTGCAATGCCGGAAACCCGACCAAGACTGGCAGCAACATTAATTTAGTTACCGGAACTGTAATTGTATTGACAAATGAAGAGTTTAAGCAAAAGGTATTTAATTACGAAGTCAATAAGGAGTGGAAATATGAAGGAAAGCTGCCTGCCATCATCGATTTTTATGCTACCTGGTGCGGCCCATGTAAACAATTATCGCCCCGCGTTGAGGAAATTGCAAAAAAGTTTGCCGGCAAGGTAATTGTTTATAAAGTCGATACCGATAAGGAGCAGATGCTGTCTCAAAGCCTCGGAATTACAAGTTTGCCAACCCTGCTATTTATTCCCGTTACCGGCATGCCTCAGGCAACTATGGGGGCACTGCCAACAGAAACCATTGAAATGAATATTCATGAAGTTTTACTTGTGAAATAAGTCAATACTTCAAAACTTTATTCATCCCGGTATTGCTGAATATTCTCAGCAGCCTCCGCCGGAAGTTCCTTTTTTCCGGACAGGAATTACTGCCTCTGATTTTTTGGTTTCAGGTTTTACAGATAAGACCTCAATCGGTTGGGAATTTAAATGAATTGCTTCGATATCGAGTTGCATGGTCTCTGTGGATGATAATGCCGGTGCTTTAAATTTTTGTTCCGATGAATACCCGCCTTTCAAAATTTTAATGTTTTGATAGCCTAATTGCTGAAGCAAAAGCCACGGTGCGGT
>JBAWZG010000524.1:0-1517 GCA_037143155.1 Bacteroidia bacterium
GTTTGGACGAAATCCTTTTCTACCTTGAGATGGAAATCAAAAAATCAGCAGGTGAACCGATCAATTTCAAATCTTTTGTTGATTCAAATGCCTGGACTATCCTTAAATCATCCTTCATTCCGGATACCAGCACTTTCAATGCGATTGTTTTCATTAATCACAGCAGACTGACTTTTCTGCGTTTGAAATCCCCCATGCAACTGGTGGAAGATATGGAAATCAAACCACTGTTGGGAGAAACTATTTTCCATGAAATAAAATTGGAAATGCTAAAGCCAAAACCATCAGAAAAGGTGTTGGCTATTCTTCCGTCTATTCAAAAAGCGTTGGCCTATCTTGCGACGGCGCTGTTAATGGAAGAAAGCGGAGCAGATCTTACGGAGAAGGGCTTGTACTTCGAAAGTACTACGTCCGGCAATAACTTAACGACCAATCAGCAGCCTTCAGAAAGTGACCGGATTAACTTTCTGGCAAAGCGCAACAAAGCAGTTGGATTGAATTATCTGGAGCAACTTAAAAGCTATCTCATTGCCAATCCAACAGACTGGCCTGCATATTCCGGACAGAGCGGTAATGCGCTGCGACGGAATAATACCGACAAAAAATCATTTTGGGCATGTTAAAAATCGAAGTCAGATACCGGCCTGTCAGTTGGATTCCGATCACCAGAAAGGCCAGCAGCAATGTTCCTCAGAATTGGGCTGATGTCACTCAACAGCAACTGATCGCAATTGCCTGCCTTCATAAATCGACACTTTCAGACATTGCTTTTCTGAAAGTGATGTCAAGGCTGAAGAAGCTTGTAATAAGCAAATTGTCTGACTTCGAACTGTATAAACTCATGGAAATCTTTGCGTTTGTCAGTGATCAGAAACCTTATCATGAATTTATTATTCGTAGGATTTTTATTTATCGTAAAGGAATTTGTTTGTGTGCTCCTGAAGGCAAACTTAAAGGAATATCATTCGGTCAGTTCATATTTGCAGATACCTACTTTGCCAATTATCAGCAATCCAACGATGAAACAGATCTGAATAAATTCATCGCATCGCTGTATTTCAGAAAAGATGAATCATTTGATGAAAAACGGATTCAAAGCCGTTATTCCCTGATTGGAAAAATTGATAAAAATATACGTGAAGCAATTGTTCTTAATTACCAGCTAATGCATGAATGGCTGGCTTTGGCATACCCTCTCATTTTTCACACAGTAGTTGAATTGACAACTATTCCGTCCGTTTCGGATGGTAATATTGTCTTGCCAGAAATCCAAAGAGACCCTAACATCTGGATCAAAGTCTTTCAAAATTTTGTGGGTGACGACATCATTCATGACGAAGTCTGGGCAGCAAAGCCAGCCAATACAATCTTTGCCTACATGACCCGAAAATACAAGGAAAACGCTCGATCGCACAAATAATCAACACCCCCTTAATCACTCCATATGATGTCAGCAAAATTCTCTCAGCTCGTTTCCTATTTCGAAAACCTTGCCCGATTGCATAAAGATATTGGTC
>JBAWZG010000525.1:0-1508 GCA_037143155.1 Bacteroidia bacterium
AAACTTCTTTGGTAAAATCACAGGTATTTAAAATACCGCCGCCGGCTCCGTTTGGTGTGCCGGCTTTCATGCTTACCGTTTTACCCGGAGGAACTTCAATTTGAGTCTGGTATTTCCAGATTTCACCAAAATCTTTTGCCCCCGGAGCACAATCAATTTCGCGATTTTCAAGGTCAATGGCCTTGACCCGAACCGAGATTCCTTCTGAACCTGTATTGGTAATATCAAACGAATATTCTCCATTGCCCGAAAGATCGATGGTGTATGGATCGCCACCTTCTGCCGGACCATTGGAATCTCCGAAGGTGACAGTGAATGGATGGTATTCCCACTTCTTCTGAGTCATTTTTACTTTCAGGCATTTGTTTGCAACATCACGGGTTAAAACCTGTTCCGGGAAAGTGGTGGTCCAGTGTAGGCCGCGACCTGTTGATGCGTCAGCGATTAATTCAGTTTTTGTGGAAAAGTCGTCATAGAAACCATGACCGGTAAGTTTTGGCTGGGCTTGGGTAAATACGATCGCAAGTCCGACGAAAGCTGTTGTAATTAAAGTGTTCTTCATTTAAGTATTTGATTTAGAATAAATAAAAGCGAATTAAGCTACTGAAACGTAAGGCCGAAAACTCATTTCTTTTCTTCTGCGGTTACTTTCCAATTCCTCATTTTTTCACGGACATAAGTTCCGGACTCGGTGTAATCGGCAGCAGTCCAGCCTCCTTTTGGATTCGAGCCTGGTTTGATGATTGAAACCGTTTGGGCCTTATCATTTACCGCCCAGTTGCACATGCTCAGCATATTGTCTTTACAGAATTTCAGCCAGACATCGGTAGCAGCAGGATTAAAGCCGCCGTCGCCCGAAGAATCGCAGGTTCCCCATTCGGTAACAAACAGCGCAATTCCTTTTTGCATAGCCAGCGTTGCATCATCGCGTAACGACTGGCCGTGTGTGCCGGCGTAGAAATGCAGCGTGTAGGCCACATTTTTGTCTTTAATCGGATCGTTGGCAGCATCTACTACTTTTTGCGACCAATAGGGCGATCCCACAATAATCAGGTTGTCGGGGTCGATGGCCCGAATAGCTGAAATTACCGTTTCTGCGTAGGGTTTTACCACCTGGCTCCACGAAACTTTGAGTGGTTCGTTGTAAATCTCGTACATCACGTTGTCGTATTTCCCGTAACATCTGGCCATTTCGGTAAAAAAAGTAACAGCCTGCGCCGAATAGTCTTCGGCCTTGAAGCTGTGAAAATCGATGAGCACATATAAACCATTGGCGATGCCTGCCTCAACAACTTTCTTTACTCTTTCCATATTTCCTGCCGGATCATCAATATATCCGCTTGATTCCTCAACGCCCAGTGCAACCCGAATGATGGTTGCCCTAAAATCCTTTTTCAGCCATTTAATCACATCTTCATTGTAATATTTCTGGCCTTCCCAGTTCGAATTCGAGGAGTACATGCTGTTCCCGAAAAGGCTGATTTGCTGATTATTTTGATCGACTACAT